>NZ_WFQN01000001.1 GCF_015487065.1 Nitratifractor sp.
ACAGCGGCTGTCTGCCGATCGAAGCCCCCGTCGACAAGTTGGAGACCGGCGACGAAATTATCGTCAAGCCTTACGAGGGTGTCATCCTCAAAAACGGTGAAGTGGTCAGCGAGTTCGAGCTCAAGCCCAACACGCTTCCCGACGAGATGCGTGCCGGCGGACGGATCCCTCTGATCATCGGCAAAGGGCTGACCAACAAAGCCCGTGAAGCCCTGGGCCTGGGCCACAGCGACGTCTTCGCCAAGCCCGAGCAGCCCGCCGACAGCGGCAAAGGCTACACCCTGGCCCAAAAGATGGTGGGCAAAGCCTGCGGCATGGAGGGCGTGCGCCCCGGTATGTACGTCGAACCAGTCGTCTCCACCGTGGGAAGCCAGGATACCACCGGCCCGATGACCCGCGACGAGATCAAAGAGCTGGCGGCTCTGAGCTTCGGTGCGGACCTGGTGCTGCAGACTTTCTGCCATACCGCCGCCTATCCCAAGCCTGCCGATGTGGAGCTGCAGCACACCCTGCCTCCCTTCTGGACCAGCCGGGGCGGTGTGATCCTCAAGCCCGGCGACGGGGTTATCCACAGCTGGCTCAACCGGATGGTACTGCCTGATACCGTGGGAACCGGCGGCGACAGTCACACCCGTTTCCCCATCGGCATCAGCTTCCCTGCCGGATCCGGACTGGTGGCCTTTGCCGCCGTCACCGGGATGATGCCGCTGAACATGCCCGAGTCTGTCCTGGTCAAGTTCAAAGGTGAAATGCAGCCCGGTATCACCCTGCGGGATCTGGTCAATGCCATCCCCTACGCCGCGATCCAGGAAGGGCTGCTCACCGTCGAGAAGAAGGGCAAGAAAAACGTCTTCGCCGGCCGGATCCTGGAGATCGAGGGGCTGGAGGACCTGAAGGTCGAACAGGCCTTCGAACTCTCCGATGCCTCCGCCGAGCGCAGTGCCGCCGCCTGTACCGTCAAGCTCAACAAAGAGCCCGTCATCGAGTACCTGCGCTCCAACATCAAACTGCTGGAGAAGATGATCGAGCAGGGCTACGAAGACAAGCGTACCCTGCAGCGCCGCATCGACAAGATGAAAGAGTGGCTGGAGAATCCCACCCTGATGGAACGGGATGAGGATGCCGAGTACGCAGCGGTCATCGAGATCGACCTGAACGAGATCACCGAGCCCATCGTCGCCTGCCCCAACGATCCCGATGATGTGGCGACGCTGAGCGAGGTGTTGGCTGACGAGAAACGCCCCCATAAGATCGATGAGGTCTTCGTGGGCAGCTGCATGACCAACATCGGCCTCTTCCGGGCTTTGGGTGAAGTGCTCAAAGGCGAAGGACCTGTTGATACTCGTCTCTGGGTGACTCCGCCGACCAAAATGGATGAAAAAGAGCTCATCGAAGAGGGCTACTACGCCATCTTCGGTGCGGCAGGTGCCCGGACCGAGATTCCCGGCTGTTCTCTGTGTATGGGGAACCAGGCGAGGGTCCGTGATAATGCCACGGTCTTCTCCACCTCCACCCGGAACTTCGACAACCGGATGGGCAAAGGGGCCCAGGTCTATCTGGGCTCCTCCGAGCTGGCGGCGGTTTGTGCGCTCTTGGGACGCATTCCGACAAAAGAAGAGTATCTGGAGATCGTCAACCGCAAGATCACCGAGGACAAGAAGGATCAGGTCTACAAGTATCTCAACTTTGATCAGATCCCCGAAGAGACTCTCGACGAAATGGTCGGCTGACGACCTCCCCTTCTATCCTTGACGATATCGGAACCGGGAATTCATTCCCGGCCAAGTGGACGCCGAAACGATCTGCCAAGTCGTTCCACACTCCGGACGCGAATGAATTTGCGCTTCCAAAAATTTCTAACTTCTAACTCCTACTTCCTCATTTTTAGTGATAGAGCGTTGCGATGATGGCGTAGCCCAGGAAGAACATCAGGTGACTGATCCCTTCGAAGTAGTTGGTTTCACCGTCATCGGTGGTCTTCCAGGCGAGGATGATGGTGAGGATCAGGGCACCGACCTGAAAGGCGTTGAAGTCCAGGGTGAGACGGATGCCGTTGCTGTAGGCTAGAGCCATGAGAATGGGAACCGTCAGCATGATCGAGACGGTGGAGGCTCCCATGGCGATGTTGATGACCCGTTGGATCTCGTCGTCCCGGGCGGCTTTGATAGCGGTCATAATCTCTGGGGCCACGGCGATGAGGGCGATAATGAGACCCGCCAGTCCGGTGGAGATCCCTAGCTCTCGGGCGATGGGCATTCCGTCAGAGGCGAAGAGTTCCGCCAGGACACCGATGATGAAAATGAGAATGAACATCGCAAAGAAATTGGCCACATTGCCCAGACGCTCGAAGAGATAATCTTCGTCCTCTTCGTCCTCCTCTTCGTTGCGGTGTTTTTTGATTCTGAAGAGGCGGCTTTTGGCGGTGGCTTTGAAGAAGTGGGAGTGGGTTCGGGTCTGGAAGATGAAGATCGCCACATAGAAACTCATCAGCAACAGAGCGATCATCACCGAGGCTTCAAAGAGCGTCCGGCTATTCTGGGTATAGGTGAGGATGCTGGGGACCAGCAACGCCGAGGAGGCGACCAGCAGGATCGTCGTGTAGGTGCTGGAGGTATCCTCATTGTGCTCCTGCTCCTTGTAGCTCAGCCCGCCGATAAAGACCGCCAGCCCCAGTAGCACGTTCATATCGACGATGACGGCGGAGATGATTCCCCCCTTGACCGTCTCCAGGGCTGCCGGGTTGTGGACCCCTTCCCGGACGATCATAAAGAGCAGGATGATCTCTACCGCCACGGCGGAGAAGGTCAGGACGAAGCTGGCATAGGGCTCCTCCAGCCGCTCTGCCAAAATCTCTGCGATTTCGGAGACAGTGATGGAAAAAGCTCCGATAGCTACGGCGGCACTGATGACCGAGAGGTAAGGGCTGTGAGTGAAATGAAAGTAAAAAGCCAGCAGACCGAAGATCAGCCCCAGGATCATATCGGAATATTCGGCAAGAAAATGCAGGGTGTTGTTGTGAGAAGTGTGGGAAGAACCCGACGGAGGTTTAGAATCCAAGTGTTTGACTCCTATCAAAAATAGATGGAGCGAATCATAGCATAATTTTCTGTCGAAAATCTCATTGAAGGGACAGTTTTTTCTCTTCGGGAAGAGGGGTCAAAAGGTGATGATCTGCTGCAGGGTATTAATCAGTTTGCTTTTTTCCCGGATCTCGGGAAGCTCCTTGCCGGGCTCGGTGGTGGTGATGATGGTACGGCAGAGGGGATATTTGCTCCAGTTCTTGAGCCGGATACCCCAGTAGGTGTGCATAATGACGGGTTCATTGCGGTAGCGGCCCAGATAGAGGGTAATGTGGCCGGGAACGTACAGAAGAGAACGGAAGGGTTTGGCTTTGGCGATGATGAGGGCTTTTTTCTTCGCCTTGGGCAGTCCTTTGATCTTCAGGGCCTTGCCCGCTTTGGCCTGTTTGGCGGAGTTGCGTTTGAGGAAGATACCGAAGACCCCCAGAAAATCCCGGGTGGTGGCGGAGCAGTCTCTGGTCATCATCTTGCCGCCCCAGCCGTAGGGTTCACCGTAGAGTTGCCGGGCAACCTTCGCCACGTTGCGGGGGGTGAACGGCAACGGTTTCAGATCCGCCAGTTTGCGGGAGGGGAGGGTGATACGCTGCAGCAGGGCACTACCGTCAGCTCCCCGGGAGGCAGTCAGGAGCCATCGTCCGCTGCGATCCATGGGAAAGATCGTGCTCAATTTGACGAGGGTGATCCGCTTTTTGCCCTTTTTGAGCCAGAGATTGTCCCGAACTGTCACGAAATAGCGGCCGGTCTTGAAGGCTCGGAGAAAGCGGTCGCCCACCTGAGCGATATCTCTCGTCGGTACCCAGCCGTTGGCATGGGCCGCCTGGACGAAGGCCCATCTGCCGTCCCGGGAGTAGTGGGAGAGATAGAGGGGGACGTTGGGGTGGAGTTCACTGTTCTGGAAATAGTCGAAGGGAAAGCCTTCGGTGTTTTTCCAGGGATCCCGGTAGGCGGGAGTCCGGGTGGGCAGGGCCCGCAGATCGGTGTGGCGCACGGAGATCGCCCGGGCCCCGACGGTGCCGAGCTTCTCCATCTGGGCGTTGCGGATCCATCCTTCGATGACCCGGGGAGAGATGAGGCGCTTTCGGGCATTGTAGATCTTTTTCTTTCGGACGAAAGGAATCACCCAGAGCAGCTCCTCTTTGGGCTCCTTGATCCGGTAGCCTGATTCCCAGGGGCTGAAGTAGATGTGGTTGTACTCCCGGTCGTGGCTGAGCTGCCGGCTCCGCGGGATCGGCTTGAGTTGGCGGGCATAATAGGCGGGATTCTGGGGGATGGTTTTCATATCCCGGACGCTTTTGAAAGGGAGACGGTCGATGGCGCTTCGGGGGCGGTGGCCCGGCTCCAGGTGCCAGGCGGCCACCAGCCAAAGCGGCAAGAAAAAGATCAAAAGGGTTACAAGATGCTTCATCGGAATCGATTATAACCGTTTAGCGGTTGAAAAGCCAAAGAATCAACGACAAAAGAACCGAGAGCAAAATCATCGATCCGATGGGAGCATAAAAGACGAAGTGCTCTCCTTCGTAACGGAGATCACCGGGAAGATGACCGAACCAGCCCATCAGACCGAACTTGAAAGCGATTCCGGCCAGTAGCAGCAAAAGACCTGTTCCGATTAGCAGATTAGCCATGCTTTATCCTTTTGCCAACATACAGAGGGCTCTGAACAGAGGGTGTCAAAAATCCCAAACAAATACTCCGTCATTCTGAACGTGATTCAGGATCTACGGTTTAATGGGTATTCTAAGCCCTAGATTCCGGGTCAAGCCCGGAATGACGGAGTTTATTTATGAACTTCTTATAGCTCTTACAGCGTTACGACCCTGTTCTTGCCGAGATTTTTTGCCCGATAGAGCGCATCGTCAGCCCTTTTCAGGAGGCTTTCGATAGTGTCACCCTCCTTGGAGAAGGTGATACCGAAACTGGCGGTCAGGTGTCCCACGTCGTTGAAACGATGCTGACTGATCAAGGCTCTCAGCGCTTCGATCTTGTGACTGATCTCTTCTTGCTTGTCGCTCTCGATCAGTATCAGAAACTCTTCGCCGCCCCATCGGGAGAAGAGATCGTCGTTGCGAAGATTGGCTTTGACGAGTCTGACAAACTCCTGAAGAATTTTATCGCCGACGATGTGTCCGTATTTGTCGTTGATGTGCTTGAAATTGTCCAGGTCGATGACGACGACGGCGAAACGCTCATTGCATTCGAGCTTCTCTTTGATCTTTTTGTCAAAATAGGGTTTTTTATACAGGTTCGTCAGCGGATCGATGTTGATGCGGTTTTCCAGCTCTTTATTGATATTGTTCAATTGGGTGATGTTTGAGAAGGTAAAGAGTTTGTAGGTCTTTTCCAGCAGCGTCGCCTTGACCAGAAAGACATCATTTCTGACATAGATCTGTTTCTCTTCGTCTTTGGCATACTCATAAAGATCGTTATAGCTCTCGATGGGGACGGAGGCTCTGATGAAGGTGCAGAGTTTTCTTTCGTTGAGCTCATCGGTATTTTTCAGACTGAAGTATTCCAGAAATCTCTTGTTGGCGTATTCGACTTCATCGTCAGTGGTGACGATGATATAGTTGTTTTGACTGTCCAGGATCTTTTTGATCGTACTGTAGAGGAGCATATTTTCGTTGCTGTATTGGAGCAGCTTCAGCTTGGAAAGGGTGATCTCGGTGATGTTGTGCAGCAGTATCAACAATATATCATCGCTGTAGTGATTGAGATGGATATTGATATAGTAGTCGTTTTTCTTGACGGTTTCTAAGATATAGCGGCTCTCTTTGTCATTAAAAACTTTCTGTATTTTGGTTTCATAACCGAAAATTTCCGGGAAATAGTCCCGAATATCATTGCCGTCTTCGATCTCATTTTCGACATATTTTTTCACACCGTCCGAAAAATCTGCAATGCGATACTTTCTGTCAATGAGAATATACTCAAAGATCTCACTGGAGAGTATGGCATTGAGAATGATCTGTATGTTTTTCATTGAATTATCTCCTCTGCTAATGTGGAAAAGAGCCGATTGACGTTTTCTCCCTCTTTTGCCGAAGTCAAAAAGGCATTCTCCTCCAGAGGAAAATCCGCTTTTTGCTCCGCGCTCAACAGGTCTGATTTGTTGTAGGCGATGACATACTTCGCCTTGGGATTGACGGTGAGAAAAGTTTCAATATGTTCGGCCAGATCCTTGATCGTCGCTTCCCTGTTGCAGTCGGCGACAAAGATCGCTCCGTGTGCTCCGAACATATAGCTTTTGGGTATTTTTTTGATCGGTGTGGAGCCCTCGATATCCCAAATGATAAGTTCACACTCTATCCGGCGAATCTCAAGTATTTTTTTGGATATCTTCACGCCGATCGTTGTGAGATATCTGTCGTCAAAGGTGTTGTCGATATAACGTCTTATCAAGCTGGTTTTTCCGACACCGAAGTCCCCCAGCAAAAGAATCTTTTTGCGTATCACTGTTCTACAACCCTTTTAAATTTCGCGTTCATTCAATAATTTTTTGACGGCTTCGTCTATTTTCTTTTTGTCCAGGATATAACGGATCACCGTCCTTCTTGAGGCATTTTTGTCTTCGACGCCGTTGACCTTGATGAGGTTACGGTCGGCGAGTCCCTGGGAATACAATAGGGACGAAAGCCCATTTTTCCGGACGCTTTCCAGTCCCTGAATGATTGTTTTGACCTCTTCGGCTCTCTGGGAAGAGAGTCGCATATTATACTTAAAAGTTCCGCTACTATCTGTATATCCCGAAACAGTGATTCTCTTGAGATATTTTTTCGCTTCAGGCAGGCTGAGCAGGGTCGAGAGGTATTTGTCGGTCGTTCGGGCAATGAGCCGGGCAGCGCCGTTGCTTAAAGTGGCTTTGCCTTTGGGGAAAAAATTTCCGCTGGAGAAGACGAGAGAGTGCTCCGTCGGGTCAAAATAGGGATTCCCTTTGAAAACTTCATCAAGTTTCTGATCGATACGTCTTTTAAGGTTGGCAAGCTTTTTTATTTGCTGCTCTCTCGCCGTGAACATCTCCAGCTTTTTATTTTGATTCTCCAGCAACTGCTTTGCGTTATGAATGGAGTGTGCCTGGGCATCGGAGAGCTTGGAGAGACGTTCGATCGTTTTTCGGTTTTCTTGCAGGCTTTTTTTGAGTTGTTCAAGCTCTTGCTTCATTGTATGAAGAGAGCGGGAAAGATGACTGACATTGTGATCGATATCGGCTTCTTCTTTTTTGGAAAGTTTTTCGATTTTATCGGCAGATAAAGTGATGTTATCGATCAGTTTTTTTGAACTCTCTTTTTGGAGAATACTCCTGAGGGTATCGAGTGTGGAAAAGTTGTCGACAATTCCATCGGCTATGAGCTTGTCCCCGTCAATTTCGAGGGTAACCATCGCCCCGGTTTTGTCGGCTACTTCAGATGCCAGTCTATATTCGATGTAACGATTTTTAATCCAGAATCCCAGTGGAATAACCAGGGCCAGGAGCAAAACGATAATGAAATATTTCGCATAGTTGTTTTTGGGGGCATTGTCATCATTTGTAGGGGACTTCTCGTTTTGATTCCGGAGATAGTCCAGAAGATCCCGATTGAGCGCCTGGACACGTTCGTCGCTGTCATCTCCGTCAAATTCCTGAAAAAGAGAGTGGTATTTTTTGACCAGCGAGGCAAAAAAGCGATTGATTTCGGACCGCTGTTCCCAATCGGGTTCGGCGTCCAAAAAGGCGATGAGATAGACACTGCCGGCACTTTCGATGTAGAGAGTCGATTTTCCGTAGCTGAGCAGCTGTACCTCTTCGTGCTCGTCATGGCTTTTGATCCAATCGTTGATGAAGTCTTTGACGGCACTGGCCATGGAAGCGATGAGATGAGGATCGTCGATCTCGTCGTCACGGAGATGGGCTTCGCTGATCAGCATCCCGCTGTTTTTTTGAATGACGAAAAGAGAAGAGATTTTGGCTTCGGCGCTCTCTTCGAGAAGGAGTTCGGTCTCACTGACACCGGTAATTTTGGCTTTGATTTTGCGTTTGAAATGCTCGACGGAGAGCCCTTGATTGATCTTGGTATTGATCGTCTCCATCAGTTCGCGGATGGCGGAACTGACATATTTGCTGATCATCCCGCCCATGATGGGGTAGAGGGCGTCCACCATCGCCTCCCGGTTGGAATCGATCTGCTCTTTGATGGCCGAAGCCAGCACTCCTTGCAGTGAGTGTTTGAAAGATTCCGGATCGGTTTCGGAGGTTTTGGCAATGATCTGCGCCAGGTGTTCGGCAAAGATGGTGACGGTTTGCTGATCGGCGCTGCGCAGACGTTCCAGCAGTACGTCGTCAAATAACGGTAGGAGCTTCGCCTTGAGATAGGCTTCGTCGCCGGATCGGATCTTTAGCTCTTTGAGCTGCTCCTCCAGCCGTTTGAGCCGTTCAGCTTCGTCGGCAAAGAGTAGCGCTTTGAGCTTCTCCAGATCGCTCTTATTGCTCTTCAGTTTTCTTCTCTCCGCTCTTATCGGTCAGCATGGCGGCCATATCGGTCCCCTGGATCTTCATCGCCACCTCCAGGAGCATCTGGGCCATTCGGTCTCTGGAGAGCTTTTCATCCGAGAGAGTCGCCAGGCTGTTTTGCAGCAACTCCTCAAGCTCTCTGCGTGTTTCGTTGATTGTCTCTTTGATCTTCTCCTGATCCTCTTCGAGCCCCTCTTTTGTCATTTCCAGTTTGGTCTCGAACTCATCTTTTTGCATCGCCGTCTTTTCCTGGAGGGTCTGATCGACACTGTTGATGAGCTCTTTGAGTTGTTGCCGCTCTTTCTGGCCGGTCGTGGAGAGATTGTCGATCTTCTTCTCCAGGAGGGTCAGGGAGCGTTCGGTCTCCTTTTTCAATTTTGCCTGAGACTCATGAAGCCCCTTTTTCAAATCGTCAAAGAGTCGGTGCATGCTGCCTTCGATCTGCTTGAACTTCTCTTCGAACTCTTTGATCTGGGGACCGAAAATCAGCTCTCTGATCTGATCGATATTGTTTCCATTATGCTCTGCCATTTTGTGATTCCTTGCGATATATTTGATCCTCGATGAATCTATTCTATCTAATAATCGTTATTACTTTTCTGAAGTGTGGCGCTTTCCCCGGTGAATACTTTGAAGAAGGATCCGGCTTGACGTTTCAAACGTCAAATCTTTCAATATGAACCATGTTTTCGCCGGCAGTGAAGGAGTAGATATAATATGTTCGCTTAATATATTTTAAAATATGAGACCAAATGGAAACAATGGGAATTTATCTACCGGAATGGATAGTGTGGGGAGCCGGCGGTTTGACGGCAGGGGCCTTGATCGCAGGGGTGACGGGCGCGGTGCTCTGCCGTTTACAACGTAAAACCTGCATGGAGAAAGAGGAACGACTGCACCATCACCTGGCGGCGGAGAGTGAGGAGAAGCGTTCGCTACAAAGGCTTCTGGAGAGAGAGAAATTGCAGCGGGTTCGGGCAGAGACGGCACTGGAACAGCTCGCTCCAATGCGGCAGAGGCTGCAAAAAAGAGAGGAGGAAATAGAGGGGTTGCAGGAAAGGATGAAGGCGTCGGCGGCGGAGCGGAGTGCTCTGGAGAGCCGGCTCGAAGAGCAGGAGCGCCACTACCGGCAATTGACCGAGGAGCTCAAGGAGGCCAGGGAGGAGCTGCAGCGGCAGTTTCGGAGCCTGGCGGGGGAGATCATGGAGGAAAACGCCCTGCGTTTCCAGAGCGTTTCCCGGGAAGGGGTGGCCCAGATCCTACGACCGCTTCAGCAGCAGGTAGAGCGCTTTCGCAAACGGGTGGACGAAGTGCACAGCGAAGAGAGTCGCGAGATGGCGGCACTGCAGACCGAACTCAAAACGCTTCGGGAGCTCAACCGGCAGATCTCCGAGGAGGCCCACAATCTCACCCGGGCCCTCAAAGGGGAGCACAAGAGCCAGGGGATCTGGGGCGAGATGGTGCTGGAGCGCATCCTGGAGGCTTCGGGACTCCGGGAGGGGGAGGAGTTCGAACGGGAGTTGAGTCTGAGAGACGGGGAGGCGCGGCGTTTCCGTCCCGATGTGGTGGTCCATCTGCCCGGCGGACGGGATGTGGTGATCGATGCCAAAACCTCTCTGAACGCCTATGAACGCTATATCGCCGCCGAAAGCGAAGCGGAACGTCAGATCCAGGCTCGGGCGCATCTGCAGGCGGTCAAAGCCCATATCGGGGAACTGGGCGACAAAAACTATGCCAATCTTGAGGGGATCGAGACCCTCGATTTCATCTTTATGTTTCTGCCTATC
>NZ_WFQN01000002.1 GCF_015487065.1 Nitratifractor sp.
ATGTTCGTCACTTTGAACTCTACTGTCTCCCGGAAATGGCCTCCTACTACAAATCCTCGGGATTCAAAGAGCTCAATCACGAGCTGATATTAATGAGAAAGGACTGTAAGTAGATGAAAATCAGGGTCTATTATGAGGACACCGACGCGGGCGGGATCGTCTACCACTCCCGCTACCTCAACTTCTGCGAACGGGCAAGAAGCGAAGAGTTTTTCCGACGGGGAATGATGCCGGAAGGAGAGGATGGCAGCGGTTTTGTGGTGCGGCATATTGAAGCAGATTTCCTGGGGATGGCAAAGCTGGGGGATTGGCTGGAGGTCCGTAACCGGCTTATGGAGGAAAAACGCAGCAGTGTACTCCTGGAGCAAAAGATCTACCGGGAAGACGAGGAGATTTTTACGATGATCGTGCAACTGGTCTATGTCGTGAGGGGACGCCCCAAGCGGATCCCCGACAATTTGCTGGAGATTATTCGGGCACTCTGATTCTTTATCGCGCGTCGGCAAGCGTCAGTGCAAAGAGGACATTCACGCCGTTCTCACGCAAAACCCGATGTGCCTCCCCCAGGGTGGAACCGGTGGTAATAATATCGTCCAGCAAAACAGCATCGATCCCCGAAGGACCGTTGTAGTGAAAATCCCGGGGGTTCTCCAGACGGAATTGCAAAGAGCGCCCCACATAGTGGACCTGATTGGCTGCCGGCAAGACTCCGTGCAGCGGGGTCAGTCCCGAGACAGCTCCATAGCGGGCCAGGAGCGCTGTATGGGAGTAGCCTCCCCGCGGCCGCTCATCCACGGCAATAATCCTCGCAGGGGCCTCCAACCCTTCGGCAAAGGCTTCCAAAAACGGAGCGATATGCCGCCGCCCGAAATAGCGAAAGAGCCGATAGCCCGCCGGGGTATGCTTGCTGAGCAGAAAGGGTTCGATGTTGCGATAGCGAAAGAGACTCACCACATCCAGACTCCCCACTTTGCGTGTGGAAACCGTCGGAATCAGGAGCTGTTCGTGGCAGGAGCGGCAAATTACCTGCAGACTCCACTTTCGGCAACTGAGACAGCGCATTTTTTTAGCTTCCTTTAAACATCTTTGGTTATATTCTGACAAATTTTCTCAGCAATAAGCCTGAAAAGTAAGGAGTCTTACCGATGATGCCCTTCAGTGATGAAGATCTTTGTGTCGCCGTCAAAAACTTTCTTCCCTCCATCGAAGAGTATGTCAAGTCCCACGAAGGAACCATGGGCTTCAAAGGGATAAAAAACGGGACCGCCTATGTGGAGCTGGGCGGCACCTGTAACGGCTGCTCGATGAGTGTGATGACTACCAAGATGGTGATCCAGAAGAAGCTTCGGGAGCTGATCCATCCTGAGCTCAATGTCGAAAGTATCTTCCCCGGCCAGGAGGATCAACTCCCCGCCGACCTGGTGCAGTGCTGATCCTCGAAACGGTAGAGGATCTTTTCAAAAGCAGTCACCCTCCCCTTTGAAATCTCTACGCCCTCTTTTTTCAGCAGTTCAATTTTGGTCTTGACCCCTTCACCTCCGCTGTAGTTTCCGATGCTGCCGTCGGAGCGGACCACCCGATGGCAGGGGATCTCCGGCGCGAAGGGGTTGCGTCCCACCGCCGTTCCCACGGCACGGACCGCGCCGGGTTTCCCCAGATATTTCGCAATCGCACCGTAGGTGGTCACTTTTCCTTTAGGGATATGCCGCATCGCTTCCCAGACGCTCTGCTGAAAAGGAGTTCCGATTTCATATTTGAAAATATTTTTCAAACCATCCCCCTATTTTCCGGTCTGGAAACTCCAGCTTTTTTGAATTCTCTTCCCATCGACATCCGCTTCAAACAGGACCCGATAGCGGCGTCCGGGTGCCAAGCGTCCCAGAGGGATCAGGGCAAAATCCCCGGGTAAAAGCTTGTGATGAGGATCGTTAACGGCCTGCAGTATACGGGCCTTGACCGCTCTGCCTTTCTCGTCAAAAAGTTCAAAACGGCGCAGTTTCACCCGATGAAAATAGGCGGGATTGAACTGCACCGTGACAGGATAGCCCGCATGGTAGATTCCCGGAATCGGATCCGGGGTCTCCCGGACAAACGCAGTCGGCACATTCCGAGCATCCGCCGGGGGCCAGAGCACGATCCCTGCGTTGCGCCGTTCAACACTTCGCAGAGCCTTTTGAAAACGACTGCGGGGAATCCGGCGGCTCCGGTCGGCGCAGATCCCGTAGACGTAGCTGCCGTTACCGGAGAGGCTCCCCCCGCTGCAAAGTTTTGCTACCGAAGAGGCCCCCATATCATAGACATAGATCCGTCCCTTTCGGTTACCGTATTCACTGCTCCCCATCACATCGATGCGAAAGTCAAGAAAAGCAAGTCGATGGTAGAGCGTCGCCATCAAGATCCGGACCGAATGGGCATAGCTGGAATCACCGTAAGAGATATTCTCTACACCGGCACGGCTGGGATAGCCCGCTCTGACCATCCGATCAAAAGGGGTCCGTCCCGTGTAGTAGGCGCTGCCGGGCCGTTCCAGGTGCCCCTTGCGCCGGAGCCGCCCCAGATATTTGGCATGATGGTAGGCGGAGCGTGAGAGGGCATAGTTATTTTGTAGCGGAATCATTCCGGCACTGCGGCGAACCCCATTGACCGCCGCTACACCACCCTGATCGTAGGCACTCAGCCCCAGGCTCAACAGCAGAATCGTGATAAACGTTTTGATCATATTTGTTCCTATATTTTATAATATTACAAGCAGATATTTTCCATTTTTTTCGATAGAATAACACAAAAATTTTCGGAGTAGTCATGAAGAAGACGCAGTGGAGCCTATGGATCATCAGTTGGGGAATCGCCGGCATCCTAGGGGGCTGTGCCTCCTCCGTCCCCTGTAGCCCCGACGCGATCCGTGCCGGGCACGTCTGCTATGGAGGACACGATTTCGGACAAAATACCGATCCCGACTACCGGCAAGGTGTACAAGACGGCTGCGAAACCGGCAAAGGATACTTCCGCAAAAACTATGCCCTCGCCCGCCGTTCCGCCCTCTATGCACAGGGATGGATCAAAGGGCGCACGGTTTGTCGCCCTGCAGATTGGAGTGACAGCCCTACCTACTCTTACCATCCTCTTCCTGACGGCAAAGTACATCACACTCCCCGCCACTCCGATTCAAAAGAGCGACACTCATCCCTCACCCCCCCTCAGGAGAATGAGAACTCCCCTCTCCTTCTTGCTTTCCCTGAGGAGCACGACTCTCAATCATCTTCGGCAACCGATACACCGGAGGTGATCCGCTATCCGGAATAACAATCGAGTATCCTGGAAAAACCTTTCGTCATTCCGGGATTGACCCGGAATCCAGGGCTTCAATACCCATCACACCGTGGATCTAGCATTAAGTTCGAGATGACGGAAATGGATTGAACCGTTTTTTCAGAAGGATCCATCAACTTTTTGTAAATGTCGCATAACGGATCGGATCACTGACCCCCGCTTCCCGAAAGCCCTGCAACCGCAACCGGCAGCTGTCACAGACTCCGCAGGCCGCTTCCTCTTCCCGATAGCAGCTCCAGGTATGCCCCAGATCCACCCCGATCTCCAGCGCCTTGGAGACGATCTCGGACTTTTTCAGATGGACCAGCGGCATCTTGATCGTGATCTTCGTCTCCTCTTTGGTCCCCAGGTTGATCGCTTTTTCCATCGCCCGGATGTAGCTCTCGCGGCAGTCGGGATAGCCGCTGCTATCCTCCTCCACTACGCCGATGACAATCGCCTCGGCACCGTGTTTTTCAGCAATCGCCGCGGCGATGGAGAGAAAGATCCCGTTGCGAAATGGCACATAGGTCACCGGAACGCCCGGTTCAATCCCTCCTGTGGGGACCTCAATGGATCGGTCCGTCAGCGCCGAAGCTCCGATCTGGGTAAAAAAGGGCAGATCGATCTCATAGCGCTCCTCTGCCTCCAGATCCTCGGCCAGGAGGCGGAAACACTCCCGCTCTTTGCCTTCGGTCCGCTGACCGTAGTTGAAGTGTACGGCGATGATCCCGTACCCTTCTCTCTTCGCCAGGGCGGCACTGACCGCACTGTCCATACCGCCGGAGATGATGCAGACCGCTTTGGGCATCTCTGCCTCCTTTTAATATTTTATAATATGTCACAGGATTTTCTTTGGCTTGTTTCCTCGCTGAGAAAGAACGATTTTACACTATTTTGGGTAAAATCTGCTTCCATGATAACCGTTGACAACCAAACCGACACCCCCATAGAGACCGCACATCTGGAGCCCATCGCTGAAGCATTGACACCCCGGGAGGTAGAACTAACCCTCTGTGACGACGCGGCAATCCGCATTCTCAACCGTGAGCACCGGCATATCGATAAAGCCACGGATGTCTTGAGCTTTCCCCTGGAGGGGGATCTGCCGGGACAGCCCTTGGGCTCCCTCGTCATCTCCCTCGACCACGTCCATACCCGGGCGCAGGAGCTGGGCCATGCCCCCGAGGAGGAGCTGGCGCTGCTCTTTATCCACGGACTGCTGCATCTGCTGGGCTACGACCACGAAACCGATCGGGGAGAGATGCGTGCGGAAGAGGCCCGACTGATCCGGGAGTTCGGTCTGCCCGAGAGTCTGATCGTCCGAACCGAAGGAACCGTCTGATGGATTACCTTATTTTCGTCATCTCCCTGGCGGCCTTGATCTGGGGAGCCGATCTGCTCATCGCCCAAAGTGAACGGATCGCCCTGCGTTTCAATATCTCCGAATATGTCATCGGGGCCACTCTCATCGCCCTGGGGACCAGTCTGCCGGAGATGGCCGCCTCCATCGCTGCCAGCCTCGATCACAAACCTGAAATTGCTGTCTCCAATGTCATCGGTTCCAACATCCTCAACATTACCCTCGTCCTGGCAGGAGTCTTCCTTCTGGCCAAAAAGATCACCCCCCACCGGGATTTTTTTGCCAAAGACAGCTCCTGGGCCCTCTTCCCGGTCCTGATCTTCGTCGTGATGGCTCAGCAGGGGGTCTTCGACCGTTTTGACGGATTTCTGCTCCTGATGATCATGGGGGCCTATCTGCTTTTTCTCCGAAACAACGGTCCGGAGATCCTTGCTCTCGAAGAGGGGGAGATCGAAGAGGTGGAGACGGCACCCTTCTCCTGGCTGCGAGTGGGGCTTTTCCTCTTCATCGGCTTTCTCCTGGTGATCGTCGGAGCGGAATTTACTATCGAAAGCGCTTCCAGTATCGCCAGAAGCCTGGGCGTCAGTGAATGGGTCATCGGCATCGTGATGATCTCCCTGGGAACCTCCATGCCCGAGCTCATCGTCTCCATTATCGCCGCCCTCAAAGGCAAAGCCGACATGGCCATCGGCAATATCATCGGCTCCAATATGGCCAATATCACCGTGGTTTTGGGGAGTGCCGCTATCGTCAATGATCTCAAACTCGACTTCTCCAAATACCTTTTTGATATCGGTACTATGGTCGCCGCCACGTTGATGCTGGTCTTTATCACCGCCAACAAAATGTACTCCAAACCCGCCGGAATCAGCCTTCTGGTTCTGCTGGCCCTCTTTCTCAAACATACCGTCGCCTCTCTTTGACCTATGGGATTGGATATAATGGCGCCAAAATTTACCCCGAAGGAAGATTGAATATGGGCTTAGGAATCGGACTGGTAGGACTCCCCAATGTAGGAAAATCCACCACCTTCAACGCACTGACCAAGGCGCAAAACGCTGAAAGCGCCAACTACCCCTTTTGTACCATCGAACCCAACAAAGCCGTCGTCCCCGTCCCGGATCCGAGACTCGAAGAGCTGGCCAAGATCGTCAACCCGGAGCGGATCCAGTACTCCACCCTCGACTTTGTCGATATCGCCGGTCTGGTCAAAGGCGCCAGCAAGGGCGAGGGGTTGGGAAACAAATTCCTCTCCAACATCCGAGAAACGGAACTGATCCTTCAGATCGTCCGCTGCTTCGAAGATGAGAACATCACCCATGTCGAGGGCTCCATCGACCCGGTCCGGGACATCGAGATCATCGAAACTGAGCTACTCCTGGCCGACATGGAGAGCCTGGAGCGCCGGATCGCGGCGCTCCAGCGCAAGGCCAAAGGCAACGACCGGGAAGCCAAACTTCAGCTCCCCGTCGCCGAAGCGCTCCTGGCGCACCTGGAAGCGGGACAGCCCGCCGCCACCTTCCCGGATCAGGAGAACGAAGGCTTCAAAATTCTCGACCGGGAGCTGCGGCTGCTGAGCTCCAAAGAGATCGTCTACGGCGCCAACGTGGACGAAGAGGGACTGGCGGAGGACAACGACTATGTCAAAGCCCTCAAAGCTTACGCCGAAGAACGCAACCGGGAAGTGATCAAACTCTGCGCCAAGATCGAAGAGGAGATGGTGGAGTTCGACGAAGAGGAGAAGAAGGAGATGCTCGAATCCCTGGGTGTCGAGGAGTCGGGGCTGGATCAGATCATCCGCAAAGGCTTCGAGAAGCTGGGGCTCATGAGCTACTTCACCGCCGGGGTCAAAGAGGTGAGAGCCTGGACCATCAGACGCGACACCACCGCCCCCAAAGCCGCCGCAGTGATCCACAACGATTTCGAAAAGGGCTTCATCCGCGCCGAAGTAATCAGCTACGAAGATTTCGTCAACTACGGCGGCGAAGCCGGTGCCAAAGAGGCAGGCAAGATGCGACTGGAGGGCAAGGATTACATCGTCCAGGACGGCGATGTAATGCACTTCCGTTTCAATGTCTAAGCGAAGGGAGTGCCTTCGTGTCATTGGTCATTGCCCATTCGTCATGGGGAAACTTGTATGATCGAACCTTTATTCCCAATGACCGGTGACCGGTGACGAATAACTTTAACAAACAAGGCTTCATAGATATGAAAAAAAACCTTTCTCTATTTCTCGCCCTTACAACCGTCATCTTCTCTCTCTCCGCCTGCTCCGGCGGCAAAAATCGAAGCAGCTTCCTCAAGGAACATGTCAGCGACTACAACATCACCGAG
>NZ_WFQN01000003.1 GCF_015487065.1 Nitratifractor sp.
AGCCAGGCTTTGGTCAGATCCGGCGCATAGTAGGCACCGTTACCCAGCAGCGTATGACAATCCATACAGTTCTTGGCTTGAGAGGTCAGTTTACCCAGATGCAGCAGGGCTGCCGCCTCTTTGGGGCTGAGCTCTTTGCCGAAGAGCGGCTGCTTCTCCGGCCCGATGACGGGAACTTCCAATCCTCGTTTCTCATCATATTTATACCCGATCTTGTAGTTGATGACCGTGGGGGCGGGAATCCGCCGTTTGATCCCTTTGGCCAGCTCCTCATCGGTGCCCATGCGGATCTGTCCCATCGTATCAAAGGTCAGCCAGATCAGCAAAATCGTCGCGAAACCGGTGACCCAGGCTGCCGAACGGCGCCAGAAAGGGATACTCGTCCAGACGGATGGTTTTTTCTCAGCCATTTCTCCTCCTTTATTGGTTTAAGTCGTTGTGATCGTTCTCGTACCGCTTATCCGCTTCATCGACCAGATAGAAGTAGAGATGCGGCACAAAGAGATAAGCCACCATCGTCACCACCAGCACCTTGGTTGTATAGTGGTTGCTGTGAATCAAGACGGCCAGCTCATACAGACAAAAGGTCTGCAATCCCCAGAACAGATAGCCGACAGGCATCCACTTTTTGGAAAAAAATCCCATTTTGGCCAACGTGATGATCGCGGCGTAACCCACGCCAAAGACCAGAACCAGTGTCGCCACGATAAAGATTGGAAGAAACTGATCCGGAGCGATCGCCGGCCATCCTGTGACATTTCCCATACTTATGGACTCCTTTCGACTCTATGCTTCTTCGAGCATAGGGCATTATGGCAATTTTTACGCCAAGAAGGATTGACATCGGTCAAGCGATTGATTTTTTTTTATAAATCGTTTTCAACAATAATGAATAAGCTATATATCAAGACAAAATTTCTTTATTCGTAGGAGAGTCTCTTCCCCCTCGGATCCGAAGGGAAGAAACAAAGCAGAGAGAAAGAGAGAAGGAGAAAAACTATTTGACAATACAACGTGCGAGGTGGAAGGGGCGGGTATATTCGGGAGAGACGAAATTGTCTCCCTCGATGCGCCAGCGGGCCGCTGTATCTTTTCGGATCTCGATCGACTGCGCCATTTTGCGCAGCATCCGGCTCTCACAAAGAACAGGCTTTCCGGCGTAAAAAGCCGCCTTGACCGACGCTATGCGCGAAGTGGTCACCCAGAAATGGAGGCCGATAAAGAGAGCAAGAACAATCGCCACAATCGTCAACCCCTTGCGGGGGGCAGCAGATGACATAAAGGGCCGGGTCGTCACATAGAGGGTTATCAATAGAATAATCCCGCCCAGAATCAGATAAGCCCCTTCCAGATAGAAAAACTTTTCCAACATCTTTCCTATACCTCCTTTGAGTAGAAAGACAAGTGTATCGCATCTGCAGGATCTCTTCCCTTGATATCTGTCAACAGCCTCTAACCGAGGAGTCCCTATACTGTCAAAGATTAACCGATGAAGAAATGGGAGCCATGCTCTCTGAGCATTTCGCATCCTGAATCCCGAGCTGGACCTGAAATGACGGAGGTTTTCAGACGACTCAACAACCGACTGTAGGAAGGATCTCTAATAATGTTTAGCAAAAAACTTGGATTTGCCTTGGGGGCGGTAATGATCTTTTTGGCAGCGGTAGCCTTTATCCTGGGGCGACCGCCTCATCGCGATGCCCGCCTCTATCCCCTAATTCGGCAGTACACTCCGTTTGTAATCGAGAAACACCTTGGAGGACTTGCCATCCGCCGCAAAGACGATCCCCACTTCCAAGAGGAGCCCGACGCCGTCAACTTCTACCCCCGACTGCAGGAGCTGGAACGCAACTGGGCCGCCAAACATCTGAAACTTCAGGGAAATATATTGATGATCCTGGATGATCAGGGAAAGGCTTTGAAGCGTCTTCCTCTTCAAAATGAGCAGGAGAGGCGCTTCATCCGGGAGTATTATCAGGTGAAACCCCAATGATCAACGTCGTCTTAACTCTTGTTTATACCAGTGTTTTACTGCTCTTTTTCGCCTATCCGGCGATGCGGATTGCCGAATGGCTGAGTGCACGCTATGGAATCGACCCCAAGTGGCACCGGCCGATGGTTATCGGTTTGACGATCCTTATCTCTTTGATCGTCGCCGCTTATCTGCAGTTTGGATAGGGGGAAAGATGATTCGTGTGGGAACCGACATCGTGGTCATTGAGCGCATTGCGAAGAGTTATGCGCGCTTTGGAGAACGTTTTTTGCGGCGCTATCTCAAGGCCGAAGAGTACGAATCCTCCACTTCCGACGCCAGCTTGGCGGGACTTTGGGCCGCCAAAGAGGCTGTTGCCAAAGCTCTCGGCTGCGGCATCGGATCGGAACTCTCCTTTCTGGATATCATCATTCGAAAAGATCAAAAGGGAGCCCCGCAGCTTCAGCTCGCTCCTGAGGCTCTGAAGCGCTTTCCGGTCCGGGAGAGTTCTCTCTCCATCAGCCATGACGGGGGCTTCGCCATGGCTGTGGTCGTCCTGGAACTGGACGGGCAAAAAGCTTAGCCGCAGTGCCCTCCGCCGCAGCATCCGCCTGCGGGGCGATTCTCTTCTACCCTGATCGTAAAGTGTTCTCCGGTTTCGACCACACTGAAGTTGTGCTTTTGGCAAAACTCCTCATTCATCTTCTGGGCCATTTTCTGCGCCTGCATCAGTGCTTGGTCCTTGCTCTCGAAGATCTGTGAGTTTTTCATATCGCTTTTGCGGAAACAGCTGCACTCTTTTTCTACGTTGACAGTAAACATTCTCTATCCTTGTTTTTAAAATATGGGCAGGGCCATCCTAGCGCAACGGCTTTGAAAGAGGCGTTATATCTGAGAAATATACTCCGAATTAAAAGGGGGATTAAGCGATCAAAACTTCTTCCAAAACGAAACACTCAATAACACATAAACCGTATAACACTCCAGACGCCCGATGATCATGCCGATGGAGAGGATGATTTTGTCAAAATCAGTAAAGAAGCCAAAGTTATCCGCCGGACCGACTTTGGCGAAGCCGGGTCCGATGTTGCCCACGATAGCCAACGCTCCCGAAATCGAGGTCATCGCATCGAAGCCCCGGCCGTAGAGATAGACGGAGAGCAGCACGTTGGTAAAGATATAGAGGACAAAAAAGCCGAAGGTGGAGGCCAGAACATTCTCTTTGAGCTTGTTGCCGTCCACATAGACGGCAATCAGTGCCCGAGGGTGCAAAATCCGCTTGAGTTCCGCAAAGAGCGTCTTGATAATGACCACATAACGGATCACCTTGACCCCGCCGGCAGTTGAGCCTGCGTTGCCCCCTACCAGCATCGCCAGGAAGATCAGCGCGATGGCGGCATGTCCCCAGACCCCGTAGTTGGTCGAGGCGAATCCGGTAGTGGTCATCACCGAGGCCACCGTGAAAAAGGAGTGGGTCACCGAAAAACTCAAGGTTGCGGTATCGACGATCTCGTGAGTCAGTGTCAGGGCGACAGAGAGGACAAAAAAGACGATCAGATACCAGCGCACCTCTTCACTCCAGTAGCCGCTGGGATCCCGGTAGAGCAGGCGCAGGTGCGCCAGGAAGTTGATCCCCGCCAGAATCATGAAAATCGTCGTCACCCAGAGAATCGCCGGCGAAGTGACCCAGTACCCCATAGAGGCGTTTTTGGTCGAGAAGCCCCCCGTCGAGAGGGTCGAAAAGGCATGGTTGACGGCATCGAACCAGTTCATACCGAAGACCTTCAACAATATCGCATCGATCACCGTCAGGGCCAGGTAGATTCCCCAAAGACTCAAAGCGGTGTCTTTGATCTTGGGTCGGAGTTTTTCGATCTGGATACCGGTCGATTCGGCCTTGAAGAGGCTGAGGCTTCCCGAGGGGTTGATCATCGAGAGAAGCCCTACGCCCAAAACGATAATTCCCATCCCCCCCATCCAGTGCATCAGGCTGCGATGAAAGAGGATGAAATGGGGAAGCGATTCGATATCACTATAGACCGTCGCTCCGGTGGTGGTAAACCCGCTAATCGCTTCAAAAAAGGCCGAAGCGGGAGAGACCTGGGTATAGAGATAGAGCGGGATTCCTCCGCCGATTCCCAGCAAAATCCAGAGTAGATTGACCGAGAGGATACTCTCGCGGATCTTCAGATCGATCCGGTGGTTACGCAGCAGCGTCCAGATCAAGGCGTTGCCCAGGATAAAAAGGGCGACAAAGATCATCAGACGGTCGCTCCGCTCTCCGTAATAGAGGGCAACAGGAATCTCCGTAGCAAAAAAGATTCCCACCGCCATCCCGATCAGGCTGAGGACCTTGAAGATGCTCTTAAAGTCCATTCAACCAGTTCTCCAGAACTTCGGCATCCTCTTCGTGGACAAAAGCGACCAGCAGATCCCCTTCCTCCAACTCGATCGCCTCGATAAAGGGCAGAAGCTGCCCTCCCCTCACCAGATAGAGCAATGACTCTCCCCGGTGTTTGTAGGGTTTAACCCTGCGTCCGATGAGCGTAGAACCGGGAAAGATCTTGCGCAGATAGATCGTTCCGCGCCCACCGCAATATTTACGTTCGGTCACGACCCGACTGGAGTGGATCCGCTCGATGATGGTATGGTAGGCACTCATTTTGGGACCCCGGACCACCACCAGGCCCAGAGAGTGCATCAGATTGTAGTACTCCATTTCGTTGTTGACGGCCACCACCTTTCGAATACCGTGTTCTTTGGCTTCGAGGCATTTGATGATGTTGTATTCGTCATTGCCCGTCGCGGCGATCATCATATCGGCATGACCGAGCCCCTCCTCTTCGAAAAGCTCCGCCGTTCCGTATTTGCAGCTCAGGGTCATCGCCTCCCCTTCCAGAGCCTCGTCGGCGATGTTGCATTGCCGGATATTCTCTTCGACGATCTTGACCTCTTTACCATGTTCGAGGAGTTTGCGGGCGATGGCGATCCCCAGATCTCCACCACCAAAGACGACACAGCGTTCGATATTACCGGGAGCCTCCGCCTCCAGTTTGGGGCACAGAGCCCGAATCCGGCTCTCGTCGCCGAAGAGGTAGACCAAGTCTCCCGGACGAATCTCGGCACCGCCCCCTTCGGGGATGATAAAAGATTTCTCCCGTTCGATTCCGACGACGGCGTAGTTTTCCCCCGGCTCCAGGGTGATCGCCTCCGCCAAAGCCGTTACACGGATGGAGATGAGCTTGAAATCGGCATAGGCGAAACTCTTGACGTTGTTGGCTCTCGGATAGGCAAAAAGCTGCTCCACCGTTTCCGAGGTCAGCTGCAACGGAAAGATCGCCTCGTCGATCCCCAGTTTTTCCCGGATGGAACTTTTGGCGAAAAATTCGTTGCGTAGGCGAATAAACTTGCGCTTGACAGCGATGGTATCCCCCGCGATCAGGGTCGAGATCAGATTGGCCTCGTCCATATCGGTCACAGCGATAAAGAGATCCGCTTCTTTATCGATCAGCTTCCGGTAAGTCAGCGGATCTTCGATATCCCCGTTAACCGGCAGGATGTCCAAACTCTCCTGGAGACGGGCCAAGGCCTCCGCGTTGCGGTCGATGACGGTGACATTGTGAACAGGGGAGAGGGTCCGCGCGAGGTTGTAGCCGACTTTGCCGGCCCCGGCGATGATGATATCCATTCGGATGATCCTTCAAAAAGAGTAAGATAAACGGGGATTATTATAGCACTCTCCGGCATTTTTGGAGTCTATTTTTGGAGTTTTTTTTCAAACGAAGACCAATGCTTTTTCATCTCAAGGTAGCCGCTTTCCAAGGCCATATCGACTTTGGAAAATTCAAAGGGGTGCATCGTCGCCACCCCTTGCACTTCCAGATGTGCCTGAGCGAGCCCGATAGAGGGTCTGATATTGTTATTGAGCATAATGAGAATCGAGCGGATCAGCAACGATCGAAAAGAGTCAGGGACACCCGCTTCCAGGGGGTTGACATTGATGGAGAGGACCGGCAGAGCATGTGCGAGGAGAGGACGGACCGGCAGATTGTCGCTGAAGCCGCCGTCGATATACCAGTTTTGATCGATCTGACGGGGATGAAAAAGCGGTGTCAATGACGAAGAGGCCAGGACATTGGCGATGGGGTCTCCGCTGTTCAGGTATCGGCTCCGGGCACTTTGCAGATCCGTCACGCAGCTGTAGCAGGGAATCTGCAGATCCCCATACTCCAGAGGTCCCAGCGCTTCGCGCAGCCGCGTTCCCACCCCCTCCAGGCTAAAAATCCCCGGTCCCCGCCCCAGGCGAAAGATCTGCCGTTTCTTGAGGGAATGAAGAAACGCCTCCATCTGATCGCTTCTCCACCCCGCCGCAATCAACAGCGCGATCATCGCCCCGGCACTGCTACCGGAGACTGCCCCGATCTCGACCCCCTGCTCTTC
>NZ_WFQN01000004.1 GCF_015487065.1 Nitratifractor sp.
CTGTTCGCAAGCCTCCTAACCGCCGGAGTGCTTATGTGGGGGATCCACCTCCTCGCCATCCGATATCTGGGAGTCTGAGATGAACGACTACGACACCGCCGCCCGCTGGATCGCCGTGAGCCGAAAGGCCGCCGCCTTCACCGGAGCCGGGATCTCCGTGGAGAGCGGGATCCCCACCTTCCGTGGCCCCGAGGGGCTCTGGAGCCGTTACGATCCCAAAGTGCTGGATCTGGGGTATTTCTACGAGCATCCCAAAGAGTGCTGGGAAGTCATCAAAGAGATCTTTTACGACTACATGGGAGCCAAGGCCCGCCCCAACGCCGCCCACAGACTCCTGGCCGAGCTGGAGAAACGGGGGAAACTCCAAGGCGTCATCACCCAAAACATCGACAACCTTCATCAGGAGGCGGGCAGCCGCAACGTCGTGGAGTTCCACGGCACCGCCCAGACCCTGCTCTGCACCGAGTGTGGCGATCGAACACCCTTTACAGAGCACGATCTCTCTCAGCTGCCGCCGCGTTGCAAAAAGTGCGGCGGCCTGCTCAAACCCGATTTCATCTTCTTCGGCGAAGGGATCCCGCCCCAGGCCTACCGGGACTCCATGGCTCTGGCCGAAGAGGCCGATCTGCTCCTGGTCATCGGTACCACCGGCGAAGTGATGCCCGCGTCCATGATCCCCTTCGAAGCCAAGCAGGCCAGGGTCATCGAGATCAACGTCGAACCCTCCGCCAACACCGAACACCGTACCGATCTCTTTTTGCAGGCCAAGGCGACCGAAGCGGCCAAGGAGCTGGCGGAGCGGTTGGGGATCGAGTTGTAGTATTGAACCCTCTGAAAAATGTCCACGAGAGGTTTCACTCGATGGCGACAAAGGAGCGCTTAAGCCGTAAAACGGGCGCTTGCGTTCGCGACTGCCAGAGCTATCGAGTGAAACCGGTTGTTTTTCAGAGTACTCTATTTGTCATTGGTATATTGGGAGGTGCTAACTCAGAGGTTCCGAAATACCGTCATTCCGGGCTCGACCCGGAATCCACACCCTCAAACTGCCGATAAAGCCCTGGATCCTGAAACAAGTTCAGGATGACAAAACTCTTTTTTACTTAAAAAAAGAAGAGCGTTGCACCGCAACGTAATCCAAAATCCTCCATTCTCCATTCTCAATTCTCAATCCCCCCCAGGTATTTCACAAACCAATCCCGCGCCAGCTCGGCCACCCTTTCCAGCGTTCCCGGCTCTTCGAAAAGATGGGTCGCCCCGGGGACGATTTCGAAGGCTTTTTCGCAGCGCAGAGCCCGGTAGGCCGCTTCGTTGAGTTCGATGACGCCGTAGTCGTTGCCTCCGACGATGATCAGGGTCGGGGCCGTCACCCGGTCCAAGACATCTGCCGCCATGTCGGGACGGCCGCCTCGGGAGACGATGGCCCGGATGGGGACCGGTGACGCCACCGAAGCTTTGAGCGCCGCCGCCGAACCGGTGCTGGCACCGAAGTAGCCCATCGCCAGAAATTTCAGTGCGGGCTGGAGGCTCACCCATCGGGTCGCCAGCAGCAGTCGGGAGGCCAGAAGGTCGATATCGAAGACATTGCGCCGATCCTGCGCCTCGGGCTCCATCAGCAGATCGAAAAGCAGCGTCGCAATCCCTGCCTCGTGCAGTACCGAAGCGACATAGTTGTTGCGCCGGCTCAGACGACTGCTGCCGCTGCCGTGGGCAAATAGCACGATCCCTTTGGCCCCCTCCGGAACCGCCAGACGCCCCGGCAGAATAACCCCGTCATAACGGATGAGAATCTCATCCTGACCCTGCATAAACTCTTCAAGATTCATCGGTTCCTCCTTTTTCTACAGGTAAAACGTGGGATGGCAATCCCACGCTACGCGACTGTCGAATTTGTTATTGGTATATTGGTATATTGGGAGCTTTTAGGCATTGCTAAAGATCCCCCCAATACCATCATTCAAAAGAAGAGCGTTGCATCGCAACGCAATCCAAAATTCTCCATCCTCCATCCTCAATTCTCCATTAAAAGAAGCCCTGCCCCCATCATGCCCAGTGTCACCAGAAAAAAGAGGGTCAGCCTCCAGCCCAGCTTCACACCCCCCAGCCAATAGACGATTCCCAGCTTCACGATGGAGTTGGTCACCGAGGCGATGACAATCCCGTTCATAGCCGCCGTCTCCACCAGTTTGCCGTCTTTGGACATTTCGCTGAGGGAGAGGGTAATCGCATCCACGTCGGTGAGTCCGGAGAAGAGCGCCACCAGATAGACCCCCAGGTTGCCGTAGCGGGTCTGGACCAAAGCGATGGCACCGTAGATGATCCCAAAGAGGATGCCGAATTTGATCGCCTCGCTCAGTTGGAGAGGGTTTTTGGTGATGGCGCTGTTTTCCAGGTTGATCTCGGCCGCTTTGGCATGGCGGTAGAACCACCAGCTATACAGTAGTCCGCTGCCCGCCGCCCCCAGATAGGCCGGTGCGAGTTTCCAGGCCAGCTCGGGATGAATGACGAAGGCTTCGAAGAGCACCCGCAGGTACATGAAGGTGCAGGCGATGGCGATCCCGCCGGCATAGTTGTTGATCAACTCGTACTGCTTCTGAAACATCTGCGACAGGGAGATGGAGACCGCGGTGGAGGAGATCAGCCCCCCGGCCGCTCCGGTGAGGAAGACCCCGTGCTTCTGCCCCAGGACCTTGATGGCCACATAACCGACGAAGGAGATGGCGGCGATGATCACCGCCATCATCCAGGTTTTGTAGGGGTTAAACAGATGCCAGGGGCCGATCATTTTGTCCGGAAGGATCGGCAGGATCACGAAGCTCATGGCCAGCAGCAGGATCACCGCATTGACATCGGTGGGACCGATGTGGCGCTCCAGGGCCTGGAGCCTGGGCTTGATCTCCAGCAGAATGATCACCAGCACCCCGATAAAGACGGCCCAAAGGATCTCCCCCCGATAGGCCAGAACCCCCAGCAGGTAGGTTACCAACGCCGCGACCTGGGTCGTCATCCCCCAACGCTGCGTCTTGCTGACCTTGAGATAGTAGGCGGCCAGAAGCAGAAGACCCAGCACCGCGGTAACGACAAGGACTGTCCCCGTATAGAGTTTATCCAGCCATGCAGCCAGAAAACCGCTCAGGGAGATGAGAGCGAAGGTTCGGCTGCCTCCGAAGGTGTGCTCACCGGAACGCATATAGGTCAGCGTCCGCTGCATCCCGATGGCAAAACCGAGCATCAGGACAATCGCCAACGATTGGATCAGACTGTAGTCCATCTTACACTCCCCGTTTTTTCATCACCCACCATTCGAACCATTTGTACAATTCTACCACTACAAAGAGCGGCACGGCCACGGCGAAGATCATCCCCCAATCCTCGAGCCGCAGGGGAACGGTGTGGAGCGCTTTTTGCAGGAACGGTACATAGACCGCCGCCACCTGCAGCCCTACCGTCACCGTCCAGGCCCCGAGCACCCAGGGGTTGGAGAAAAAGCCGATCACCGGCATGGGGGCCCGGAGACTCCGGTAGTTGAAGACGTTCATCTTCTCCAGAATGATGATGCCGGTGAAGGCCACCGTCTGGGCCAGGGCCACCGCCTGGGTCTGGGGCAGCCCCGACGCGAGATAGTGGTGGAAGAGCCAGAGGGTTCCACCCCCGATCCAGCTTCCCAGCAGGATGATCATGATGATCCCCCGAAGCTGGAGGAAAGGAGCGTTGACCGAACGGGGCGGGCGCTCCATGATCCCCTTCTCCGCCGGTTCGAGCCCCAGGGCCACCGCCGTCATCCCGTCAGTCACCAGGTTCATCCACAGGATCTGCACCGGCAGCAGGATCAACGGTCCCCCCAGTAGAATGTTGACGAAGATGGCGATCACCTCCCCGGTATTGGAGGAGAGGAGATAGGTGACGAACTTTTTGATGTTGTCGTACTGACGCCGCCCTTCCCGCACCGCACCGATGATGGAGGCGAAATTGTCATCCAGGAGAATCATGTCGGCGGCCCCTTTGGCCACGTCGGTCCCCCGCAATCCCATGGCGATGCCGATATCGGCCCGTTTCAGCGCCGGGGCGTCGTTGACCCCGTCTCCGGTCATGGCGGTCACAAGCCCTTCATCCTGCAGGGCCTTGACGATCCGCAGCTTGTCCCTCGGGGTGGTCCGGGCGAAGATCACCCCCTCCTTGAGCGCGGTGCGGAGCGCTTCGTCGTCCATCCCCGCCAGCTCGTTTCCGGTGACGGCCCGGGGCGCGTCGAGCCCCACCTGCCGGGCGATGGCCAGGGCGGTCAGGGGGGCGTCGCCGGTGATCATGATCACCCGGATTCCGGCCCGGCGGGCCGTGGCGATCGCTTCGGGGACTTC
>NZ_WFQN01000005.1 GCF_015487065.1 Nitratifractor sp.
CACTCGATTTCACCGCCTATCGGCATCCGGAAAATCCCGAAGAGATCTTCGCCGCTTTCCGTGCCGGCTGCTTCCCCATTTACCGCGAACGATATGCCGCGGGGTATTTCGGGGGCAAAGTCATGGTGCTGGAGAGTGCCGGATGGAAGTTGATGCCGGTCAGTGAGGAGATCTTCGCTATGCAGAACTGGCTGATTTAACAGAAAATTATCCAAATTATTCAACGAAATTTTCGCTTTTTCTGATTATAATGATTCTATCATTATTAACAGAAAGGAAAGCCATGAGAAAACTTCTCATACTTCTGACCCTCAGTCTCGGCCTGGCCTTCGGCCTCAATCCTCAAACCGCTTCAAAAGAGGAGCTGATGAGTATCAAAGGGATCGGTCCTGTCAAGGCGGATGCGATCATGAAGTTTCGCAAAAAACATCCGATTCGCAGTCAGAAAGATCTGATGGAGGTTCCCGGGATCGGTCCCGATATCGCCAAAAACGTTTACAAGAATGTGAAAGTGAGTCAAACGACTCAGAAGAGCGGTCAGGCCAAAAAATCGGGTATCGATACCCAAAAGGGCCTCAAGGCCAAAGCGAAAGCTGATAAGACAAAAGAGAAACTCTCCAAAGACAAGGTGCAACTCAAGAAAGACAAAGAGGCATTGAAAGCTGCCAAAAAGAGTGGAGATACCAAAAAAACAGCCAAGCTGGAGAAAAAGGTGGCCAGCGATGAGGCAAAAATCCAACAAGATAAGAAAAAGATGACCAAGAGTAGTGCCAAAGCCAAAAAGCCCAAGGTCAAAGCCTCTAAAAAGCAAGAAAAAACCAAGCCGGGTAAGAAGAGCGGATCAGAATCTTCGAAAAAGAGGAAAAAGAGCAAGAAATAGAGGAGTCTGAAAAAGCTTCGTCATTCCGGGCCTGACCCGGAATCCAGGGCTAGATATATTCCATTGTACCGTGGATCCCGGGTCAAATTCGGGATGACGGAGAGATCGTTTCACTTTTAAAGAACACTCAATAGCCATCTCCTTTCCCTCGATCCGTTCGGGAGAACGCTCTATCTCTCTCGAAACCAATCAATGCTAAAATAGCGCATCAATTTCCCGACGGGGAAAGTTACGGAAAGGTAAGCAGTCATGACCCTGGCCATTCTCTTCGGCGGATCGAGTTACGAACATGAAATCAGCATCGTCAGCGCCATCACCCTCAAAAAGGTTCTGAAGCGGTCGTCACTCCTCTTCATCTTTGTCGACAGCGAACGGGAGTTCTATCTGATCGACGGCGAAAAAATGACTTCCAAGACTTTCAGTTCCGGTGACTATAAAAAAGGAAAGAAGCTGACCCTGGAACACGGCGGCTTCTTCGCCGCCGGAGGCTTGCTGGGCGGGCGCAAGCCGGTGGCCTTCGACGTGCTGCTCAATCTGATCCACGGCCGTGACGGGGAAGACGGAAAAATCGCGGGGATGATGGAATTCTTTGGCGTTCCCTTCATCGGCCCGAGGATCGAGGCTTCGGTTTTGAGCTACAGCAAGCTCAACACCAAGCTCCTGGCTCACGCTCTGGGAATCAAAACCCTGGAGTACCGCCTGCTGCAGAAGGGGGAAGAGCGCCGGGTGGATCTGGATTTTCCCCTGATCGTCAAGCCGGTGCACCTGGGCAGTTCCATCGGCGTCAGTGTGGTCCGGGAAGCCTCGGAGCTGGATTACGCCCTGGATGTAGCCTTTGAGTTTGATGAGCAGGTGATTGTGGAGCCCTTTGTCGAAGGGATTGTCGAATACAATCTGGCCGGCTGCAAAACCTCCGCCTGGGAGCTCTCCTTGGTAGAGGAGCCCCAAAAAGAGGAGTTCCTCGATTTCGACAAGAAGTACCGGGACTTCTCCCGGGACTCCCGCGTGCGGGAGGCGGTCATCGACGCTCCGCTTAAGGAAAAACTGGAAACGGCGTTCAAAGCGATCTACGATCCTCTCTTTCTGGGAAGTCTGATCCGCTGTGACTTTTTTGTCGTCGAGTCCGAGGTCTATCTCAACGAGATCAACCCCATCCCCGGTTCCATGGCCAACTATCTATTCGAGGACTTCGAAGGGATGCTGGAGCGCCTTGCCCGGGCTCTCCCGAAGGAGAAGAAGATCGCCATCGACTACCGCTATATCCACTCCATCCAGTCGGCCAAAGGCAAAGCCTGAGCCGGCAACCGGCACCCCCCTAAAAATTAAATAAGTCTTAATAAAAATAGTTAGATTGATACTCTCGAAAATTTCCGTTTATTTAAGTTTTTTTATAGCTTGGCTTACCTATAATAAGCCGTTACCGTTACATCGTCGTAACAAAATCTTATTTAGGAGGCTTGTATGCAGTCTAGTGCAGCGCTGGAATATGACTATTCCGTTGCCAAACTCTACATGTGGACAGCGGTCATTTTCGGCATCGTCGGAATGACTATCGGTGTTCTGATCGCCGCTCAACTGGCGTTTCCGGAACTGAACTATCTTTTTGGTGAATACGGGACTTTTTCCCGTCTGAGACCTATGCACACCAACGTGGTTATTTACGGCTTTACCGTGAGCGGAATCTTCGCCTCGTTCTATTACGCGGCGCAGCGGGTTCTGAAAGTCTCCATGGGTGAGTCTAAGTTCCTCATTGGGCTGGGATATCTTCAGTTTTTCCTTTATCTGATCGCCGCGACCTTCCTGGTCATCTCGCTGGCAATGGGAATCACCGCCAGCAAAGAGTATGCCCAGATGGAGTGGCCTCTGGATGTTCTGATCGTCGTTATCTGGGTCATCTGGGGTATTATCATGTTCGGTTTGATCGGTATGCGCCGTGAAAAAGCCCTCTACATCTCTATGTGGTACTACATTGCGACTTTCCTCGGTGTGGCGATGCTCTACCTCTTCAACAACATGGAAGTCCCCACCTACTTCTTCTCCGGCGGACTGGGACACTGGTATCACTCTGTTTCCATGTATGCCGGTACCAATGACGCACTGGTCCAGTGGTGGTGGGGTCACAACGCGGTTGCCTTCGTCTTTACCGTGCCCATCATTGCGATCATCTACTACTTCCTCCCCAAAGAGTCCGGGCAGGCAGTCTACTCCTACAAGCTCTCTCTGCTCTCCTTCTGGGGTCTGATGTTCGTCTACCTCTGGGCCGGCGGACACCACCTGCTCTGGTCCACCGTTCCCGACTGGATGCAGACCATGGGATCGATCTTCTCCGTTGTACTGATCCTTCCCTCCTGGGGTTCAGCGATCAACATGCTGCTGACCATGAAGGGTGAGTGGAACCAGCTGACCGAGAACCCGCTGATCAAGTTTATGGTTCTCGCCTCCACTTTCTATATGCTTTCGACTCTGGAAGGACCCATCCAGGCGGTCAAGTCCGTCAATGCCATTGCCCACTTCACTGACTGGATCCCCGGTCACGTTCACGATGGTGTTCTGGGGTGGGTTGCCTTTATGATCTTTGCGTCGATGATGCATGCGGCTCCCCGTGTCTTCAAGCGTGAGATCTACAGCAAGTCTCTGCTGGAGGCTCAGTTCTGGATCCAGACCACCGGTGTCGTTCTCTACTTCACCTCCATGTGGATCGCCGGAATTACCCAGGGTATGATGTGGCGCGCCGTGGATGAGTACGGAAACCTGATGTACAGTTTCATCGATACCGTCTCCGTTCTGCATCCTTACTATACGATCCGTGCGATCGGCGGTCTGCTCTATCTGATCGGTGTCTTCATGTTCGCCTACAACTTCTTCATGACGGCAACGGCAGGACGCAAGCTTGAGCAGGAGCCCCAGTTCCGCTCCCCTATGGCATAAGGAGGTAAAGAATGTTTCATTGGTTGGAAAAAAACCCCTTCCTCTTCTCGGTCGGGGTCTTCATCGTCATCGCGTTCGCAGGTCTCGTCGAGATTCTGCCCGACTTCGCCAAAGCAGCTCGGCCCGTCGAGGGTCTCAAACCCTATACTGTATTGCAGCTGGCCGGTAAAGAGGTCTATAAAAAAGACAACTGTATCGCCTGCCACTCTCAGCTGATCCGTCCCTTCAAGGCCGAGACCGATCGCTACGGCAAATACTCCCTCTCCGGTGAGTACGCCTACGATCGCCCCTTCCTCTGGGGATCCAAGCGGACCGGGCCCGACCTGCACCGTGTCGGAAACTACCGGACGCCTGACTGGCATGCAAACCATATGTGGGATCCCAAATCGGTCGTTCCCGCCTCGATCATGCCGGCGTACAAGCATCAGTTCAAGAATGTCGCTGATCTGGAAACCGCTTATGCGGAAGCTGTGACTGTCAAAAAGGTCTTCAACACGCCTTACGGTGACGACATTCAGCCCAGCAAAGCCGCCTTTGAGAAGTATTACAAAGAGAAGGCACTGCCCGAAGCGCTGAAGATCGCCAAGGCGATGAAAAACAAAGACGTTCTGGCGATGGTCCAGCAGGGCAAGATCCCCGAGATTGTCGCCCTGATTGCCTATCTCGATCGTCTGAAGTAAGGAGTCTGCGGTGACATTGACGGAAATGCAGGGGTATGCCTTTTTCTTCCTCACGGTTCTTCTGGTCGTGATTCTCTATGGCTACATCCTGCATCTCTACCGCAGTGAAAAAAAAGGTGAACGGGATTACGAAAAGTACGGGAAGATGGCACTCGATGACGAATTGCACGATCGTCCCGTCGAAGAGAATCCTAAAGACAAGAACGAAAAGAAGGAGAATTAAATGAATTCATTCATCGTCAAAGGCCTGGTGCTCGCCGGTGTCCTGATCGTGGCGACGTTGGTGGTGATCAAACAGATGCACATCGACCTGAGTGATCCGGTCAACCTGATCACCTTCCTGGGGGCGGTGGCCATTGCGGTCCTTACCTTTGGTGTCGGGGCCAAATATATGGCTCAGATGAAAACCGATACCGCCGGCGGTGAGTTGGCAGAAGAGAACTGGGACGGAATCGGCGAGTACAAAAACGAACTGCCTGCCGGGTGGGCCTGGTCTTACGTTGGTACGATGATCTGGGCAATCTGGTATTTCCTCTGGGGATATCCGCTCAACGCCTACAGCCAGATCGGTGAGTACAACCAGGAGGTCAAGAACTACAACAAGAAGTTCGAGGAGATCCACAAGAACGCTTCTCCCGAAGTGCTCAAAGATATGGGTGAGTCGATCTTCCTGGTTCAGTGTGCCCCCTGCCACGGTGAGACCGGTGACGGACTCTCCGGCAAGGCGCAGGACTTTACCAGCCGCTTCACCAAAGAGCAGGTCCTGGCGGTTATCAAAAACGGCCAGCATCAGCTTAAATTCCCTCTGGGTGCCATGCCTGCCGGCCTGGCTCAGGGCAAAGATGCCGAAGCTGTGGCCGAGTATGTGGCCAACGGCCTGAAGGGTGATGCTCCTGCTGCGTGGGGTACCTGCGCCGGATGTCACGGACAGGACGGCAAGGGTAACGGCGGCAGCGCACCGGATCTGGCCGGCTACGATCTGCCCCTGGTTCAGCATGTCCTGGCCAACGGAAAGACCGGTATCATCGGCCATATGCCCGCCTTCCCCGGCCGCTTCACTCCGGTTCAGGAGAAAGCGCTGGCAGCTTATCTGAGCACACTGAAACAGTAAGGAGTGAACTATGGCAGCAACTGAAAATACCCAAAGAAATATGTGGGGAATTAACGGAATAGTGGGAATGCTGATCGCAACGGCGCTCCTGCTGAGTATTTTGGCTTTCCTCATTACCAAAGCCATCGGCGTCCAGCAGGCTCAATCGACTCACTATTACGATCCGGCGCCGCTGTGGAACAGCCTGGATAATGTCAAGATGATCAGCAAGGACAACGCAAAATTTGCCTTCGTCGACGTCAAAGAAGAGAAGAAAGGGGAGAAAAAATGATCAAGATTATGGATAAAGTTATCGGTTGGATGATGGTCCTACTGGCGATCATCACTCTCTGGTCTGTTTTGACTCCCAACCATCTCTTCGTAGGTTGATTCAACCTATGCGGCAGATAGCAGGGGCGACCTTGCTGATGCTGCTTCTTACTCTTTCACTCTCAGCACACTATCTTATCAACGACCATCTGATCTCTCCCAAAGCGGGTGATGTTATCGAAAAGATCGGTTCGGAACTGCAGCAAAAGACGGGGATTCACGCCTACGTGATCGCCAGCAATGACCGGCTGGATAAACGGGCCAATCTCTATGAGTATGTGAAAAAGTACGAGAAGCAGCTCAGCAGACCATGGGCGGCGATTCTCTTTCTCCCCAACAACAAGCGCTTGGGGATACTGGTCTCCGATCCCGATCTCAAAAAAGCCTACAAGGCAGGCCGGGTCAAAAAGTACGCTATCGATATCCTGGGTAGTGCCGACAGCAATAGCCAACAGTCCAAGTACGACGTGGCGATGGTGCAGGCCTATTCGGAACTAGCGGATGAGTTGGCGGCTGCCAAAAAGGTCAAACTGACTCAGACGATCAAGAACGAAGGGCAGTGGATTATAAAAATTATAACCTGGCTTGTCTATTTAGGAGCCGTTTTGGTTTTTTGGGTATATTTCGGGCGACCAATCTATATGAGGATACGCCATGGCAAACAATAGCGACAGAGGGAAGTATTGGCCCTATATGATCCTGGGCTTTCTGGCCATCGGGATCACCCTGGGATTTTGGACTGTCAAGCATGCGATCGGCATGCCGGTGCACGAGTCCAACGAGTATATGTTGAAGTACCAGACGGCGGACATCGACGCCAACCAGATTCAGGAGGCTCAGGCGCGTTTCGATCAACGCTATCGGGTGAAACTTGAGGATATGAAGCTCTCGGATTTTAAACCGGAGCATCTCAAGCGTAAACCGGGCAAGATCGTCGCCCTCAACCCCGTCAACCGAATCAGCTACCGTGTGACGGACAAGGCGGGCAACCCGGTGAGCGACGCCAACGTCAGCTTGCTGCTGACCCGTCCCCACACAGAAAAGGAGGATCAGCGTTTCGATCATCTTCCTTTTAAAAACGGGCATTATATTCTGGAAAAGCTGACCCTGAAAAACCCCGGACGCTACATTCTGCGTGTACGGGTGCAGAAGGGTGATGCCGTGGGCTTCATGGACACACCGGGATATCTCAAACCCGCGCAATAGTTTCTTTTATCTCTCGGATATCGAATCTTTGATGTGGTGGGCCCACAGGGCCCACCGCCCAAAAGAAGAAATCTTGGAAAACGGGTCACTGACTTATCCGACACAAAATACTCCAATCTCCCCTTGAATTATCTCTTGAATCTCAATATGTGACAAACCTTTGTCATTCCGGGCTTGACCCGGAATCCAGGGCCACAAAGAGACAGAGAGCGTAGATCCTGAATCGAGTTCAGGATGACGGAAGCGTAACTCTTAGGTTTTTCAGAGAGATCGATCAAGATTAGACATGACATAACGATCTCTTTTCAGTTTCCCAAAGCGCCCCTTTCGCCATAATACCCCCAAGCCAAAGGAGAAACGCATGCCTGATCTTCAGATTTTTCCCACCTCCCGTTCCATCCGTGAACGGGTCGCTTCGCTGCGCGGTGCCGGAGGGTTCCTGCCCCGCCTGATGCGGATGGATGAATTTCTGGCCCGGGTCGTCGTGGTGCCGGGGCGGCGCCAGGCGGAGGCGGGTGAGCGGATCTTCTGGCTCCGGGAGGCGGCGGCCTTTGAGGGATTTGAGCGGCTGGGAAACGAGCGGGATCTGGTGCGCTTTTTTACACGCAGTTCCGATTTTTTCCGCTTTTTCGAGGAGCTGGCCTGGGAGCAGGTACCTCTGGAGCGCCTGGAGGAGGCGGACGCCTACGCGGAGTATGCCGATCACCTGCGGATCCTGGGGGAGCTGCGGGAGCGCTACCGGACGATCCTGGATCGTGAAGGGGTCTACGACCGGATCTTTCTGCCCGAACTCTACAGGATCAACGAAGCCTTTCTGACGACGGCGGAGACCCTTGAACTCTATCTGGAAGGAACACTGAGCCGCTTCGAGCTGGAGCTGCTGGAGGC
>NZ_WFQN01000006.1 GCF_015487065.1 Nitratifractor sp.
AGGTAGCTCTCGAAAAGATCCCCGAAGACCGAGGCGACGGCGGCGGCGAAGGCGATAAAGAGGGCGCCGAGGAAGAGGTGCCCATGGCCGACCATCAGCAAAAATCCCCCCAGCGTCCCCATAGCGACGCCCCCGAAGACCCCCTCCAGCGTCTTTTTGGGGGAGGTGGGGCAGAAGGGGGTTTTGCCCAGTTTCCGGCCGGTATAGTAGGCACCGACGTCGGTCAGTGCCACGATGACCAGGATCCAGAGCAGGGAGATCATGCCGTATTCCCGGTAGAGCATCCAGAGAAAGAGGATCCCCGCCGTGGGGTAGAGGAGGGGATAGAGGCTGCGGATCTCTAGCTGCCGATTATAGGCCAGGACTCCTCCCATGATCAGCAGGGCTCCGAAGATCAGATCGCTAGGGTGAGGATAGAAAAAGGCCAGCAGCCACACGCCTGCCGCATAGAGGTAGAGGGTGGTGTCGCCGCTGCGAAAGAGACGCATCGCCTCCGGCAGAGCCAGGGCATAGACCGCGCCGAAAAAGAGCCAGGTGAGCAGGGGAATGTCGATCAAGCCCACCAGGGCGATGATCAGAAGCAATACTAGAGCGGTTTTCCAACGCTGGGTATGTTCATTGGATGGGGGCATGGCATCCTCTTTTGTCCTGAGTTGATGCAATTATATCGAAGCTCCTCACGTTGAATGGAGTGAGAGAGGGATCGACCTGCGTTTCATGCAAGGCTTTTCCCTGGGAATTTTGAGATAATCTTTTTTAGCTGACCCAAAGGAAGACTACAATGCTCAAAAATTCACTGTTGGGATTTTTTCGTCAGGAATCCTCCACCGGCATCCTGCTGATGCTGATGACACTGCTCGCCATGGTGGTGGCCAATTCACCGCTGAAAGGTTTTTACGATGCCTTTCTCAACACCCCCGTGGCCGTGGTGATCGGTCATCTGACCATCGCCAAACCACTGCTGCTTTGGGTCAACGACGGGCTGATGGCGGTCTTTTTCTTCATGGTGGGGCTGGAGATTAAGCGGGAGATACTGGAGGGGGAGCTGCAGGATCCCCGCAAAGTGGCGGTCCCGGCCATGGCCGCCGTGGGAGGGATGCTCCTGCCGGCACTCTTTTATGCCGGGTTCAACTGGGGCAACGAGGCGGCGCTGAAGGGGTGGGCAATCCCCTCGGCGACCGATATCGCTTTCGCTCTGGGGATTCTCTCGCTGCTGGGCAAAAGGGTGCCGCCGGTGCTCAAACTCTTTCTGCTGACGCTGGCGATCATCGACGACCTGGGGGCAATCGTGATCATCGCCCTTTTTTATACCCATGGACTCTCCTATCTGGCTCTGGGGATCGCGGCAGCGATGATTTTGATTCTTTGGTGGATGAACCGCCGGGGGGTGACCAACAACACTGCCTATGTCCTCATCGGGATCATCATGTGGACGGCGACCCTCAAGTCGGGGGTCCATGCGACCCTGGCGGGGGTGATCCTGGGGCTTTTCATTCCGCTGAAAAACAACAAAGCCAGTTTCCACGCTCTGGAAGAGTCGCTGCATGCTCCCGTCAACCATGTCATTCTGCCGCTTTTTGCCTTTGTCAATACGGGGATCGACTTCGCCAATGTGACCCTGAAGGATTTCACCGATAGTGTGACCGTGGGGATCGTCAGCGGCCTGTTTCTGGGGAAACAGCTGGGGATCTTCCTCTTCAGCTGGCTGGCGATCCGTCTGGGCCTGGGTAAGCTCCCGGAAGGGGTCGACTGGAAAATGCTCTACGGGGTGGCGATTTTGGGGGGTATCGGCTTTACCATGAGTCTCTTTATCGGGTCGTTGGCTTTTGAAGAAGCTTCGGCTACGGGGATCGCCCTGGCCGATGAGCGGATGGGGATTCTGATCGGGTCGCTGCTTTCGGGGATCGCGGGGTATCTCTATTTGCGGGGAATAGGTCAAAGGGGCTCTGTGTAGCGATGAGACGGAGAGGCTCAGCCGGCCCCCCAGTGTTCCGGGAAATTCTCTTCGAGTAGGTCTTGATCGACCAGGGATTTGAAGCGTAGAACCTCCTCTTCGATCTGTGCTTTGATCTGACGGATTTTTTCGAGCTTTTCCTCTTCGGTTCCGGTCAAGGCGCTCGGGTCTTCGAAGCTCATCAGGATACGCTCTTTGACCCCGGGAAAGAGAGGGCAGCGCTGAGCCGTGCTCTCATCGCAGACCGTGACCACATAGTGAAAGCGCTTGCCGGCTTTGTAGAGATCGAAAACCGACCGGGTCTTTTTCTCCGCGATGTCGATCTTTTCATCCTCTTTGAGGACTTGGGCCACCAGGGGGTTGACGGCTCCCGGCTCCAGGCCCGCGCTCTCGACCTCGTACTCTTCTCCTCCGTGCTTGCGAAGGAGCTCTTCGGCCATCTGACTGCGTGCAGAGTTGTGGACGCAGACAAAAAGAACCTTTTTTTTCTGCTTCTCTTCCATTTTCTATTCCTTTGTCGTTATGTGAAAGGGAGGGAACCGCAAGGTCTACGAAGATATTGTATCATGATATCAATATAAATTGATATATGTTTCTCCCCATCGATTTTCAGCGGTTTGGCGTCTGCTGCAAAAAACTCTCTCGAAACCCTTCCCATTCGTCGAGACGCGAGAGCATCGGTTGACCCCGGTCGTAGAGGGGGCGTGTCGCCTGGATGATCCGATCGATCATCTCTACGGCCTTCTGCGCGAAGGGGCCCTTGTTAAGCATGACGCAATCAGCGCGCAGAGCGGCGTAGGAGACGTCGATGAGTTCGGCCCGGGAGGGGAGATTCTTTTTCATGACGCTCTCCAGGACCTGGGTGGCATAGATCACCGGCGTATGGGACGCTTCGCACAAAGAGAGGATCTCCATCTGCACCCGGGGAAGGTTCTCGAAGCCCACCTCGATGGTCAGATCGCCCCGTGCCAGCATCACGGCGCTGTGGGACCAGCTCATGAGTTCGTAAAGGATCTCCGGGAGCTTGCGCACCCCCTCTTTGGTCTCGATTTTGGGGACGATGGCGATTTGAGGGGTCTCGGAGAGCATGGCCTTGAGTTTGCGGATATCGGCGCCGTTTTGGGTGAAAGAGAGGCCGATGATGTCGGCGAAGCCCTGTAGCAGGGGCAAATGGCGACAATCCTCGGGGGTGAGGGCTTCCAGGGTCACCGGCGTGTCGGGGAGATTGATCCCCCGCTCCTCTTTGAGAAGGACGCCGTCGGGTTTGGTGTTGGTCACCCGGCAGAGCAGCCCCCGGGGAGTGGTCTCTTCCACGAGCAGTTCTATCTTGCCGTCGTCGATAAAGATACGGTGGCCCGCTTCGACCTGCGGGAAGATCTCCGCTACCAGAGTGCAGGGGATCTCCGCCTTGTAGGGCTTGTCGCCGACCGGTCGGCCGGGCTGCTTCTCCCCGTGCAGAAGAATCCGGTCCCCGGTCTGGAGCCGGATCGTCTCGGGAAGGGTTTGAAAGTTCCGGGCATGGGTATAGAGAAACTTCTTTTTGGAGATCTGTACGCCGATATCGGTCTCGGGGGTGAGGAGGACTTTTTTGTTGCATTGGAGTCGGCAGCTTTGGGGACTCCAGGAGAGCACCTTGTAAAAGCGGGGTTTGCGATCGTGGTCGTTGAATTCCACATAGTCGGCGCCCCGGAGCCGTTGGTAGAATTCGGGATCGACAACGATGAGCGCTTGCGTCTCATCCGGATGATCCGGTCGGGGTTCCAGGGTCGTCTGTCGCGCTCCGTCATCCGGGAGAAGGAGGATTTCGGTGCTATGTCGGGTGCAGAGTTTGATCGGCGCGGGAAGTCGTCGGATCGTGCCGGTGCGGAGTTTGGGTCCGGCCAGGTCGGCGTAGATTTTGATCGGGTCGGCGGAGCGCTCTGTGTCGTTGAGTTCGCGGATCATCGCTGCGGCCGCCTCCCACTGCTTGGGTGTGCCGTGGGCCGTGTTGATCCGGATGATCCCCACATCGCTTTGGGCCAAAATACGCCGGATGAAGGGATCCTCTGCCGCCTCGTCGGGTAGAGTCAGCATCACGGCGGCCCGGGCGTCGTCGTTTTTGAGGAAACGGCTCCGTTCCCGGCGAATGGCTTCCGCTTCCCGGGGAGTGAGGGCTTCCGCCGCGGAGCCCTCTCGGGGAACTTTGCCCTGCAGGCGCTCCAGAATGCTCCGCTCCCGTTGCAGCGTATAGAGCAGATGGGGATGGGCGAAGTGCATGGAGGAAAGCCCCAGATCCCGCAAGTCCTCTTGCAGTTCGCGTAGATCGAATTTTTTTAGACTGAGAAAATCCTGCATATTGAGGAAGGAGTGGGGATAAAGAAGCGAATTTGGGGGTGCAAGTCGGCGCCGATGGAGCGTCGATTCGATCGCCTCCAACGCTTGGGCCGTACGGCTGAGCCGTTGTGTTTCTTCTAAATTCTGCATAGAGCCTCTTTGAGTTGTGTGTTGAGATTTTCGATCCATTGTCTCTTTTTTCGAAACTCCTTTCGTCGTTTTTTGGCCTGGTGATAGAGATGGCGGTAGAGATAGTCGACCGCTTCACGCTCTCTGTCACTGAGCCTTTCTTGCTCTTCGAGACTCTCCAGATAAGCGAGCTGTACCATAAAGTCCTGATGTTCCCCCAGAATCTCCTGGATCTTCTTGACCTGTTTCAGCGTTGCTTCATAGGCGCCGGGCTCCAGGACCGAGGCGAAGAGCTCCAGCATATAGCGCAGCTTTTTCGCTTCGATGCGGACTTTGTGGTAGGCCTCCGGCGGGGAATTCCGATGCAGTTTTTCGCTGCGTTTGACGAGGCGTCGGAGTTGGGAGAGGAGGAAGGTTTTGGCGCTGAAGAGTGCCGGTCGTCGGGGGTGGCTTCGGACCAGGGATTCATCGACGGTGAAAGCTTCCAGCGCTTCGAGCGCTTCCGCGAAGCGGCGGGATCGCAAGGTCTCTTTCAGTGTTTCATAAGCCTCCTCTTTCTGTTTGAGGATCTCTTGACGGAGTGTCTCGAGGGTTCCGTGGAGGCGTTTGGGGAAGAGGTCCCGTTCGTAGTGATCTAGCCAGAGCAGATAGACATCCAGATCCCTGGCATCGTTGGTCGCTCTCATCAGTGTCCCCAACCGTTGGCGTAAAGAAGCAACACTCTTGCGGCCTAGGATCTCTTCGTAAAAGGCGAGAAAACTGCGGATCTTTCGCAGGGCGACCCGCAGCTGATGGAGCCGTTCGGGATCTGGAGTGTCCGAGAGGATCGCGTTCCGGTTGGCACGCAAGGTCTGCAAAAGGGCATAGAGGGTCGCCTGAAGCAGATGGAGACTCTCCTCGAAGGGGTGGAATTGTAGGCGGATCGACGCACTGTAGGGATCCGCTTCGCAGGCTTGGCGGGCCGCTTCCAGCAGGTCGCCCAGCGGTCGGGAGCAAGTAGGAAGCCCCTGCATCGCCAGCGCGTGATTGGTGAAGTCGCGGTTGTCGGTCACTTCATCCAAAACCAGAGGGCGGAGCACCTTGGGGAGGGTGAAGGCTTCGGCTTCCTCCGGATCGTCGAACTCGGTTTCCATCATCACGAGCCCCTTGAGGGCTCCTTTGAACTCGTCCAGCTCGTAGAGGCGCCCTTTGAGGCGGAAGCGGTAGCGCACTTTTTTGACGGGGACTCCCTCGTGTCGTTTGTAAGCCTCCCGGAACTCCGCCTTGCTCACCGCCTCTTCGATCTCGGTGCGGACCATTCCTTCGCCGGTTTTGACGGTGCGGATATAGTGTTTGCCCGCCATCCGGTAACGCAGCGATCCCTCGTCGCTTGGGAGATAAAACTGCATCAGGGGAACTTTGGTGTAATGAATACCCAGTTTTTTCAGTAGGCGCTTGGCTTTGCAGGGGGGCAGGAGATAGCGGCGTTCGATTTCACGGTTTTTCATCGAAGACTCCTTGGACATTGATACAATCAGCTCAATTGTATCACCCTTTTTGTCCGGAAGTTTCACTGCGCGGTTTCCAGATAGTCGATGATTTTCCACTCTCCCGAAAGGGTTTCGACCACGGCGGTACAGGATTCGACCCAGTCGCCGCAGTTGAGGTAGTCGATCGCGTCGATTTTTCGGATTTGTGCTTTGTGGATATGGCCGCAGATGATCCCGTCATAGTCCTGCTGTCTGGCGTAGGCGGAGAGGATCTTTTCGAAATCCCCGATGAAGTTGACGGAGCTCTTGACATGATCCTTGACGTATTTTGACAAAGACCAGTAGCGGTTGATTCCCAGGAGTCTGCGCAGGCGATTGAGCGGGTCATTCAGATGCAAAAGAAACTCGTATCCGTAATCCCCCAGCACGGCGATCCACTTTTTGGTCATGGTGATGGTGTCGAAAAAATCCCCATGGGTGATATGGTAGCGCCGCCCGTCGAGCCCCACATACTCGGCGCTGTTTTCGACAAAGATCCGGTCTCCCAGTACGAGGGGGAGGAAGCCGCGGAGGAAATCGTCGTGGTTGCCGGTGATGTAGTGGACGTTGGTCCCCTTTCGCGCCTTGCGAAGGATCTTCTGGATCACGTCGGAGTGGGACTGTTTCCACTGGATCTTGCGTCTCATGGCCCAGCCGTCGATGATGTCTCCGACAAGATAGAGATTTTCCGATTCATTTTCCCGCAAAAAATCGAGAAGCCGTTCGGCTTTGGAAAATTTGGTCCCCAGGTGCAGATCGGAGATGAAGATCGATCGGTAACGGGCCGGGCTTTTAGGCTCACTGCTTTTCACGGTTGAGGGCCTCCTTTCGGGATTTGGGAATCCGGCGTGGGAAAATGGGTCCCCCAAAAGGCATCGAAGGTGTGGGAAAAGTCGAAATCCCGTGCCGACTGCAGAGCGTTGTCGGCGTATTGCTTTCGCAGAGCGGGGTTTCGGGCGATGTTGAGGATCCATTGGGCATAGCGCCGGGGATCGTCGGCAGGGAGGATCCATCCGCCGGGATTTTCCCGATCCAGGAGGGTGGCCGGTCCGCCCTTATCGGCGACGATGACCGGCAAGCCGCTGGCCATCGCCTCCATCACCACCTGCCCCAAGGTATCGGTGAGGGAGGGGAAAAGAAACAGATCACTGGAGGCATAGAGACGGCTGAGCGCTTCGCCTTTGATCTCTCCAAGGAAACGGATCCCGTATTTGCGGTAGCTTTCCGCGTGCTTGTAGAACTCTCCCGTTCCGATGATGACCAACGTCAGTTCGGGAGCGAGACGGTGGAGAATCTTCCAGCTCTCCAGAAGAAAAGGGAGGTTCTTTTCTCGAGTGGTGCGGCCGACATAGAGGGCTTTGAATCCCTCTTTTTCTAGACCGTAGCGTCTCCAGATCCCGGAATCACGGAAACGGGGAGCGAAACGGTTCAGGTCGATCCCCGGCGGAAGGGGGTGGATCCGGTCGTGTGGAAAACCCATGCTTTCGATCAGCCGGGGGCGGTAGGCTTCGGAGCGAATGAAGATCCCTTGAAAATCGCGATAGAAGCGTCGCAACGCCCCTTCGGCCAGTCGCTGAATGCAGGGGCGTCCGGTATTGGCATAGAGGTAGGCGGGAAAGTCGGTATGGTAGGTCCCAAAGAGCGGCAGCCCCATCCGTCGGGCGATACGTCGTCCCGCCAAGCCGATGGGCCCCGGCGTGGAGAGGTGCACAACATCGGGGGCGATCGCTTCGATCTCTTTGGCCAGGGCCCGAAAGGGAGGGAGCAGGACCAGGTCCTGCTCGGGGTACCAGGGCATGGGGGTTCTAAGCGTTGGGGTCAGGATGCGGATATTTCCCGGAAGGGCTCCCCGGCAGAGCCGTGAGGCACTGAGAATATGCAGCTGGGTTCCACGCTCTAAGGCGGTGGCAGCCAGATCCCGAAGGAAACGGGAGACACCGTTGGTGTCGCAGATCGTATCGGTGATGATCAATAGACGCGCGGGTCCGCTCCGGCTCGGCAAACGCTTCGTTCCTTTTTGAACCTAAGATGGGCTTTTATGGCCCATTCAGGTTGAAGTGATGGAGAGATTGTAGGGAGTGTCGGTAACGGAAAGGAAACGAAGCGGTGAAGGGCTACTCCCGGATCTCGACACCCTCTTTGAGGACATGGATGGTCTTGTATTTGTCGTATTCGACTCGGCTGCCCTCCTGGAGTTTGACGAATTTGCGGCGGGTGTAGTCCACAGCGTAGTTGCCCGGATGGGAGGTGGTGAAATCCACGCAGAGTTTGGCGGCGGAGCGCAGCACCGATTCGGGGAGGTTTTGCTTGTCGGTGCGGATGATGACGTGGCTGCCCGGCAGATCCCGCACGTGCATCCAGAGGTCGTTGGCGCGGGCGGCCTCCAGGAGCTTCTGGTTCTCCCGGGCGTTGCGTCCCACATAGACCTTGTAGCCTTCGATCCAGTAGAGTTCGCCGTCGCGGAGTTTCTCTTTTTTGCGTTTGGAACGGCCCTGTTTGGGGACCAATAGCTCCAGGTCGTAGGGATCTTTGGCTTCGTCGACGGCCTGGAGGATGTTGTCATAAAAGCGGAGCTTTGCCTCCAGATTCTCCCGCTCGATATGGACGTGTCCAGCTTTGGAACGGGCCCGTTGGGCCTTGCGGAAGTAGTATTCGCCGAAGCGGTTGCGGGCAATCCCCTCGGGCAGAGGGATGGTGACGGAATTTCCCGCAAAATCCGTTGCCTGAAGCTCCCGGTCGTAGGGCCGGATGGTATGGAGATTGGCCAGGATGATATTGCCCCTCTGTGTCAAGCGCTCAGACTCCTCCTGCAGGGCCGCTTCATCGGGCAGTTCCGCCAGAAGCCGCCGGATCTTGTCGCGCTTCTTCTCGATCTGCTGGCGTTTTTGGCGGCGGAGATTTTGCATCCGTTCTTCGGTGAGGCGGCGGTAGTTCTCTCTGAGCCATCGGGTGAGATCTCCCGAGAAAGGGGGCTCCTCTTTGGGGGGCCGGGGCGGCAGAGGTTCCAGGGTCACGCCGGGACGCACGACCCGGAAGCTCCGGTCGGCGTCGATGTGACGCAGCGCCTCCAGGACGCGCTCTTCTTCATCGAGGAGAATGGCGTTGGCATGGCGTCCCGTAAACTCCAGTTGGAGGGTGACTCGGCGGTCTTTGTAGTGGCTGCGGGGCTGGACGGTGAGGCGTAGAATCCGCTCGTTTTCCGAGACTTCCACTGAGAGGATACGACTCTGGGAGAGTGTCTGATGCAGGAGCGTGTCGAAGGGGGCGTTGTAGTCCTGGCCCGGGCGCCGGGAGGGGGCCAGGTAGGCCGTGGAGTGTCCCCGGGTCATATCGAAAAAGAGGCTCTCCTCCTCCCCCAGGTTGAGTTCGATGGTGTTGTTCTCCACCCGCCTGGCTTTTTTGATATGCCGATGCGTTGCCAGCCAGCCGGCGAGGGCTTTGAGTTCGTTGTGGGTCATGGGGCGGATTATAACGCACTTTGGGAGTCGCAAGCACGGAGCTTTGCTCCTCAAGTCCCAAGAGAAAGAGTTGTCGGTCATTCGCTTCGCTGTCATTTGAGGTCATTTCGCACGCCTTGCGTGCAGTCATTGTGGAAATGTTCAACTGAATGATCAAATGACTATGAATGACCACTAATGACCATCAATGACTTGACGCATGTCTTACTTGTTACTCGTTACTAGATATAATCGCGACAACACTTCATCAATGATCAAGGATATATCATGGGTCAGACCATCACCGAAAAGATCTTTTCCGAACATGCCGGCCGTCCCGTCAAGGCGGGCGAGATCGTCCGTGTCGACATCGACATGGTCATCGGCAACGACATCACCACCCCGATCTCGATCCGGGCCTTCGAGGAGAGTGGAGCCGAAAAGCTGGCCAATCCCGACGGTTTTGCCATCGTCATGGACCACTACATCCCCGCCAAGGACATCGCCAGTGCCAACCAGGCCAAGATCAGCCGCGATTTCGCCCTTAAACACGATCTGAAATATTTCTTCGACGAAAAGGACATGGGGATCGAACACGCCCTGCTGCCTGAAAAGGGGCTCGTGGTCCCCGGCGATGTGATCATCGGGGCCGACAGCCACACCTGCACCCATGGGGCTCTGGGGGCCTTTAGCACCGGGATGGGAAGCACCGACATCAGTTTCGCCATCATCACCGGGGGCAACTGGTTCAAGGTCCCTGAGACCATCAAAGTGGAGCTCGTGGGCAAACCCGGCCCCCACATCTACGGCAAGGACATCATCCTGGAAGTGATCCGCATCCTCGGCGTCGACGGGGCGCTCTACAAAGCCCTGGAGTTCACAGGTGAAGCGCTGCAGTATCTGCAGATGGACGATCGTTTCAGTATGTGCAATATGGCCATCGAAGCGGGCGCCAAAAACGGGATCATCGCCGTGGACGAGATCACCGAAGCCTATCTCGAGGAGCGGGCCAAAGCCAACGGCGGACTGCGGGCCGAGCCCAAGATCCACTATTCCGATCCCGATGCCGAGTATTGCCAAACCGTCACTATCGACGTGGGCAAGCTCTCTCCGGTGATCGCCTACCCCTTCCTGCCGAGCAACGGCAAGCCCGTCGAGCAGGCGGTGGCCGACAAGATCAAAATCGATCAGGTGATGATCGGCAGCTGCACCAACGGACGGCTGGAGGATCTGCGCATCGCCGCCGAGATCGTCAAGGGTAAGCGGGTCGCCCGCCACACCCGGATGATCGTCACCCCCGCGACCCAGCGGATCTTCATGCAGGCCGAAAAGGAAGGACTCATCGACACCCTCATCGAAGCGGGCGCCGTCGTCTCCAACCCTACCTGCGGGGCGTGCCTCGGGGGCTACATGGGGATCCTGGGTGACGGGGAGAAGTGCGTGAGCACCACCAACCGCAACTTCGTCGGCCGCATGGGCGCCCGTACCAGCGAAATCTACCTGGCCAACTCCGCTGTAGCCGCCGCCAGTGCCATCGCCGGCTATATCACCGATCCGAGAGAGATCAAATAGCGCCTATGGCGCGATTATTGGTCATTCGTCATTGGGAAGTCTTTCTCCCGAGAATTGGCTCTAAAAAATCTCCTCATTCCGGGTTTACCCCAGAATTCAGGGCTTTGAATCTCCATAAAACCGTGGATCCTGAAACAAGTTCAGGATGACGGAATCGTATTGTCGTTCATTAGAAGTTTGAGTTGGGATCGAAGCCGAAGCCTCCGCCGAAATCGGGAGTGCCGAAACCCGGATTGGAAAGATTGGGATTAGTGTATCCCGCTTTGAGGCTTTCGCCCCTCAGCTGCATGATATCGCTTTTGGGATCGATATGCTGAGGGCAGACGGCGGTACACTCTCCGCAGAGGGTGCAGTCCCAGATGCCGTTTTGCTGGACGGTGTCCAGCAGTGAGGAGTGAGGAGTGAAGAGTGAAGAGTTTTGGTTGGAGTCGCTTTGCGACTCTTCCATTACGTAACGGGGATCGGTGGCGTAGCGCCAGGCTCTGGTGAGGGCGAAGGGGCCGAGGAAATCGGGGTTGACGGCCAGCACGGGGCAGGCGGAGTAGCAACTGTCGCAGAGGATACAGTCGGTCTGGAGACGAAAGCGGGCCTCTTCCTCCGCTGTCAACGGAGGAAGAGGGATGGAAGATGGAAGATGGAAGATGGAAGACGAAGGGAGGATCCTTTTGAGGGTCTCCTGGGCTTTTTCTTTGTCTACTTTGAGGTCACGTTGGACGGAGTGGTAGTTGAGGGGTTCGATGTGGTCGCCGTCTTGGGGCTTGTAGGAGCAGGCGAGGGTTTCGCGGCCGTTGATCCGCACGGTGCAGGCGCCGCAGACCCCGCTGCGGCAGCCCGCGTCGAAGGTGAGCGTCCCGTCGAGCTTGGCTTTGATCTCATAGAGGGCCTCCAGCAGGGTCGTGACGCGCAGTGAGGCGACGTCGAAGGCTTCCTCATAGCTTTTTCCCTCCTGATGGCGTCGGATGGTGAGCGTCATTTTCCACTCCTTTGGAGTGGAGTGAGGAGTGAGGAGTGAGGAGTGAGGAACCGAATTGTAGAAACTAGTAACGAGTAACTAGTAACTAGTAACCGATCTCGTAACGTGTGATTGCTATCCCACGAACGGATGGGAGATGGAAGATATAAGATGGAAGATTTCGGTGGGCGTTGCTGTGCAACGCTTCTATTCAAACGACAAACGACAAACGACAAACGACGAATAAAAGCGCAGTAGGCGCTCCCAATGTCCAATGACCAATGACTAATGACCAATGACTTTCTACTCAACACGTCACCACCTCCCCATTCTCCATTTTTATTTGAATATGTCTCTCCCATGCTTTCGATTCCTTCGGATAGTCGCTGCGGTAGTGGGCTCCGCGGCTTTCGGTCCGCTTCAGGGTGGAGAGGCTGAGGGCTTGGGCCAGCAGGAGGGTATTTTCATACTCCAGCAGCTCTGTCAGGTCTTTGTTTTCTCTGCGGGAGCGGTCCTGCAATCCCGTTTCGCCGAGACGCCCCTCCAGCTCCCCAATGTAGTGCAGGGCATCCTCGATAAGCGCTCCGTCGCGGACGATTCCCAGATCGTGGTAGAGTCGTTTGCCGAGGATCCTCTGTTTGTGGTAGTGGTTGTAGCGGTTCTTGCGGGCAAAGATGCTTTCGATTCGCTTTGCGGATTCCTGATCGGGTGCGCAGCCCTCCGGAACTCCACCCTTCACCTCCTCCAGAGCCTTCACGGCGGCCCGCCGTCCAAAAGCGACAATCTCCAGCAGGGAGTTGCCCCCCAGGCGGTTGGCACCGTGGACCCTGGCAGCAGAGCACTCTCCCGCGGCATATGCACGTCCCAGCCCCCGGATGCGCAATCGGGAATCAACGGCAATGCCCCCCATAGTGTAGTGGACCGCCGGCATGACGGGGATCGGTTCTTTCGTCGCATCGATCCCGGCATGGAGCCGGGCCAGATGGAGCTCCTGGGGCATCAGCTCCCGCAGAACTTTCTCGGGAATGGGACGCAGGTCGAGGAAGAGATGCCTCCCGGCGGCGATCTGGTCAAACATCGCCCGGGCGACGATATCCCGGGGGGCCAGCTCGTCGGTGAAACGTTCCCCACCACGATCGTTGATCAGCCAGGCCCCCGCTCCGCGGGCGCTTTCGCTGATGAGCACGGCACTGGGGGCCATAGCGGTGGGGTGGAACTGGACGAACTCCATATCCTCCAGCACCCCGCCCGCACGCAGGACCGCGGCGATCCCATCACCGGTGGCGCCGTAGGCATTGGTGGTGTACCCCTGATAGAGCGCCCCGTAACCCCCCGTCGCCAGGAGAGTGGCCCGGGCCCGGATCGTTCGGATCCTCCCTGCCTGAATCTCCCAGAAATCTGCGCCTGTGACCTCCCGATCCTCCGTGACGACCAGATCCAGCAGATAGTGCCCGGTGTAAAAGGTCACTCCCGCCTCCAGGCAGCGATCGTAAAGGTTCTGGAGGATTTTGAGCCCGGTGTAGTCCTGGGCGTAGCAGGCTCTCGGGTGGCTGGCCCCTCCCAGGCGGCGTTGGGCGATCGTTTGTAACGAGAGGGTAGTAGGTAGTGGGTAGTGGGTAGAATTTTTATTGGGTTGAATTCTGGAAAATGGCACGAGCATACGATCGAGCCATTCGATGGTCTCGGGGGCCGATTCGCAGAGGGTGCGGACCATCGTCTCGTCGGCCAGGCCGTGGGCGGAGCGCAGCGTATCGGCGATGTGTTCCTCGGGGCTGTCGGGCTCTATGTTTCCCAGGGCGGCGTTGATCCCCCCCTGGGCCATGCAGGTCTGGGCCTGGGTGGGGAGGGATTTGGTGACGACGGCCACCTTCGCCCCCCGGCTTGCGGCTTCCAGAGCGGCGGAGAGCCCGGCGCCGCCGCTTCCTATGATGAGAAGATCAAGCACGGTTTCTCCTTTGGAGAAAAGTGAGGAGTGAGGAATGAGGAGTGAGGAACCGAATTTTGATGGAGAATGGAGAATGGAGAATGGAGAATTTCGGTAGGCGTTGCTGTGCAACGCTTCTATTCAAACGACAAACGACAAAAGACAAACGACGAAAAGTGTTCCCAATGACCTGACTATCGACCATTTACGAACTCCTCGATATTCTTCACAATCCCCTGAAGCAAACGCTCCCTCGCTTCCCGGCTGGCCCAGGCGATGTGGGGAGTGACGAGGAGGCGTTCAGGATGTTTCAGTTTCAAAAGCGGGGAGTTTTCGGGCAGAGGTTCCTGTTCGGTCACGTCCAGGCCGGCATAGATCTCCCGGCGGTCCAGCTCTGCTGCCAGGGACGCTTCGTCGATGATGCCGCCCCGGCCAAGATTGAGGAGGATGGCTTTCTCGCTCAGCAGAACAAGCTCCCTGGCGCCGAGAAGGCCCTGGGTCCGCTCATTCAGCGGCGCGTGGATGCTGACGATATGGCTGCCGCGCAGCAGCTCTTCAAGCTCCAGCGCCGGATAGGCATCTTCGTGGGCGATTCCCGAGGTGGGATAATAGACCACATCGGCGCCGAATGCCCGGGCGATGCGGGCGACCTCCCGGCCGATCGTCCCCATCCCGATGATCCCCCAACGTTTGCCGGCGATTTCGGAAAAGGGACGTCCCAGATGGGTGAAGAGCCCGCCGTGGCTCCAGGATCCCTCCTTGACGAAGCGGTCGTAGTAGGCCAGCTGTTCCCCAAGATAGAAGAGCATGGCGAAGGTGTGTTGTACCACACTGGGAGTGGAGTAGCCGGCGACATTACGCACCGTGATACCGAGCTCCTCGGCGGCCTTTAGATCGACATTGTTCATCCCCGTTGCCGCAATGCAGATCAGTTTGAGCCTCGGAGCCGCCCGAAGAATCTCCCGATCGAGAACCACCTTGTTGGTGATGACGATTTCTGCGTCGTCGATTCTTTGCAGTGTCTCATCCGGTGCGGTACGCGGATAGACGACAAGTTCACCGAAACGCTCCAAGGAGCTCAGATCGAGATCCTCTCCCAGGGTTTCGGCGTCGAGAAGGACAAGTTTCATTGCGATCCTTTATTCGTGTTACATGCTGAGTGCTAAGTGATACGAGTTATGCTATCGATAATTGGCTCTTTCATCGTAACACATAACACGTAACACGTAGCACGCTATTCTCCCATCAGCGTGATGACGATCCTCCGTTCTCCGCCGTGTTCCCGATGCTCCAGGAGATAGATCCCCTGCCAGGTGCCGAGGTTGAGCCGGCCGTCGGTAATGGGGATCGTGAGGCTGGAGCCGATGAGGATGTTTTTCATATGCGCCGGCATGTCGTCGGGCCCTTCCAGGGTATGGGTGAAGCCGCTCCAGCCGTCGGGGATGAGGGTGCGCAGGAAATGCTCCACATCCCGGCGGACGTCGGGATCGTAGTTTTCGTTGATCGCCAGGGAGGCGGAGCTGTGCTGGAGAAAGAGGTGGGCGATGCCGGTGCGAATCCCTCGGATCTCCGGCTCGATCTGCCGGGTGATGAGGTGGACGCCCCTGGGTAGCGGAGGAAGGGTGAGGATTCGCTGTAGGATCATCGCAGTTTGACCTCGGGTTCGGGAGCTTCGCAGCCGCCTCCGTCATTTTCCAGTGGATTCAGTGTACATCCTCCCTCATCGGGATTGGAGTAGAGATCGGTATTGGTAACCGGGAGAGGGGCGCTTTTGGAGTTTTCGGAAGCCGGTGCCAGCTCAAACGAGGCGATGATGGGTTTGTCGCCGTAGAGAATCGTCGTTTTGCCCCCTTGGCGCTTGACGAGAATCGGAATTTCATCGATGCCCAGGGCTTTGGCCAAATGGCGGACGCTGGGGTCGTTGACATCCAGCTTGGTGTAACGGATTCCCTTTTTGGCGAAATAGGCCTTGACCTTGCGGCAGTGGGGACAGTGGTCGGAGGCGATGAGGTAGAGGCCGTCTTTGGTGATGAGGGCCTCGTTGCGGGGGATCGCCAGGTCGCTCAGCGCGAAGAAGATGGCGAAGATCGCCGGCAGGGCATAGAG
>NZ_WFQN01000007.1 GCF_015487065.1 Nitratifractor sp.
AGGCATGGCACATCGGCTTCGGCCAGCACATCCCCCTCAACGAACTTCCCGACCGCCTTGACGAATTGGATCGGGATATGACCATCGTCACGATGTGCCCCCACTACGACCGGGCCGAGATCGCCCGGCTCTTTCTCAAGCTCAAAGGCTTCGAGGCTCGATACCTCACCGACGGAATGCTCGGCATCGTCGACTACCTGCGGGGAGACCGGGCGAAGAACTATATGGAGAAGATCCGCTAGATTCGGTGGGCATTGAGATCCGCTTCGCGGATCGGCATCGGGCATCGAGTTGCCTCCGGCAACGGCATTGTGTGCGGACAACCGCCAAAAATCGTAACACGTAACACATAACACTTAACACAAAAACAAGGAGTAAAAAATGAACACCTTTCCACTGAACATCGTCCCCAGCGAAATGAAAAATATGCGCATCGATATCGAGGAGTTCATCGAGCTCTACAACAAAGGCGAAGCGGAGCTCATCGATATCCGCGTGCCCTTTGAAACCAAAGTCTGGCAGGTCAACTTCGGCCTCCAGATCCCGGCCAACGAACTGCCCGAGCGTCTCGACGAACTTCCCAAAGACAAGCTCCTCGTCGTCGCCTGCCCCAAGAGCGACCGCTCCAATATGGCCCGCACCTACCTGGCTTCCAAAGGTTACGACGTCAAATACCTGGTCGGCGGCCTGCTGGGTCTGATGGAACGCCTCAAAGGCGGCAAAGCCAAAGATCTGAAGCTCTAAGCCATGAGCACGCCGGAGTTGATCCACTACGGGATCTATTTCCTCCTGACTCTGGGACTCTCCACCCTCTTCGCCATGGGAGGAGTGGGCTCGGCCATCGTACTGGTACCCACCTTCAACATGATGGGGATGCCCCTGAATCTTGCCAAAGCCATCGGGCTTTTTATCAACAGCTCCTCTACGATTACCGCTTCGGTGATGAACTTCTTCCGGGGAGTGCTGGATATCAAATTCGCCCTGCCTTTGGTCATCGCCATTTTGCTGGCCACGCCTCTGGGGGCCTGGAGTTCCCAATACGTTCCCGTCGTCGTGGTCAAATGGATCCTGGTCGCTTTCCTCATCACCGCGGCGATTTTGCTGCTCTACACCAAACGGGAGACCAAGGTGGTCTACGACAAAGCCTGGATCCTCTTTCTCATCGGTTTCGTCGTGGGGATCATCTCGGGGATGATCGGCGTGGGTGGCGGAGCGCTGATCATGCCGCTGCTGATTCTGCTGGGCTTCGATGCCAAAAAGGCCGCCTACGCGGTGAGCTTCATCATCCCCTTCTCCTCTCTGGGGGCCTTTTTCACCTATCTCAGCTTCGTGCAGATGGACTGGGTGCTCCTGGGAGTGGTCACTGTCGCGGCGGTGCTGGGAGGCTATCTGGGGGACTTCATCATGCACTACCGCCTCACCCCCGCCCAGGTCAAAAAGCTCATCGCTGTACTCCTGCTGCTGCTGGCGGCCAAAATGATCATGGGGCTTCTGAAGCTCCACTTCTAAAGGACCTGCAATGATACATATGATGAAAAAGATCGCCGACTGGATCGTCGACAACGAGAAAAAAGAGGCCACGGACTGCTCCATCCCCGACGAGATCGTCGACGAGTGGCTCGAAACTATCGAGGAGAGAAAGCAACGGATGGAGGAGCATGGTCGCACCCATTCCGAACAGTACGAGATGCTGCTGGATCTGGAAAAGAAAGTCAAAGAGATCGAAGAAGAACGGGCAAAAAAGTGCCGGACCGATAAAGAACCCCATTAATAGCCGGTATCCCTTCCGCATCGATCTTCAGAACAACTGACGTATTTCCTGCTCTGAAATTCGGGAGATTCTAATTCTCCGGAAACGTTCCTCATTCCGAATTTGTCCGGAATCCGGGCTATCGGTGTCCTGTCTCAAATTCTGGATGACAAAGCCGCGTTCATCCGGTTATAATCGGGACACAAACTTAGTAGGAGTATAGGATGACGACATCCCGTAAACAGGGGAAGGATGAGAAAAAGAACTGGCTGCTTGCCTCGACCTTTCTCAACGCCGCGCTCGCGGCGGCGAAACTGGCGTGGGGCTGGGCGATGGGTTCCACATTGCTTATCGCCGACGGCATCCACTCCACCTCCGATGTTTTCGGGGCGCTGTTGATCTTCCTGGCCCTCTTTTTCGCCAATCACCGCTCCAAACGCTTCCCCAACGGGATGCACAAACTCGAGGATATGGCCGCGGTTCTGGGGGGCTTGGGGATTCTCTACGCCGGATACGAGATCATCCATTCGGTCTTTTTCGAAGCGGGGATCCGAACCCCCGGGAATGTCTGGCCGACGGTCGCTTTCATCCTGGCGCTTCTGCTGATCCAGGCGCTCTTCTATTTTTTCGAGCTCCGGGCGGCGCAGCGGCTCGGTTCACCCGGTGTACGGGCCGATGCCATCAACTGGCTGGGGGATATCGGTTCGGGGCTGATCGTCGTCATCGGGCTCGTCGCCCACCAGTATCGCATTCCCTACGCTCAGGAAGTCGCCGTCGTTTTCATCGTGCTGATGATCTTCAAAGGGGCCTTCGACGTCCTGAGGGAGGGACTCCTCTCCCTGCTCGACGCGGCCGATACGGAGATATACGATAAAGTACGCAAGATCGTGATGTCCGAGCCGGACATCACTGGGATCAAACGTCTCTATGTCCGAAAATCCGGCAGCGTCTATTTCGCAGATATCGAAGTGAAAGTCGCCGAGGTAAATGCGGTCAAAGCACACCAAAGTATCGACGAAGTGGTGCAGCGACTGCATGCAGAGTTGCCCTCGCTCGAATCGGTGACGATTCATTACGAACCCGACCATCCTCCCTATCTCACTGTCGTTAGGCTCCTTGGGCCGGACAAGAAAACCCTGAGCCGGGAATTCGGCCGTGCCGACTGGCTCGAGATCGAACACTGGAAAGAGGGCAGGGAGCTCCTCGGCAGAAAAATCGTGCAAAACCCTGCCCGCAAAGCTACGAAAGGAAAATCGTTCCGACTGCTGGGCTATCTCCTCTCCATCCATACGGACCGCATCATCATGGGGCCCACAAAGCTGGACGAGAATGTCCGGGAACTCTTCGATGCCTTGGATATCGAGATTGTGCTTAAAAAGGATGACCTATGAAAACGAAGAGCGAAGGGGATTCACAGGCTGTAGAGAGAGAAAGCCCTTCCCTCTGGCAGTTGAGCCGGGCCTTTTTCCTCATCGGTCTGACCGCCTACAGTATGGCGATGCTCCAGCAGCTCAAAGCTCTCATCATCGGGAGGCGCTGGCTGAGTCAGGAGGAGATGGACGAGGGGCTGGCGATGGTGCAGCTCTATCCCGGCCCCATCCTCTTCAACCTCGCCGCCTATGCCGCCTATCGGATCAAGGGCTTCGTCGGCGCTTTTCTCGCTACCTTTCTCTTTGTCCTTCCTTCCTATCTGTTGATGCTGCTGCTCTCCTGGCTCTATTTCCGCTACGGGCAGGTGAGCTGGGTCCATCCCCTCTTTATCGCTCTGGAGGCGATGGTGGTGGGGATCGTGCTCCACGTGGCCATCGATTTCTCCGGGCGGTATATTTCCGGAGGGGGGACGGCCTTTCTGGCGGGGCTTGCTTTCGTGCTGATGCTCTTTCACGTCAACGCCTTCTGGATCATTCTGCTCGCCATTGTCCTGGGGCTGGCGCTCTTCTGGAAGGAAAAGCCCGAGATGCAAAAGCAAAGTCCCCAAACGGCGGTTCCGATCCCCGGCAAGTGGCAGTGGCGCCTGGCGGGGCTGCTCTTCAGCGGAGCGCTCTTCGCCGGATTGCTGGCGTTGGGGATTTTCTGGCAGTCCGAGGGAGGGCAGCTGCTCGGGTCGATGTTCAAGGTGGGGGCCGTGGCTTTCGGCAACGGGATGACCATTATGCCGCTGCTTCAGCAGGAGGCGGTGGTCTCCCACCACTGGCTGACGCTCAAAGAATTCGCCGACGGGATCGCCTTCGGGCAGATCACCCCCGGGCCCTTTCTCATCACCGCGACCTTCATCGGCTACAAGGTAGCGGGGCTCCTGGGCAGCGCCCTGGCGACGGTGGGGATGTTCTACCCCTCCTTTTTCTATACCCTTGTGA
>NZ_WFQN01000008.1 GCF_015487065.1 Nitratifractor sp.
GATCGAGTTCCTCGAACTCCACCCGATCCTCCAGGACCCGTCCCAGCATCGTGTCGCTGATGACGGAACTCTGTTCGTAGATCTCTTTCTCCATGAAGAAACGGTAGCCGTCTTTCTGGGCCATGGCTTTGTCGGCGGGCAGGGGCTGTGTCGTGACGGGTTTGGGGCCGTTGCTGTCACAGAGCTCCACTTCGCCGGGTTTGGCGAAGCCGTATTCGCCGTCTTCGAGATAGTAGGCCTCTTTGGCTTTGCCGATGACCGCCGTATCGGAGGAGGCGAAGTAGATCTCCTCCCCGTCGAAGGCGATCAGCAGCGGCGAACCGTTCTTGGCGAAGAAGATCGTCTCGGGCGCCGCTTCGCTGATGAGGAGGATGGCGTAGGCTCCCTCCAGACGTTCGATGGTGGCTTTGAAGGCTTCGAAGGGTTCGAGGCCCTCCTGGATCTTCTGCTCGAAGAGGTGGACGATGGTTTCGGTATCGGTCTGGCTCAGGAAGCGGACCCCCTGGGCCTCCAGCTCCTTTTTGAGCGCCTGATAGTTTTCGATGATCCCGTTGTGAACCACATAGCTGAAAGCCCCCATATGGGGGTGGGCGTTGAGCTCGGTCGGTTTGCCGTGGGTGGCCCAGCGGGTGTGGCCGATGGCGGCACCGGGGCCTTCACTGGTAAAATCGGCCGCTTTCTCCCGCAGGTTTTTGAGCTTGCCTACCGCTTTGAAGTGGGTCAGTTTTCCGCCGCTGATGACGGCGATTCCCGCCGAGTCATATCCCCGATACTCCAGCTCCGCCAATCCGTCGAGCAGGATCTCTTTTTTCTCTTTGGGGCCGAGATAGCCTACGATTCCGCACATAACTACTCCGTTGTCGTCAATTCTTGAACAATCTTGTCGATATTATGACAGAAACTCCCGTTCTTTTCGATAAGGAAGAGATCGTTGACCCGCCCTTTGAGGGTGTGGATCTTGGCCGAGGCAATGTCGACTCCCAGCCGGTCGAAGAGATCGATGAGATAGGCCAGCAGGCCCGGCTGATCGGCGGCTCTGAGGCGGAGCAGGGCGTACTCCTGGGAGTGTTCGCAGTCCGTTTCGATCTCCTCCCGTTTGACCTGGGGCTTGGGAAGCTTGAGATCGGGATGAGGCAGAAGCGACTCCTGAATGATCGTATCGAGTCTCGGGATTTCGCTCTCGTCCAGCCGATCGTTGAAGTCGATCTTGAAATATTTCAATCCGCCCCAGAGTTTGACGATCTCCATGGCGACCACCTGGAGGCGTGAGAGGCGGTGGAGCAGCCAGGCCAGGTTGAGATCGTGACGGCGGATCACCTCGACGGTGAGGTTCTGTTTGTTGCTGATATGGGAAGTGTACTCCTCCATACTCGCCGCCGCTTTGGCGATGGCGATGATCCGGCGGGTGCTGTGACGGATGAAGAAAGCGTTGGAGGGGATGGAGAGGATCTTGTTCTGGAGGCTTTTGGGGAGTTCCCGAAAGGCCCGGGAGTTTTTGAGCCGGTCCACGGCCCGGAGGCGTTTGGCGGTCTCGTCCAGACGGTTTTCGTATTTGAGCGCCTCCAGGGACTGATGGTAGAGGATCCGCAGGAGCCGGGCGCTGTGACTGTTGTAGACGTCGGTGCCCACCCCTTTCATATCGGCGTAGGTGAGGATGTAGATCATCTGCAGGAGCTTTTGGTTCCCGAAGCGGGAGACGAAGGCCAGAACGGTCTTTTCGCTGTAGATATCCTCCCGCTGGGCGGTGACGCTCATCAGGGTATGGTAGAGGATGAGCATGCTTCCCGCATCGATAAGCGGTGCACTGAAGCCCAGTTTGGCGGCAAAAACCCGGAAGAGAGAAGCCCCCACCAGGTGGTGATCTTTTTTGCGCCCTTTGCCGGCATCGTGGAGCAGAGCGACCACCTTGAGCATCGCCTGTTCCTCCGGCTCCAGATTGTCGAAAAGCTCGGCGATAAAGGGATCTTCGATGCTCTCCATATGGCGCAGGGTCTCGACGCTGTGGCGGTCGACGGCGTAGCGGTGGTACCCGTCGAACTGGGGCAGATCGATCACCTTTTTCATCGGGGGAATCATGTAGCCCAGGATCCGTGCCTCCACAAAAGCCTCCAGGACGGAAGCGGCTGCCGGACGCTCAAAGGTGTGTCGCAAGGTCCGGTAAAGCGTCTCATCGGGCCGCTCGGGACGTTCGGCATGGATGAGAGCATGCAGGAGCTCCGGATGGATACGGAAGGGCTCGGTCGCCTGCCGGTTGAGCTCCTCGACGAGGGGATGGAGTTTGCGGTGATGAACCTCGGGAAGGTAGCAGCTCGCATAGAGTTCGGGCAGATAGTCGCCGATGAGCCGCTCCAGCCAGATCCGGCTGTAGAGATGGATGGTCCGCAGCGCACCGGTGATACGACGGGCGAGGCGGAGCTGCCCCCGGTAGCTCTCGGGGAACTTCAGGAGCCGGGCCAGGTCCGGCAGCAGGTCCAGTCGAACCTGATCCACCTTTTTCCCGGCGACGATATGCAGGGCGGTCCGTACCCGAAAGAGAAACTCCAGCGCGATGCGGTACTCCCGGTAATCCTCGGGATCGACGATCCTCTCGTCCAGTTCCCGGATTCTGGGGACATTGTAGAGGAGCTTGCCCATCCAGAAGACCATGTTGGCGTCCCGGAACCCCCCGACGCCCTCCTTGAGGTGGGGCTCCATGGTCAGGGGATAGCGTTTGTGCTGGGCACGGCGCTCCTCGACCTTGAGCCGGATGAACTCTTCGGGGTTTTCCTTTCGGATCTCGGTGAGGGCGTTCTCGATCCCGGTCCAGAGGAATTTGGAGCCTTCGATGAAGCGGGATTCGAGAAAGGCGCTTTTGATGGTGATATCCTCCCTCGCCACCACGGGCAGGTCGGCCAGCTCGTGGACCCGATGCCCCAGCTTCAGGCCGCTGTCCCAGAGCAGGTAGAGCATCTTTTCGATCAGGGGCTGGGTCTGATAGCCGGGGATATTTTCATAGACGAACATCAGGTCGATGTCGGAGTGGAGGCAGAGCTGTTCTCTGCCGTAGCTTCCCAGGGCGACCAGCGTGACGGGGAGGTGGTTTTTGAGGGGGGTGTAGTGGCCGAACATCTCCCGAACGGCGACCTTGTAGGCCAGCCGGATCACGGTATCGATGGTGCGGGTGTGTCGGGCGAGGAAATCCTTGCCCCCGGTTTCGGCAAAGGTCTGGGGCAGGGTGGCGAAATACTCCTTGAGATAGCTCTTGATCACTTTGGCGATCTCGAAGTCGGGAGCGTTCTCATAGAGCAGCTCTTCGACACGGGTATTGAGGGTACGCATTCATTTTCCTTGGCAGAAGTATTGGGTGCCGGGTGTCAAACGAGTGCTCCGAAAAATTTGCAAAGATTGGGTTTCGTCATCCTGAACTTGATTCAGGATCCATGGTGTCATGGGAATTTAAGGCTCCGGATTCCGGGTCAAGCCCGAAATGACAAAGATTTTCAGAGCACTCGAATCGGGCAACGGCCAGCGTAAAATATTTGGGTTATAATAGCGCAATTTTAAACCCGGCCGGCATGTCAGAACTTTTCTGAAAAATAACCGGTTTCACTCGATAGCTCTGGCAGTCGCGAATGTGAGAAGCGTTAAGCAAACGATACCTGCGTATCGTTTGTAGCTTCGAAACCGGAGCGGTCGGAGCGTAGCGAAGCCGTGGAGGCTGAGCACCCATTAGAGGCAAGCGCTCCTTTGTCGCCATCGAGTGAAACCTCTCTTTGGAGAATTGTTTTGACATGATTAGGAATATCGGGTTAAAGAGAGGATGGTAGAAGTGGTGGTGGCAGCAAAGGAACTGATCGAAAAGGTCAAAGCGGGTGAGCGTCTGGGACAGGAAGAGGGGGAAGCCCTCTACGACCTGGATCTGATGACCCTGGGAGAGCTGGCGGACGGGATACGCAAAGCGCGCTACGGCCGCAAAAGCTTTTTCAACGTCAACCGACATATCAACCCCACCAATGTCTGCAAAGACATCTGCAAATTCTGTGCCTACAGCGCCAGCCGCAAAAACCCCAACCAGTACACTTTGACTCATGACGAGATCCTGGCCATCGCCGACGAAGCTGTGGAGCGGGGAGCCAAAGAGGTCCATATCGTTTCGGCTCACAATCCCGAGGTAGGGATCGACTGGTATCTGGGGGCATTCCGCAAGATCAAGGAGGCCCACCCCGAGCTGCATGTCAAGGCTCTCACCGCGGCGGAGGTGAACTTCCTGGCCGAGAGCAACGGGCTGAGCTACGATGAGATGATCGATCGGATGGTTGAGAGCGGGGTGGACTCCATGCCCGGGGGCGGAGCGGAGATCTTCGACGAAGAGGTGCGGGACTATATCTGCAAAGGCAAAGTCAGCAGCGAGAACTGGCTGGAGATCCATCGCAAGTGGCATCAGCGGGGGAGAGAGTCCAACGCCACGATGCTCTTCGGCCATGTGGAGAAGCGGGCCCACCGGATCGACCATATGCTTCGGCTGCGCAATCTCCAGGATGAGACGGGCGGCTTCAACGCCTTCATCCCTCTGGTCTATCAGCGCCAGAACAACTTCCTGAAGGTCGAGGAGTTTCCCACCGCCCAGGAGATCCTCAAGACCTACGCCATCAGCCGAATCCTGCTGGACAACATTCCCCACATCAAGGCCTACTGGGCCACCTCCACCGTCGGCCTGGCGCTCCTGGCCCAGGAGTTTGGCGCCGATGACCTGGACGGGACGATCCAGAAAGAGTCGATCCAGTCCGCCGCCGGGGCCGCCAGCGCCCACGGGCTGCCGCTGGAGGAGTTTGTAGCGTTGATTCGCAACAGCGGGTTTGTTCCCGTCGAACGCGACAGCCTGTATAATGAACTCAAAGTTTACGATGAGGAATAACCGATGGTCCTGATGATCGACAACTACGACAGCTTCACCTACAACATCGTCCAGTATTGCCGGGAACTGGGCGCCGATCTGCGGGTGATCCGCAACGACGAGCTCACGGTCGACCAGATCGCCGAGCTGGGGGCGGAGAAGATCATTCTCTCCCCGGGCCCTTCGACCCCCGACGACGCGGGGGTGACCCTGGAAGTGATCGAGCGTTTTGCCGGCGAAACGCCCATCTTCGGAATCTGTCTGGGGCATCAGAGCATCGCCCAGGCCTTCGGCGGCGAAGTGATCCGGGCCAAGAATATGATGCACGGCAAAACCTCCCAGGTGAAAGTGACCGCTGAAAGCCCGATCTTTCGGGAATTGCCCGAAGAGTTTAGAGCGACGCGTTACCACTCCCTCACCGTCAACTCCGAGAACCTTCCCGACCGGATCGTCCCCACCGCCTACAGCACCGATGACGGAGAGATCATGGCGTTGCAGATCCGGGATCTGCCGGTCTACGGGGTCCAGTTTCACCCCGAGTCGATCATGAGTGAATACGGCCATGAGATGCTGGACAATTTCCTGAAGCTCTGAGATGATCGGAATCTGGCGCAACGATCGTTTCTTTTACGGTTTTCTCCTCTTCTATATGACGGGGATTGCCGCCCTGATTCTGACGACCCCCCTTTCTCCTACCGAAGCGCAGCTCTTTTACCGCGATGAGTGGAGCCCCGCGATCTGGATCGCCCGGATCCTCCATCAGTACCTCCCCGGTCCACTGGGCCTGCGTGTGATTCCTTTTCTCCTCGGGGGAGTCAATCTCTGGCTCTTTTACCGGCTCCTTCCGGACTATTTTCCGCGGCTGGAAGATCGGCGCTTCACCCTGGCGATCTTTGCGATTCTGCCGGGAGTGATCGCCGCCAACGTCCTCCTCAACGATGCGGTTTTCGCGCTGACCTTGACACTCCTTTTCCTCCTGGCCTACCGGGAAAAGATCTTCTGGCTGGAGCTTCTGGCCCTGGTCCTGCTGCTGAGTACCGCTACGGCGATGTTTGCCCTCTACCTGGCGGTAGCGCTCTACGCCTTCGTCCGGCGGGAGTATCGGCTGGGGATCGCGGCGGCGTTGCTGCTGGTTCTCTCTCTGGCGACAGGCCTCTACAGTATCGGAGGGCATCCCCAGGGGCATCTGCCCGAACTCTTCGGGATTGATGCCGCGCTCTTCTCCCCGCTCTTTTTTGTCTACTATTTCTATGCCCTCTACCGGGTGGCCCTGGTGGGGCCCAGGGATCTGACCTGGAGCATCGCGTTTGCGGCCCTGGCCCTTTCGATACTTCTTTCGATTCGCCAGCAGGTCCTCATTGTCGATTTCAGCCCCTATCTGCTGGCGGCGACAATGATCCCCGTCCGGGTCTATTTTTCGAGCATGCGGGTGCGGATGCGGCGCTTTCAGACCCGGTATCGACTCGCGGGGGCGGTGGTCCTGGCGACGCTGGTTCTCAGCAGCGCGGCGGTGGCCCTGCATCGGCCTCTCTATGTTCTGCTGGGACGTCCGAGCCACTTTTTCGCCGCGCCGCTCTATGAGATCCCGGCCCGGGTGGAGGCGCTGAAAGCCCGGGGGGTTCGCTGCCATTCTCCTGTGAAGAGACGTTACAATGCGCTTTATCGGTTCTACGGTCTGCCTGCCTGTCCTGCCGAAAAGCGCTCTTCCGATACGTTCTGAGCCCCAATCTTTTTCATCCCCTGTTCCCAAAATACACAGCTTCCGCCAAAAAGTGGCGGCCCCTTTTTGACTTTCATAAGTTTGAAAGAATCTAATGATAAAATCTAGCCAACCCTAACCAGACAAAGGAGAAGCCGATGGCTCAACGAGCAATACGCGAATATGACGGAAAGCAGCTCTTTGCCAAGCATTGGAACGAGTATTTCGACGGGTTCCACTACCCCTTCAAGTCGGTCCTGGTCACCAGCGCCGACGAACTGCGCGAGAAAGCCAAAGAACACGGATTCGAGTGGCTCAACCAGGAACCTCTGGTCGTCAAGCCCGATATGCTCTTCGGAAAGCGTGGGAAGAACGACCTGGTCCTCTTCAAAGTCAACAAGCCCGGTGACGTGACACTGGAAGATGCCGCCAAATGGATCGAAGAGAAACAGTCCCACGATGTGACGCTGCTGAGCGGTCAGCACGGCCATCTGACTCATTTCATCGTTGAGCCCTTTACGCCCCACACCCAGGATCAGGAATATTACATCGCCGCCACCACCGTCGGAGAAGATGATGTGCTCTATATGTCCGCCGAAGGAGGAATGGAGGTCGAAGAGGGATGGGACGAGAAGGTCAACGAAGTCCGCATTCCTATCAATATGAAAGAGGCCGATATCGAAAAGGCGATCCGCGCCAACGTTCCTGACGATATCCCCGCCGAAAACCGTGAAGCCTTTGTCTCCTTTGCGATTCAGTTCTTCAAATTTTTCCGGGATATGCACTTCGCCTATCTGGAGATCAACCCGCTGGTTCTCATCGGTACCGACGCCCACATCCTGGACCTGGTGGCTCGTCTGGACGATACCGCCGGCTTCCTGATGAAAGAGAAATGGGGCGACATCGAGTTCCCCACTGCTTTCGGCATGGAAGAGCAGTCTCCCGAGGAAAAGGCGATCGCCGAAGCCGACAGTAAGTCGGGAGCTTCCCTCAAACTGACGATCCTCAATCCCCAGGGACGGATCTGGACCATGGTAGCCGGCGGCGGCGCTTCCGTCGTCTACGCCGATACCATCGCCGATCTGGCCGGAGTCAAGGATCTGGCCAACTACGGGGAGTACTCCGGAGGCCCCACCACCGGAGAGACCGAGTTCTACGCCGAGACGATCTTCGATCTGATGACCCGCTACCCCGGTCCGCGGGGCAAGCTCCTCATCATCGGCGCGGCCATCGCCAACTTTACCGATTTCGCCAAGACCTTTACCGGGATCATCAACGCCCTGGAGAAGTGGGCCCCCAAGCTCAAAGAGAACCACACCAAGATCTACGTACGC
>NZ_WFQN01000009.1 GCF_015487065.1 Nitratifractor sp.
GATCGAAGTGGTGGGCGACGACATTTTCGTCACCAACACCAAATTCATCCGGCGCGGCATCGAACAACACACCGCCAACGCCTCGCTGATCAAGCTCAATCAGATCGGCTCCGTCACCGAGACGGTTGATGCGGTGCGACTGTGCATCGAGCACGGCTGGCGGGCCTTCCTCTCCCATCGCTCCGGCGAGACGGCCGATACCTTTCTGGCCGATTTCGCCGTGGCGATGGGGACGGGGCATCTCAAGAGCGGATCGGCCTCCCGCAGCGAACGCCTGGCCAAATACAATCGGATCCTGGAGATCGAGGCCCAGTTGGGAGCGGACGCTCTGTATTACTGGAAATAACAACACGTTCATCTACCGGAATCCCGAGGTAGGGTGGGCTCTATGAGCCCACCGATTCAAAGGCCAAACGTTCTTGGTAATTGATTTACTCAAATTGATAACCGGATGGTTGATTCGGTGGGCACAAAGTGCCCACCCTACAGAAAAGCTCCCGTTAGCTTATATATCAATAAATATTAAAATAGTAAAATAGGGATGGATATGTCATCACAAGACGGCAACGCCAAAGCCTTCGGACTCTGGAGCGCGATCTTTCTGGGGATCGGCTCCATGGTGGGGGCGGGGATCTTCATCGTCATCGGCCAGGCGGGAGCCATCGCCGGAAACATCGTCTGGCTCTCCTTCGTCCTGGGGGGCATCGCGGCGCTGCTGAGCGGCTACTCCCTGGCCAAGCTGGCGCTGCGCTACCCTTCCCGGGGCGGGATTGTGGAGTATCTGGTCCAGGGCTATGGCGAGGGGGTCTTCTCCGGGGCGGCCAGTGTGCTCTTTTATTTCGCCGGGCTCATCGCCATCGCCGCCATCGCCAAAAGTTTCGGTACCTACGCCGCGACCTTCTGGCATGCGCAAGCCGAGGGCTGGGTGGTGGACGCCTTCGCCTTGGGAGTTCTGGGCTTTTTCCTCCTGGTCAATCTCATCGGTGCCACCTTCGTGGCCCGCTCCGAAAATCTCATCGTCATTATCAAAGTAACGATATTGACGGTCTTTGCCATCGCGGCGCTTTTTACTGTCAAGCCCCAATATCTCTCTGCCGCTCAGATGCCGCCGCTCAAAGATATGCTTTTCGCTACGGGACTGACCTTTTTCGCCTATCAGGGCTTCAGCGTCATCACCAATACGGTGGAGGATATGGAAAACCCCGCCCGGACCATGATGCGGGCGATGATGGGGGCGATCGCCATCGTGGCGCTGCTCTATATCGTCACGGCGGTCGCGGTGCTGGGAAATCTGCCGCTGGAGAAGGTGATAGAGACCAAAGACTACGCCCTGGCCGAGGCGGCCAAACCGGTCTTTGGTGTCTGGGGCTTCAAGATCATGGCGGCCACGGCGCTGCTGGCCACCGCCTCGGCGATCAACGCATCCCTCTATGCTACTGCCGACATCGGCTATACCATGGCCAAAGAGGGCAACCTCCCCAAAATCTACAGCTACAACGTCTTCCGCTCCTTCGAGGGGCTCATCATCAGTACCTTGCTGATCGTGCCGCTTGTCCTTTTCTTTGACCTGACGGAGGTGACGACCGTCGCGGCCCTGGCGGTACTGGTAGTGCAGGGTCTCACCCACGTGGGCCATATGATGCGGCTCAAAGAGACCGGAGCCAATCCGGTCTTGGTCACTCTGGCGGCCCTGGCGATGTTCGCCATCTCGGGAATGACGCTGGTCTATACCAGCCGCCATGAACCGATGATCGGCTATTATCTGTTGGGGGCGTTTGCGCTGGCCTTTTTGGTAGAGATCGGGTTGCGTCTGGCGACGAAGCGGATCGTCACCCGGCAGATCGTGGACCTGTTTAATATTAAAAGGTGGGAAGAGGAGAAACGGATATGATCGCCAACGTTATCGTCATCTTCACGACACTGGTGCTGACGCTGCTGCTCTTTTCCAAACCGGTAGAGAAGAGCTCCTGGTGGGCCGCGACGGTGATCCCGCTGGCCTCCATTATCGGAAGCGGATTCCTGGTCGTAGCACCGATTCTGCAGATGAGTATGGGACGTTACGCGGCCTTTGCCATGGCGGGTCTGGTGACGCTGGCCTATCTCATCGGGGCGGCGATCCGATTCAACATCCACCACGTCGAGCCCAAACTGGCGGCGGGGACCCTGCACCCGGCTCCCAGGAGCCTGGAGATCCTCTCCCAGTGGGCGCTCTCTTTTGCCTATGTGGTTTCGGTCACTTACTATCTGGCGCTTTTCGGGGACTTTCTGCTGCGAGGTGTCAACGTGGTCAATCCGACCCTCTCCCATACCATCACGACGGCAGTACTGATCTTCATCGCCGTTTACGGCCGGCACCGGGGCTTCAATTTCCTGGGGCGTTTCGAAGCGCTGAAACTGGGGATCATCGGGGGACTCCTGGCCGGTCTGGTCTGGGGAAACTGGAAAGCGTGGGAAGCGGGAATCTGGCATCTGCCCGCCACGGGAAACCCGACGCTGCATGACTGGCGGATCCTGCTGGGGATGCTGATCGTGGTGCAGGGCTTCGAGACCTCCCGCTATCTGGGGGACAAATTCCCGCCCCTGCTGCGGATCCGCACCATGCGCTACGCCCAGTGGATCAGCGGGGGGATCTATGTGGTCTATATCGCGTTGATGCTTTATTATTTCAACTATCCCCTCCCGCCCCAGGGACAGGATACGGCGATCATCACCCTGAGCAAACATGTGGCGCTGGTGCTGCCGGTGATGCTGCTGGTCTTGGCGCTCATCGCCCAGTTCGACGCGGCCATCGCCGATGCGCAGGGAGGCAGCGGTCTGCTGGAGGAGCTGAGCCGTCGCCGGATTACGCTGGCGACAGGCTATCTGATCATTGCCGTAGGCGGAATTTTGATCGTCTGGAGCTCCAATATCTTCCAGATCATCACCTACGCCTCCCAGGCTTTTGCCGTCTACTATATGCTTCAGAGTATGGTGGCGGCATTGACGGCGGCCAAGCATGAGGATATTCCCCATCGCTGGAGTAAGTTTTTCGGCTTTGCATTGGTGGCGGCAATGGCGGCGACGGTGGTCCTCTTCGGAATTCCTGCCGGAGGGTGAGGCGAATTGATGTATCATTTTGGAAAGAGTAGGGAATGATTCCGTCATTCTGAGCTTGACTTAGGATCCGGCATTATGAGGTATTCCAACGCTTGGATCCCGGGTCAAGCCCGGGATGACGTATAGGGTTTCATTGAACCCAAATTATGCAGATGGCGTGCCGGCTAATGCATAGTTTGGGTTGAGTTCAAAAGGGGGATAGGATGGTCGATCGGGAGCGGGTGAGGGAGCTGGCGCAGCGGCTGAAGGAGACGGAAGAGGCACTCTACCGGGAACTCCGGGACGAAAGAGAGAAGGTCTCCTGCGATTTTGCCGAAGAACGGATCGGCCTTTTGGACTATATCCGCCGGGGGAAAATCTCCTACGGATTGACCGCTCCGGTGATCTACGGGATGATCGTGCCTGCCGTTATCCTCGATCTCTGTGTCACGGTCTATCAGGCGGTCTGTTTCCCGGTCTACGGCATTCCCAAAGTGCGGCGTCGGGACTATATCACCCTGGATCGGCATCGATTGCCCTATCTCAATGCACTGCAGAAACTCAACTGCGTCTATTGCGGCTACTTCAACGGTCTGATCGACTATGTCCGGGAGATCGCCTCCCGCACCGAGCAGTTCTGGTGCCCCATCCGCCACGCCCGGCGGGTCAAAGGCGTGCCCACCCGCTATTGGCATTTCCTGCGCTACGGCGACGGCCAAGATCTGAACCGACGATGGAAGCAGTTGCGCGAAGAGCTGCATGAGATGGAGAAACGTGATTCGTCCTCTGATGCGGAATAGTCGAGTAGGGTGGGCTCTTCGAGCCCACCGGATGAAGGCTGGATCTTAACGGAAAACAGAGTGCTCAAAAAAATTTGATTTTGTTTCTGCAGATTGTGTTATCTCAATCTGACAGACAAATAATATGCGACGTCAAATTCTCCATCCTCCGATAAAAAATGGTTTTTCCTGAAAATCGTATAAGAGGGTAGCGTAGTGGCTTCATAACCGCTTTGGGGGAGCCAGTCTTGATAGACCCATTGTATAAGTTTGAGTATATCGCCATATTTTCCCTGTACATCAAATTTGGCGTAAAGGCCTTTGGGTATGACAAAGGATGGCAACGAAGTGTTTTCCAAAGGTGTATTGTCTTCTACCTGAATCGCCGCGATATAGTAGCACTCCTCCAACGGTGTGACGATGGGGTTGTCATGATAGATACCTATGGAAGTGTAATTCTCAATTTCATTGCTATAGATCCAGGCCTGGATTTTTTGCCATATTTGTTTTACTTTGGGAGAATAGCCTTTGTGTCGTATGTAAAAAGCGCGAATATCCGGTTGTTTGACGATACAGGGTTCCAGATTCTTATAGGATGCTATTGAAGCTGAAGCAAAGTCGGATGTATCAATGATGTTCTGAGTGTATTTTTTATACCCTCCCTGTCGCCACTGTGTCGGTGTCATTGAGAAGCGTGCTTTGAAGGCTCGTATAAAGGATGTCTGAGAACTATAACCGCACATATTGGCCACCTGGGTGACGGTGGAACTCGGATTGGTAATCAGCAGACTGGCCGCTTTTTGCAGGCGTATGGATTTGACCATCTCATAAATATTCATTCCCATTTGAGCCTTGAACAAACGCTGGAAGTGAAAACGGCTCACACCGAGAATCTTGCAGAGTTCATCAATGTTGATGTCTGTTTCCATATGACGGTAGATGTAGTAGAGTGCATCGTTGGCCAGTTTGGAATGTCGGGATTGTGTGATCGTTTTCATAAATTCCTGAGACTGTTCATCATGATTTCGTAATTTGGGCGAACCTGCATTTTCCAAATTTTAGCAAAAATAGATAATAAAATAAGCATAAATAGTAAAGAATGGGAGTCGGTATAAAAATACAATAAAGACAAAAAGGCAAAAAAATGAAGCGCTCGTTTATCAGAGAAATACTCGAATATATCGATAGCGATACGATCAGTTTCGCGGGCGGTTTGCCCGATGTTTCGCTTTTTCCTCTAGACGAGTTGCAAAAAGCCGCACAGAGGGTTCTGGAAAATGCCGATAGTCTCCAGTATGGACACTCTACAGGCTATGCACCTTTGAAAGAGCAGATAGCGAAATATTACCGTGATCGGGGATTCCCGACAGTCGCGGAGAATATTCTCATTACTTCCGGATCCCAGCAGGGACTGGATATCATATGCAGATATTACTCCGGAACTTCGATTGCCATTGAAAAGCCGAGCTATCTCGGAGCTTTGAATATTTTCAGGTTAAACAACTTAAATAGATTCGATATGCCATTGTCACAAGATGGCATAGATTCGGATCTCTTCAGAAAAAGTATTCTCCAAACCAAACTGGCCTATCTGATCCCCGATTTTCAAAACCCAAGTGCTACATGCTATACAGATAAAAATCGCAAAGAAATAGCACGGGCAATACGTGACTCACAGATAGTGCTCATAGAAGATTCTCCTTACAGTGAACTCTATTTTGATATGCCACACAATAGCATCAGTCAGTTGGTTCCTGAACAAAGCTATCATTTGGGGTCTTTTTCCAAAATGCTTGCACCCTCGCTACGTGTAGGTTGGATCCGAGCCGATAAGGCGCTTCTTTCGCCGCTTATCGCCTACAAGGAAGCGATGGACCTGCACACGTCAGGAATCTCCCAAAGAATCATATCGGAGTATTTAAAAGATGGGAAATCTTTTCGAAAACATTTACAAAAACTTAGAACAAGCTATCGGAAGAAAATGAACTTTTTCTGCGAAAAACTGGATCTGTATTTACCGGACTTTGAATACACGCGTCCCAGAGGAGGAATGTTTATTTATGGAAAGTTAAAAGGGGTGGATACTGTGAAATTGGCAAAAATATGCCTGGGAAAAGGTGTTGTTTTTGTGCCGGGGGCCGAATTCAACGGAGCAAGTGATGAAATACGTTTCAATTTTACAAACAGCAGCTTCGAAGAGATTTCAGAGGGATTAAAGAGAATAAAATCATCTCTTTGAACCCAAAACATACGCTATCTATTGGGAATCTTTGTTGTTTGGCTTACGAAACGTTGTTTTTTCCAGAGATGTAGGACTGTCGGCGGTGAGCTTCTCGATACCGAAAATCCGGTTCATCAGATAGCCGCTGAGCACCACCGTGACGGCGGTGGGGACGATGATATTGTAGTCGTAGGTGATCTCCAGAGCCAGGACCACGGCGGTCAGAGGCAGGCGCATCACGACCCCCATGAAGACCGCCGCGCCGATGGCGGCGAAGGCGTAGGAGTGGACGGCGAAGCCGCCGTAGAGATTGAGCGCTTCGCCGTAGCCGTAGCCCACCAGGGCCCCGATGCTCATCAGGGGCAAAAAGAGTCCTCCCACGGCATTGGCGTAGATGGCGATGACCGTCCCCAGGATCCGCAGCAGCACGACCGTTAGGATCAAAAGTAGAGAGATATGGATCTGGCCGTTGATCAGCGCGGCGACCATCTGATGCCCCGAAAAGGCGGCGATAGGGGCCAGGTGCAGTAGTGTGCCGACCGTTGCCCCGCCGATGAGGGCGAAGAAGAGATTGCGCCAGCGTCCCAGTCGACGATGCATCAGCCAATCCAGAAGCGCCAGCAGGCGCTTTTTGAGGATCAGATAGAGTCCCAGCGTCACGATCATCACGGGAAGGAAGAGCAAAGAGGCCAGGAGATAGTCGTAGTCGAAACGGCGTCCGGTCGAATAGTGAAAGACCAGGGGCTCGAGAAACTGATTGGCCACACCGAAAGCGACGGCGGCTCCCAAAATGATAGGACCCACCAAACGCTCGAGAAAGGGAGCGGCGATATTCTCCAGCGCGAAGGTGATCCCCGTCACCGGTGAGACGAAGACCGCGGCGATCCCGCTGCTGGCCCCGATGCTGATCAGCAGCGTCACGAAACGCCTGGGCAGATGAAAAAGGGCGTTGAGTTTGTGGGCGATCATGGCGCCGATGGCGGCGGAGGGACCTTCATTACCCACGTTGAAACCGCTAGCCAGTGAGAGGACCGAAGCGAAAATTTTCAGTATCAACCCCCGGAGGGTGACGGTGTAGCGTTTCTCTTCGACAGCCTGGGCGATTTCGGCCACGCCGTATTCCCGAACGGTGGGGTCGAGAGCGATGAGACGATTGACGATCAGGATCGCCACCGTCGGGACCGCATAGAGATACCAGACCGGAAGCGTGTCGTAGGTGGAGAGAGGATTGCCGAAAAAGAGTAGGTGAGTCAGCCCCTCGGTCGAAAGGACATAGAGAGTCACCGCCGTTCCCGTCAGCAGGCCTGCCAGCAGCGTTAGGAGCAGCAGACGGGTGGGGAAGGATCGGGTCGTCGGCGAGGTCTCCATCAGGATCCCTTGCCCTCTTCGACTTTTTGGATCTGCAGCGTGAGAGGAATGTCACTGGAACGCAGATGTAGATCCCGCTGCGGGAAGGGGATCTCGATGCCGTGGGCGTAGAGGGCTTTGTAGATCAGTTTGAGGAAACGGGAAATTGTGCGGCGGGGGTAGTGGATCTCGCCCCCTTTGATCCAGACATAGAGGTCGAAATCGACGCTGCTGTCTCCCATCCCGGTCATGACGACTCTCTCGTGGCGTTTTTTGTCCCGATAGATATCATCGAAACCGCTCTGTTTCACCGCTTCGAGGATGACCCGTTCTACTTTGTCCACATCGGTGCCGTAGGCGACGCCGAAGGGGATGCGGAAACGGCAGATCTGGTCTTTCATCGTCCAGTTGATGACCCGGTTCTGGATCAGATCCTGGTTGGGGACGATGACGTCGATGTTGTCGTTGGTGGTGATGGTGGTCGAGCGCATCCGGATATCGCTGACGTGCCCCCGGAGATCCTCATCCAGCTCCAGATAGTCTCCGATCTTGATACTGCGCTCGAACATCAGGATCAGTCCGGAGACGAAGTTGGAGACGATGGTTTGCAGGCCGAAACCGATTCCCACCGAGAGGGCCCCGGCGATGAGGGCGATGGAGCTGAGGTTGATCCCCAGGAATTTGAGGATGGTGAAAAAGGCGATCAGAACGATCAGATAGAAGCCCAGGTTCGATAGAAGGGTCTGGGTCGAGGGGGTGATGGTCCGGGAGCGGAAGGAGAGCTTCTGGATACTCTTTTTGTAGAGGGCCCCCAGGATGATCGAAAAGACGAAGATCAAGATCGCCACAATCAGTTTGAACGCGCTGATGGGGGTGTCGTTGATGGAGAAGAGGGGACGGTTGAGTTCCTTCCAGAGGGAGTCGGTGACGTTTTGGATCTCTTGGAGCGTCGCCCCCTTGAGAGTGCCGACCTGCCCGAGGAAGGCTTTTTCCATCTTCTCCAGGAGCTTGGAGAGATCGGGGATGGAGGTCTCGTCGAAGGCCTGGGGAGCGAGGGTCATGATGCGGTGCTCGAGGGCGAAGACCTCCTTTTCCTGTTTCGCTTTCAGCGCCGAGGAGAAGCGGATGTAGAGCTCCATGATCTCGTTTTGATGCAAGGAGCGTTGGCCCAGTTTGAGGCTTTTGATCTCGGTGGAGACCTTTTGGGAATCGGCGTTTTTCCCCAGCAGGTCGTCACGCTCTTTGAGGATTTCCAACTGTTGGATCTTCTTCTCCAGATCCGCGAGAGTTTCGCGGATCTGTTTGAGCCGCTTCACGGCGTTGGTGTCGTCGAGTCGGATCGTTTTGAGTGCCTTGACAAAAAGTTTCGGTGTTGCGTCAATCGCTTGTTGGTAGTGATCCAGTTTCGCCTGGGAGGTGAGCTGCTTGCGCCGGTAATAGGCAAATTGCAGCTGAAGCGTTTGAATCCTGGATCGGTTCTTTTGTGTCGGGACGATCACATCGAGTCGATCTTTGAAGGCCTGGACTTTGCTCTCGAGGCTTTTGAGCTGCTTCAGGAGCCGGGCTTTGGCGTCGAGCCAGCTTTCGTATTGACCGAAACGGAGGCGATACTCCTGCTCATCGGCAGGGACGGTAGTCGGGATCTTTTGGAAGACGGGGGGATTTTGGGCGAGGGAGATGAGTCGCTCCAGCAGGGTAATCTGGAGGGTGCGTTCATCCGTCGAGCCGGTAGCGGTGTTGCCGGTGGCGTTGGCTTCGCTCTCGAGAGGTTTGAGCAGCTTTTCATAGACCGAGACATCGGCCTTGACGAGCGTGGCGTTGATATCGGCGGCTCCTGCCGGCATCAGGCCTATCAGCCAGAGTAGAAGTGCGATCGGCAGAGCTTTTCTCATCCCCAGAGTCCTTTGACGCCGTCGATGAGGAATTGAGCGGCGATGGCGCCGACGATGAGCCCCATGATCCGGGTCATGATTTTCATGCCGGTGACTCCGAGTGCACGATTGATGATCCCGGAGTAACGGAGGGTGAAGTAGACGACGATCGCGGAGAGCAGGATGGCAACGGTGACCAGACCGTAGGAGGGGATCAGGCCGTAACGGGCGAAGTCGTTGTGGTTGAGGACGATGATCGTAGCGATCACCCCGGGGCCGAAGAGGATGGGGATTCCCAGGGGGACGATGGAAACATCTTCTTTCTCCTCCGCCTCCTCCTGCTCCTCTTTGGTGTGACGGGCCTTGGTGGGCTGGCCGTAGGCCATGTTGACGGCGATGAGCATCAGAATGATTCCGCCGATGACCTTGATAGAGTAGACATTGATCCCGAAGAGCCTGAAAAGGAGCTCTCCGGTAAAGAGGGTAACCAGGGAAGCGACCAGCACCGTCAGCGTCGCCCGCCAGGCCGCCGGATAGATATTGGCCGGGGTGGGGGGCGAGACCATTGTCACCAGGAGGCCGGCGGCGGCGATGGGGTTGAGGATGGTGATCAATGCGATGGTGTCGTGCAGGAGGGTCGAGAGGTAGGATAGAATCATTCTTTGTCTCCTTCAGTGTCTTGAGAATTGAACGCATAAAATATCGTGAAAAAGAGTAAACCGACGAAGAGGACCAGGACGAAGTTTTTCTGGACGAAAAGGACCAGGTTGATCGCCTGCTGGCCGAACTCATAACCGATGGAGAGGAAGGTGGCCGCCCACAGGAGGATGCCGATGATGTCGAAAAAGAGAAACTTCCAATAGGGATAGCCCGAAAGGCCGATCGTCAACAAAGCCGGGATATGGGTGCCGTAGATAAATCGCTCAAAGACGATGAGCCCGGCACCCCAGCGGCGAAACCAGGCCAGGATGCGCTCCTTTTTCCAGGAGGAGCGCTCCAGCCACTCCATGGCCCGGCGTTCGAAAAGCCGTCCGAAAAGATAGACGGCGTTGTCCCCGATGAAGGCGCCGGCGATAGCGACCAGATAGGCCTTGTCGAAGCTGAAGACCTCTCCCATGGAGGCAAGCCAGCCTGTGAGCATCAGACCGATCTCCCCCTCCAGTATGCTCCAGATGAACAGGGCCAGATAGCCGTATTTCATCAGGACCAGTACCGGAAGGCTGAAGAGTTGAAGAAGCATGGATTGGGTCCTTTTTCTTATCGTGTGATGATGACCTTTCTGTAGACTCAATCATCCGATGACCGATTTTGATCAATCAAGTACCAAAAATATTTGGCCTGTGAATCGGTGGGCCCACAGGGCCCACCCTACATCTCTGAAGAACGATCCGGTTTTCAAACCTGTCATTATACTCCGTATTTCCATCAAGAGAGCCACTGCCAGATCATCACACCGCTGAGCGCCACCGTGACCCCAAAGGCCAGCATGGCGAAGGTGTTTTCAAAACGGCTGGCGAGATAGGTCCCCATGATTTTGGGATTGTTGGAGATCATCCAGGCGATGAGGATCAGGATGGGGATGAGCATCCCGTCGAGGACCTGAGAGTAGTAGAGGGCATCGACGACGCTGAGGGTATGGCCCAGATTGACCCCGGCGCCGACGAAGA
>NZ_WFQN01000010.1 GCF_015487065.1 Nitratifractor sp.
CTCTTCATCAAGCTGGAGATCGCCCAGTTCCTCTCGAGCCAGCAGGAGATGATCCGTCACTATATCCAGCCGGTGATCGAGCATGTGCGTCAGGAGGGGTGGGGACGGACCCGCCCCTTGGACGGGATCCTGGTCCAGATCGCTCTGGAGCAGCTTCGGGAGGAGTTCCCCGACAAATACGTCGCGATCAAGCGTCAGCGTGACGGCGGCCGCTACGTCCTCATCAACGAGTTCAACAACCGACGGCGATGAACGATACCATCGCGGCGATCGCCACGGCCCACGGTGTCGCCTCCATCTCCATCATCCGCCTCAGTGGTCCACGGGCTCCCGAGATCGCCCGCCGGATCGCTCCTTCCGCCTCTTTGCGTCCCCGCCACGCTCAGCTCTGTGACCTCTGTGATGCCGCCGGAGAGCTGATCGACCGGGGGATCGTCCTCTACTTCCAGGCGCCCCATTCCTATACGGGGGAGGAGATCGTGGAGTTCCAGACCCACGGCGGACTGGTGGTGGCGGAGCAGATCCTGGAGAGTGCGCGCGCTCACAGGGCCCGTTTGGCGGAACCGGGGGAGTTCAGCAAACGGGCATTCCTGAATGGCAAAATCGATCTGAGCGAAGCGGAGGCCATCGCCAAAATCATCGAAGCCAAAAGTGTCGATGCCGCCCGGATCCTGGCCCGTCAGATCAAGGGAGAGCTGGGTCGCTTCGTGGAGGAGAGCCGGGAGGCGCTGCTGCGGGCTCTGGCCCACTCCGAGGTGATGATCGACTATGCCGAAGAGGATATCCCCGAAGATCTGATCGAGGGGCTGAAGGAGCAGCTGACCGGCCTGCAGAGCTCCCTGGAACATATCGTCCAGAGCAGCCGCCGACGTCGGGGCCTCATCGAAGGCTTCCGTGTGGCCATCGTCGGCAAACCCAACGTCGGCAAAAGCTCTCTGCTCAACGCCCTGTTGAGCTACGAGCGGGCGATCGTCAGCGAGATCGCCGGGACCACCCGTGACACCATCGAAGAGCAGATCCGTATCGGCTCCCATATCGTGAGAATCATCGATACGGCGGGGATCCGGCGGACTGAAGACCGGGTGGAAAAGATCGGCGTGGAGCGCTCGCTGGCTTCCCTGGAAGAGGCGGAGATCGTTATCGCCCTTTTCGATGCCTCCCGCCCCTGGGACGAGGAGGACGAGGAGATCCTGAAACGGCTGGAGGATCTGCAGGACAAAGAGCTGATCGTGGCGCTTAACAAGACCGATCTCCCCCGCCGCCTGGAAGAGCCGAGGCTTGAGCGTTTTGCTCTCCTCGAGATCAGTGCCCGCCGGAACTTCGCCCATCTCCTGGAGGCTTTGGAGAAACATCTCGACAGTTTGGGCCGGGACGAGGAACTGATGCTGGCCTCCGCCCGGCAGATCGAGGCGGTCGAGGAGTGCGCCCGGCAGATCGCGGCGGCCCTTGCCCCTCTGTCGGCGGGGGAGTTGGAACTTTTCAGCTACCACATCCAGGAAGCGATCCGCGCCATCTCCCAGATCACCCGACCCTATGAGAGCGAGGAGATTCTGGACCGGATGTTCGGCGAGTTTTGCCTGGGGAAATGAGAGAAGATTACCCGGCAGAGTTTACCTTCTGTAATCTTGTTGGGGTATAATAAGCGGATCCGTAACTCTTTGTAAAAGAACAGAATTTTAGAATATCGAAGTAACGTCTAAGGAAGCAACGTGTCAAAAACAGCAAAAACATTTATTGCACTTCTGTCGCTTCTCCTGTTGAGCGGCTGTGTCCATCAGGAGCTGATTCTCCCCGGTGCCGGAGGCACATTCAGCAGCGGCGGTAACGAACAGTCCACGGTGGATGTCTCCGATCTCAATACCTCGGTCCAGAGTGAACAGGCGGTGCCCCGTATTCCTTTCCCGGTGGAGGAGTACAGCCGTCTGGCCCGCAGCGGGCGCGCGACAGTCAAAGGAACTCTCTCCGTCATCAATGCCAACGGAGAGCGGATCCTGGGCAAGCAGACCCGCCTCTATCTCAATCCGGTGACCAGTTACTCCCGCCAGTGGTACGAGCAGAGCTATCTGGGGGGCCGCAAGATGGACAAAGCCGATCCGAGGCTTTTCAACTACCTGCGCTTCACCACCTCCGATGCCACCGGTCATTTTGCCTTCTACGGTGTGCCGCCGGGGCAGTACTATGTGATCGGCGTAGTTCGCTGCGGGCAGGAGTGCGGCTATGACACCCCCCAGAATATCCGCGTCGCCAAAGAGGTCTCCGTAGGCAGCAGCGGGACCGTCAATGTGGAGCTGAGCAAGAACCTCTGATTGAATGAAGAATGAGGAGTGAGGAATTAGGAGTGAGGAGTTTCGGTTGGCGTTGCGATGCAACGCTTCTTTCGGAACCGGGAATTTATTCCCGGCAAAGGGTACAGAGGATATAAGGATTCATTCCCGCAAGGGGCAGGGCATAAGTCCTGTGTAGTTTCAATTAAAGGTTCATAAATCCCTTCGTCATTCCGGGCTTGACCCGGAATCCAGGGGCTTGAATGTCCATCAAATCGTGGATCCTAAATCGAGTTCAGGATGACGCGATCACAAGACTCTATTTTCAGAGCACTCAATGCTCAGCGCTCAGCATTTACCTTTCTCTTCCTATAAAACTCCCGTTTGAACTCCGCAAATTTTCCCGCCAGAATCGCTTCGCGCATTTGCCGCATCAGGTCCAGGTAGTAGTAGAGGTTGTGGATTGTGGCCAGGCGGAAGTAGGTGAGCTCCTTGGCCCGGAAGAGGTGGCGCAGGTAGGCCCGGGTGTAGGTACGGCAGACGATGCAGCCGCACTCGGGATCAATGGGTTCCTCGTCGGTGGTGTAGCGGGCCGCTTTGATGGTGACTTTGCCGAAGCTGGTAAAGAGCGTGCCGTTTCGGGCGTTGCGGGTGGGCATGACGCAGTCGAACATATCGACGCCCCGCTCGACGTTTTCCACCAGATCCTCGGGGGTCCCCACCCCCATCAGATAACGGGGCTTCTCCTCAGGCATGAAGGGGGTGGTCCACTCCACGGTCTCGTACATCTCCCGGTTGGCCTCTCCCACGCTGAGCCCTCCGATGGCGAAACCGTCGAAGTCCAGCGCGCAGAGTTCCTCGGCGGAGATTTTCCGAAAGGCCTTGTCGGTACCGCCTTGGATGATGGCGAAGATATTCTGATCGATCCCCACGCCTTCTTGCTGCTTTTGCCGATGATAGGCGATGGAGCGCTCAGCCCAGCGGGTGGTCCGCTCGATGCTCTCCCGGATCCGGTTTGGCTCGGCGGGCAGAGCCACCAGATCGTCCAGGATCATCATGATGTCCGAACCCAGGTTGTACTGGATGTCCAGGACCTTCTGGGGGGTGAAGTGGTGTTTGGAGCCGTCGATGTGGCTGCGGAAGGTGATCCCGTCCTCGGCATGGGTGACCCGGTCGCTGAGGCTGAAGGCCTGAAACCCCCCGCTGTCGGTCAAGAAGCTTTTGGGGAAGCGGGTGAAACCGTGGAGCCCGCCCATCTGCCGGACGATCGCGTCGCCGGGACGGAGATAGAGGTGGTAGGTGTTGCCCAGGATGATTTCGGGGCTCAGGTGGCTCTGGAGGTCCAGAGCGTCCAGGGCTTTGACCGCTCCGACGGTGCCTACCGGCATGAAGACGGGGGTGCGGATCACCGAGTGGGCCGTGGTCAGTGTGGCGGCTCTGGCGCGGCCGTCGGTAGCATCGATACGGAACTGCATTGTGCTATAATGCTCCCTTCGCAGCGCCCCGGTCTCCGCCGGAAAGCATGGTGGAAACCGACCATCCTTCCGGGGGGATCGAGGCAATCTTTGCCGGATTTTATCGAAAAAAGAGTGGAATGAAGAATATCCTCATACTGGCGGACGGCCTGGTGGCCGAAGAGTTCGTCCGGATTGTCAACAGCAAACGGATTGCCGATACCTCCTATACCGTCGTGACGCCCCGGGAGTTCGCCTTCCCCTCCAAACCGGTAGTGCCGATGGAGCGTCTCACTCTCGATCCCACCAGCTACAGCAAACTGCGTCAGCTCTTCAACCAGCACAATTTCTCCGTCGTCTTCATCCTCCTCGATACTCTGGAGGAGGCGGGAGAATCTCTCAAAAATATCCGGCGGATCGATGAGCGTATCCGGGTGGTTCTTCTGGACTCCTGGAACGCCTTTCGCAAACTCAAACAGAGCAGTACCCAGGTGCTCAACAGCAACGAAATGCTGGCCAACCAGCTCTACAATCTTCTCCCCGGTGTGCCGGTCATCGCCAGAAACGTCGGACTGGGGGAGGGGGAGATCATGGAGGTGATGGTCCCTTTCGGCAGCCCTTTCGCCTACCGTCATGTCGGGTCGATCCAGCAGATCAAGTGGCGGATCGCTGCCATCTACCGGGACAACAAACTGCTCCTGCCCAACAACGCCACGATGATCCGACCCCAGGATGTTCTGCTGCTGGTGGGCCGTCCCCAGGTGCTCAACAACCTTTTCCAGCGGATCCAGAAGCGTACCGGCATGTTCCCGGAGCCCTTCGGGCGCAACCTCTACCTTTTCCTGGATCTGAGCCGTGATCGGGAGCAGGCCAGAGCGTATCTGCGGGAGGCGCTCTATCTGCTGGATAAGCTCGAGGAGAGGGAACTGGTGATCCGGGTTGTCAATCCCGGTGATTTTTCGCTGCTGCAGGATATCCGGAGTCTGGAGTCGGAACGGGTGGATGTCCTGGTGGACTATACCGCCCAGAAGGGCAGTACCGTGCTGACCGGAGATATGCAGCGCTACGACGTGGGGCTGATCTTCCTCTCTCTGGAGTGCCTGCACAAAGAGGAACTTTTCGAACAGGTCCACGATCTGAGAAAGCTGGTCTACCTCTTCGGCGAAACGCCGCTGCCCCAGGTTCGCGAAGCGGTGATTCTCATGAGCGACGAGGAGGAGATGGAGGCGATCTCCTCCACCAGCTTCTACATCTCCGAGGCCCTGGGGCTCTCTCTCTGCCTCTGCTGCTTCGATCCCGAGGGAGATTTTGCCGCCGACAAACGGGTCGTGGAGCATTTCGAGAATCTCTCCCATATCTTCCACTATCCGATTAAGATCGAAGAGCGCCAGGCCAATCCCGTCCGGGAACTGGCCAAGATGGAGCATGTACTGCAGATTACCCCCTTTGTCCGGCGGCTCAAAAGCAAATGGCGCCTCCCTTTCCTCTCGACTGACGTGGACGATTATCTGCTGGAGAATATCCGACATCCCAAGCTTCTCGTCCCCGTGGAGATGGGCTGACTACCGCTTCAAACCAATTTTCCGCTAAAATATCTCTCATTCACCCCACCCGAAAGAGTGCCGAGATGATCGTCCCCATCGAGATCCGACAACCTGCCGTCAAACGTTACGATATCGTCATCGACGAGCTGCCTGAACTTCATTACGACCGCAAAGTGGCCATTGTCACCAATACCACGGTCGCCCCGCTGCATCTGGAGCGGGTCCTGGAGAAGCTGGAGGCGCCTCTGGTGGAGGTGATCGAGCTCCCCGACGGGGAGGAGTACAAGAGCATGGAGACGGTGCTTCAGATCCTGGACCGCCTCTTTGAAGCCCGCTTCGACCGCCGTTCGCTCCTGATCGCCCTGGGCGGCGGGGTGATCGGGGATATGACCGGATTCGCCGCCAGCCTCTACCAGCGGGGGATCGGTTTCGTCCAGATGCCCACGACACTGCTGAGCCAGGTGGATGCCAGCGTCGGGGGCAAGACCGGGGTCAACAACCGTTGGGGCAAGAATCTCATCGGGGCCTTCTACCAGCCTGAGGCGGTCTATATCGACCCGGCCTTTCTGACGACGCTGCCGGAGCGGGAGTATGCCGCCGGGATCGCCGAAGTGGTCAAGATGGCGGTGATGTTCGACCGGGAGTTTTTCGAGTTTCTGGAAGCAAGCGACCTGAAAGACCCGGCGGTAGCGGTGGAGATGATCGCCCGATCCGTCCGTCTCAAGGCCGACGTGGTCAATCAGGATGAAAAAGAGTCCGGCGTGCGTGCCGTGCTCAACTACGGCCACACCTTCGGCCATGTGATCGAGAACGAGACGGGCTACTCCCTCTATCTCCACGGCGAGGCGGTGGCCATCGGCATGGTCATGGCCAACGAACTGGCGACGAATCTGGGGCTGCTCAGCTGCCGGGAGGCGGAGCGGATCCGGGACCTGCTGCAGAAGTGGGGCCTGCCGGTGGAGTACACCGTCCGGGATCCCCGGGCGTTTTATGAACACTTCTATCTGGACAAAAAGAGCATGAACGACCGGATCAAGTTCGTCCTCCCCGGCGGGGGGATCGGCACCCATACGATGAGGGACGATATCCCGGCCGAGGAGGTGATCGCCGTCCTCGAACGCTTTGCGGAGGCAAAATGAAGCGAAAGATCCTGCTAGTCGCCGGAATAGTGCTCCTGACGAGTCTCGTCAGTTTCGCTGCTCCGGTCGCCGCTGTCAGGAACGGTAATGCGGCTGCAAAACCGGCGGACAACCGTAGCACGGTGCGCCTCTCTCCGGCGGGACAGAATCGTTTCGACCGATTGAAACAGCAACTTCAGAGTCTGGATCAAAAGAGCGACGCCGACAACATCTGGACCAAAATCTACAGCAGCTATGCCACTTACCAGCGGCTGAAGAAGCGTCAGGATGAGCTGATCCATGAGATCTTCAAACTCAAGCACAAACCCAAACTGACTCCTCAGGAGCAAAAGAAACTCGAAGCCTATATCCTCGAGCGCCAGACCAATGTGGGCAAGCTGCAACTCCTGAATGAATTTCAGCACGATCCCTTCAAGCGGCTTCTCGAACCGCCGGCAACGGGAGAGACGCCCCACATCGGCAATCCCTTCGGCATCATCACCGCCTTCAGTTATCTCAAAAAACTTCAAAGCGATCAGCAGCTTTATGCCGAAAATTTCCGCTCACTGGAACAGACGATCGATACGCTGCGCAAGGAGCAGGAATTGGTGCATCAGATGCTGCGCTACCGTCCTGACGATGCCCGGCTGAAACAGCGCCTGGCGACGCTGACCCACAAGCTGGATACCCTACTGCCTACCTACGAGATTTTCAAAACTACTTTGGAGGTCTACAACAAAAAGATCGAAGAGATCCGCCTCAAGGTGAGCGAAGAGATTCGCCGGGAGATTCACAAAGCCGCCACCATTGCCGGGATTCTACTCTTCCTTTTCATCCTCTTTCTGATCTTCAAGCATCTGGTCCGCAAGTATATGTCGGACAAGGAGAGCTTCTATACCGTCAACAAAGTGGCCAACCTTCTTTTCATCACGGTTCTGGTGATGGTCCTGCTCTTTGCCTACATCGAGAATGTCAACTATCTGGTGACGATCCTGGGCTTCGCCTCGGCGGGGATCGCCATCGCCATGAAGGACTGGTTCATGTCGATGATGGGCTGGTTCGTCATCGTGCTGGGTGGCAGCATCCATGTGGGCGACCGGATCAAAGTGGTCCGCAACGGCGCCGAATATGTGGGGGACGTGGTGGATATCTCCCTGCTGCGGATGACGGTCCAGGAGGATATCACCCTGACCACCTATATGCACAACCGCCGGGCAGGCCGGATCATCTTCGTCCCCAACAACTACATCTTCACCGACATGATCGCCAACTACTCCCACGCCGGGCTCAAGACGGTCTGGGACGGGATCGATTTCAACATCACCTACGATTCCGATGCCTCCAAAGCCGCCGCCATCGCCAAAGAGGTGGCCAAGAAATACTCCAAAGGCTACACCGACATCACCCGCAAACAGCTCAACAAGCTCCGCAGCAGCTACCACCTCAAAAACACCAACGTGGAGCCGAGGGTCTATACCTTCGTCGAGAGCTACGGGATCCGGGTCAGCGTCTGGTACCTCACCAACGCCTTCGCTACCCTGACGCTGCGCAGCACCATCAGCAGCGAGATCCTGGAGCGGATCCGGGAGGAGAAAGAGATCGCGTTGGCCTATCCCACCCAGTCGGTCTATATGCAGCGGCCGATCCCGCACCCCGAACTGCCTCCCGAAGTGCCGCAGGAGCCTGAGGAAACCGCCAGCAGAGAGGTCCCCCTGTGAGCCGGGAAAAGGTCTACTTCAAAACTTTCGGCTGCCGGACTAACCAGTTTGACACCCAGGTGATGATGAGCCGCCTGGAGGATTTCGACCTCTGCACCGAGGAGACGGAGGCCGACGTGGTCGTCGTCAATTCCTGCACCGTCACCAACGGGGCCGACGCCACGGTGCGGGGCTACATCAACGCCCTGAAGCGCCGCAATCCCAAGGCCCGCGTGGTCCTGGCGGGCTGCGGGGCCCATTCCAAAGGGGAGGAGCTCCTGGCCCAGGGGCGGGTCCACGGTGTCATGGGCCATTCGGAGAAAGAGCGGATCAACGAGATCCTCCACCGCCCCGAGGGCTTCTATGAGATCGGGGATCTGGAGCATGTGGACTCCACGGTCGTCAGCGAATTTGTCGGGAAGAGCCGGGCCTTCATCAAGATCCAGGAGGGATGTGATTTCCGCTGCAGCTACTGCATCATCCCCTTCGTCCGGGGCAACGCCCGCAGCCACGAGGAGAACCAGATCCTGGAGCAGGTGCGGCGTCTGGCCGCCAACGGTTTCGGCGAATTCATCCTCACCGGGACCAACGTCGGTAGCTACGGCCGGGACCGGGGAAGCTCCATGGCGCAGCTGCTCAAACGACTGAGCATGATCCGCGGAGTGCGCCGGATCCGCATCGGGAGCCTGGAGCCGATCCAGATCGACGCGGAGTTCAAGGAGCTGCTGGGCGAGCCCTGGATGGCGCGGCATTTGCATATCGCCCTGCAGCACACCTCCGACCGGATGCTGGAGCTGATGAACCGCCGCAACCGCTATCCTGAGGACCGGAAGCTCTTCGAGGAGCTGGCGGAGCGGGGCTACGCCCTGGGGACCGATTTCATCGTCGGGCATCCGGGAGAGGGTGAAGCGGAGTGGAGTGAAGCGATGGATCGGATCCGGGAGCTACCCCTGACTCATATCCACGCCTTCACCTATTCGCCCAGGGAGGGGACCGCTTCGGCGGGGATGGATCTGTCCAGAGTCCGGGGCGATATCGCCAAGGCCCGCCACCGGGAGTTGACCGAGACGATCCGGGGAAAAAACCTCCGCTTCCGCCGGGCACATACCCGGGATCTGACGGTTCTGGTCGAAAACGGCAGCGAGGGGATCTATCAGGGTTTCGATCAGTATTACAACAAGGTGAAGATCGAAAGCGACGAAGACCTGGCCAACACCTGGCTGCTGCTCAACGAAGTGGAAGCAGGCCAAAAGGAGAATCATGCCCGATTTTCGCTCTAAGAATTTCCGTATCATCGCCGGCCTGGTGGGCTTTTTGCTGGTCATCGGGCTTTTCCTGGCCCTACGCGACGGCTCCCGGCTCATCACCGGCGATCAGCTGGACCTCCTGGCCCAGAAGAAGCTCATCACCCGGATCGTCCGGGAGGATCCCTACCTCTATGTGCGTACCTCCAAGATGCTTTATCGGGTCCCCGTCTCGGCAGTGGATCTGAAAAAGGTGGGTCGGGAGTACCCCATCGAGATCCACAAAAAATGGGATATGCTCAATCTGGGACTGATTCTCCTGCTGCTGGTCCTGGTAGGGTTGGCGGTGGTGATCTACTACCTCTCCCGCCGGGACCGTCTGGAGACAGCACGCCGGGTTGAAACGGCGGAGGGGGAACGGGAGATTCCGGTTCGTGAGAGTATCACCCCCACCCGTTCCCGAGTCCGTTTCGACGATGTAGCCGGTAGTGAGGAGGTCAAGCGCGATCTGCGGGAGATCATCGATTTCCTCAAAAAACCGGCCCGCTACAAAAAGTTCGACATCCGCCTCCCCAAGGGGGTCCTGCTGGCGGGGCCTCCGGGGGTGGGCAAGACCCTGATGGCCAAGGCGGTGGCCGGCGAGGCCGGTGTTCCCTTCTTCTACCAGAGCGGTGCCAATATCGTAGAGATCTACGTGGGGATGGGCCCGCGGCGGGTCCACGAGCTTTTCCAGGCGGCCAAAAAAGCGGCGCCGGCGATCATCTTCATCGACGAGATAGACGCCGTGGGTCGCCACCGGGGAAGCCTGCGCAACGAGGAGCGGGAAGCGACCCTCAATCAGCTCCTGACCGAGATGGACGGCTTCGAGAGCGACAGCGGCGTGATCGTCATGGCGGCCACCAACCGGATCGAGATGCTCGATCAGGCGCTCCTGCGCCCCGGCCGTTTCGATCGGCGGGTCCACCTCTCCCTGCCCGATATGGAGGATCGCCGGAAGATTCTGGAGCTCTATCTCCGCGGCAAACCCCACGAGCTGGACCTGGAGGAGCTGGCCCGTTCCACGGTGGGCTTCAGCGCGGCGGCCCTTTCCACCCTGGTCAACGAAGCGGCACTGCACGCCCTGCGACGGGTCGGCAAGCAGATCGAAGAGGAGGATTTCGAGGCGGTACGCGAGACGGTGATCTCCGGCAAGCGCAGGATTCTGAGTTTCTCCGAAGAGGAACGCCGGATCCAGGCGGTCTATCAGTCGGGCAAAGCCCTGGTGGCCACCTGGCTGGATGTGCCTTACGAAATGATCGGCATCGTCACCACCCGGATGCGGGAGGCGGAGCGGGAGATCAACTCCCGGAGCGACCTGATGGCCAGGATCAAGGTGCTTCTGGCAGGCTCCGCCGCTACCCAGGCCGTCTTCGGCGAACAGTACAGCAATGCCGCTGAGGACCAGGCGGCCGCCATTGCCGAAGCGAGGCGACTGATCCATGACTACGGGATGGGAGAGCATCTGATAGCGAGAGAGGAGGAGGTGGAGAAACTTCTGACGGAGCTTTACCGGGAGGCGGAGGCGATGCTTCTCAAGCTGCGCCAGGCCCGCGAAGCCATCGAAGCCTGGCTGCTGGAGCACGAAAACATCCGTGAGGAGGAGGCGAGGAGGATCCTGCGTGATCTATTTTAGCGGTTTCAGCCTGGAAGGGGAGGCGGAGCTCTTCTCCGACTGGCTGGTGCAAAGTGACTACGCCGTCGCCGGCTTCAGCTACGGGGCGATCCGGGCGTTGGAATACGCCCTGGCGACTCCCCACCGGATCGACCGTCTGCTTCTCTTCTCTCCCGCCTTTTTCCAGAGCAAAAAAGAGCGCTTCATTACCCTGCAGCTAGAGGCTTTCCGCAAAGACCCCGAAAGTTATCGCCGAAACTTCCTCACCCGCGCCGTCTCTCCGGCCCTGATCGACCTGAACCCCTACCTCAAAGAGGGAACGTTCGAAGAGCTGGAGGAGCTGCTGCGCTACCGCTGGGAGGAGGAAAAACTCCAGAAGCTTCGAGAGCGGGGGACGGTGATCGAGGTTTTCATCGGAGAGAAAGACCGGATCATCGACGCCAAAGGGGCACTGGAGTTTTTCATTCCCCTGGCTACGGCCACCTACCGCTTTCGGGAGGCGGGGCACTTTCTGAGGTGAATTTTGGATTTTGGATGATGGATTGTATAGAATATTGGGTTCTCTGAAAACTGAGTCAAAACGATTTGTCATCCTGAACTCGATTTAGGATCTACAGCATAGTGGGCATTCCGAGCCTTGGATTCCGGATCAAGTCCGGAATGACGGATTTTTTCAGAGGCCTAAATCGAAAATGGAGAATGGAGAATGAGAATATGAATGTTCAGGAGACGGCAAATCCTGTTGTCGTCATCACCGGCTGTTCCAGCGGGATCGGGCGGGTGACGGCGGAGTATCTGCACCAGAGGCTCTGCCGGGTCTATCCGACGGCGCGGACCGACGAGGAGGTGGCGGAGCTTCGGGCAGCGGGGTTCGAGGGGGCGATGCGGCTGGATGTGCGCAAGCCCGAGGAGATCGCCGCGGTGATCCGGGAGGTCCTTTCAAAAGAAGGCAGGATCGATGTCTGGTTCAACAACGCCGGCTACGGCCAACTGGGGGCGGTGGAGGATCTGCCTGCCGAGGCGCTGCGGGAGCAGTTCGAGACCAACGTCATCGGCCTGCACGAGTGCACCCGTCAGATTTTGAGGGTGATGCGTCGTCAGGGCGGTGGCAAGATCATTCAGCACAGCTCGGTCCTGGGACTGATAGCCCTGCCCATGCGGGGGGGCTACAACGCCAGCAAATATGCCGTCGAAGGGCTCACCGACACCCTGCGGTTGGAGCTGGAGGGGTCAAATATCCATGTGAGCCTCCTCAATACCGGCCCCGTTACCAGCAACTTCCGCGCCAATGCCATCAAGACCCTGGAGCGGATCGACATCGAAGGCTCCCGCTGGCGCGGTTTCTACCGCAAGGCCCTCCGGGGTGAGAGCCGGAAGGTCCCTTTCAACCTGCCCCCAGAGGCAGTGGCGTCGGTGGTTCATCGGATCATCCTCAGCGACCGTCCCGCTCCCCGTTACTATATCACCAAGGCCACCTGGATATTCGGTATCGCCAAGCGGGTTTTGAGTACCCGGTTGCTGGATAGAGTGCTTTTGAAGGTATAATCATAGAGTGTTGTGCATGGGGGATTCGTCATCCTGAACTTGATTCAGGATCCACAGAATGTTCGGTAATTTAACCCCTGGATTCCGGATCGCGTCCGGAATGACGAGAATTTTTAAGCTCTTGATTTTTTCAGATATTCTATAGTCATAAGGAGTCAACGATGGACAAGATAAATATCGGGGTCGTCACCACGAGTGACCGGGCCAGCCAGGGGATTTACGAGGACGAATCAGGCAAGGCGATCATGGAGACGATGCAGGAGTATCTCAAGAACGAGATCGAGTTCTATTACCGGTGCGTCCCGGATGAGCGGCACATCATCGAAGAGGCGCTGCTGGACCTCTCCCGGGACAAAAAGTGCGATCTGGTGGTTACTACCGGCGGAACCGGTCCGGCACCGCGGGATGTGACGGTGGATGCGACCCTGGCGGTCTGTGACAAGATTTTGCCGGGCTTCGGGGAGCAGATGCGGGCGGTGAGCCTGCAGTATGTCCCCACGGCGATTCTCTCCCGCCAGACGGCAGGGGTCTGCTGCAACTCTCTGATTATCAACCTGCCCGGCAAACCCAAATCGATCCGGGAGTGCCTGGATGCGGTCTTCCCCGCCGTGCCCTACTGTCTCGATCTGATCGGGGCGGGCTATATGGTGACCAACGACGGGGTGATCCAGGCCTTCCGGCCGAAAACAAAGTGATGAATGATTAATGATGAATGGTGAATGATTTTGGTTGGGATTTATTAAAAGGAGTCATGGCGTGGAGATAGAATTTATTGAAAAGAAGTTCAACGAGATATTCCGGGAACTGGAAAAGGAGGTGATGGAGATTTTGCAGGATCAGAGCCTGGACAAGAAAAACACCAACCTGCGGATGAAGCCTCTGAGCTCCACGAAGCAGATCCTGCAAAACGCCATCGAGAGTATCCGCCTAGTGGACCGGCTCGACAAAGAGGGCAGAGAGTAGCGTGATGGGGAGTGGAGAAGAGAAGCAGAGTATAAAAGAGCAGCAGCGAAGATTTTTTGTCTATGAAGCTGACGATGAAACACTGACACAAGAACTTTTGAACTCTTTCAGTGAATCGGGATGGACGCCGATCGATGGCCGAAGGTTTCACTCTGCGAAGGTAAGGGAGGGGGATTGTGTTGCGGTTTACGGCTCGCTGAACTATATCAAAACTATGATTATCAGTGCCGAGAGGGAGAGTTTTACAATCGGGATCCTTCCCACACCCAAGCAGAGACGTCTGCAAAGGTTGCTTGGACTGCCCGATGATCCTGCCGAAGCCATGGAGATCCTGGCGGCGGCTCAACCTAAGCCTCTGGACCTGCTCTATGCAGGCAAGAATCTGGTTTTCTACAACGCCCTGGTAGGAGAGGCGCCTCCGCTCGCCTTTCATAACGCTTTTATGAACGATGATCTGGAGCAGAACAAGCTGGAGCTCTTTTTTGAAGCCATGGCGAGGCTGCGGGATCTGAGAAAGGTTCGTGCGGATGTCACCACGGCCAAAGGACAATCCTTTGAAACCGCATTGACCGGTGTCCTGGTCTTCAACCGAGAGTCGAGCACCTTCGCTTCCAACCTTTTGCAGGACAGCAGCTACAACGACGGTCAGCTGCGGGCATTTCTGATCTCTCCGCTCTCCATTGTCTCCTACATTCATCATCTTTTCGTCACGATCTATGCGCGTTTTCGTCAACAATCCCTGCCCGACTCTGTCGGATTGGTAAAAAGCCAGTCGCTGAGTATCCAGTGCGATCCTCCGCTCAATGTGGCGGTGGACGGCGTTGATATCGGGACGACACCGGTGGAGTTTCAGGTCCATCCCAAAGCGGTCCGCTTTTGTGCCGCCGAGGGTTTCTGGGAACATAACCATCCCACCCAGAATGACAAAGAAACGCTGCGTATCGATCATCTTCCTCAGGGGGATGAGGCGGTGGATTATGCCCGCAAACGTCTCCCCTTCCTGACCCATGCCAGCGAGCAGGAGTATCGGGAGCTCTTTGCGGCGTTGCGCCAGGAGGGGAGACTTACCGGCACCTTTATGATGCTGATGATCCTGAGCACCCTGCTGGCGACGGTGGGCCTTTTCCTCAACAGTGCCTCGGTCGTTATCGGCGCGATGCTCCTGGCACCTCTGATGCAGCCTATTGTGACCTTCTCCATGGGGATGCTGCGCTGGGACGCTTCTCTGGCCTATGGATCACTTCGGACCGTTGCCGCCGGGGTGGGACTGGTTCTGGTGAGCGCCATGAGTGTCGCCTGGCTGTTGCCTTTTCGTGAGGTGACGTCAGAGATGGCGGGGCGTCTTCACCCGACGCTTTTGGACCTGATGGTGGCGGTAGTCTCCGGTATTGCCGCCGCCTATGCCAAAAACAATCCGAAAATCAGCGGTTCCCTGGTCGGGGTAGCCATTGCCGTAGCCTTGGTTCCTCCTCTCTCCATGGCAGGTATCGGATTGGGGTGGGGAAATCTGCCCATGTTCTACCACGCACTGCTGCTTTTTCTGACCAACTTTGCCGGGATTGTCCTGGCGGCAGCCCTGGTTTTCATGCTGATGGGGTTTTCTCCACTGTATCGAGCGAAAAAGGGTCTCACTTTCGGGATTATCATTGTGGCCCTAGTGGCAGTGCCCTTGACCCTCTCTTTCCGTCAGATGGCGAGGGACGCTGAACTGATCCATCGACTCGAAACGCACCGCTTCCTTATCGGAGGCAAAGAGGCGCGCATCGACCGTTTGGAGATGAGACACGGGAAGATGGATCGGCTGATCTGCGATCTGGTGGTCTCCAGCCCTCTCAACAGCAGTGAAGTGCACCAGTTGAAACAAGAGATCGACACGTTGGCAGGCGAGCCCCTCCAGCTTGAGTTTGTTCAACGGATTCGACTCTGAAACTGTTGTCTTCAAAAAGTTTGAGACAGCAGGTTGCCAATACAAAAATCTAATTGCTTATCACTCTTATCCATCTTCTCTCCTTTCATTTGGTCCATAAAACAGGTATAGTATGTGAGATAAAGTAAGAAGGAGGGTAGGTGTGCACACCTCTTTTTTTTGCTGGAAAGGAGGGGTCAATGGTCAAAATTGCCGAATCAGCTATTTTTTTCGTTCTGCTGACGTTCACTGCCTGCGGTCAGCCGAAGGAGGGTGACAAAAATCAGGAAACTGTTGCCCCGCAGCAGGGCAAGACCGGATCGGATCGTGATGCCCACGGCTGCATCGGCAGCGCGGGCTATCATTGGTGCGAACGGATCGACAAGTGCGTTCGTCCCTGGGAACTGGCCAAAGAGGTAGGTTTCAACAAGGACGAAAAGACTTTCGAGAAATTCTGTCAACCAAAACAAAAGGAGAAACAATGAATTTGAAAAAACGAAGCGTCGCCATGGTGGCGGCATTGGCCCTGACTCTGGGCATCACGACGGCTGATGCCTGTACCGGTATCCGGCTCAAGGCCAAAGACGGTACGGTCGTTCACGCCCGGACCCTGGAGTTCGCCGTGGACCTCAAGTCCAACGTCGTAGTCATTCCCCGGAACTATCAGCGCAGCGGTACCACTCCCGACGGCAAGAAGGGGTTGCAGTGGAAGACCAAGTACGCCACCATCGGCGCCAACGGTGTGGATCTGCCCTATATCTTCGACGGCCTGAACGAAAAAGGGCTGGCGGTCGGAACCTTCTATTTCCCCGGAACGGCGAAGTATATGCCCTACAGCGACGCCGTGGCTTCCAAGACCATCGCTCCCTGGGAGTTCGGTTCCTGGGTCCTGGAAAATTTCGCCACAGTCGACGAAGTACGCAAAAACATCGACAAAGTAGTCGTTCCCTCCGTCGTGCTCAAAGCCTGGGGGTTCGCTCCTCCGGTACACTATGTCGTCCATGACGCCAGCGGCAAGAGCATCGTCATCGAGTTCGTCAAGGGCAAACCCGTGATCTACGACAACCCTCTGGGTGTTATGGCCAACTCTCCCACTTTCGATTGGCACATGACCAACCTGCGTAACTACATCAACGTTTCACTCAAGCCGGTCAAAGAGCTCAAGGTCGGCGGCGTGGTTCTCAAGCCCTTTGGAATGGGAGCGGGTATGCACGGGGTCCCCGGCGACTTCACGCCTCCCTCCCGTTTCGTTCGCGCCGCGCTCTTCAGCCATGCGGTCTTCCAGCCCAAGACCGGCGATGATGCCGTTCTGGAAGCCTTCCATATCCTCAACAACTTCGACATCCCCCGCGGAACCGTCCGGGAAGAAAAGAAGGACGAGCATGGCAACGTGGAAGCGGACTACACTGTCTGGACCAGCGCCAACGACCTCAAGCGCAAGCGCTTCTACTTCCGCACTTACAACGACTCCCGGATTCGTATGATCGACCTGAACAAGTTTGACCTCAACGCCAAAAACATCGTTGTCATCCCCATGGATAGCAAGGAAGAGATCAAAGAGTTGACGATCAAAGACGCCGTCAAAAAATAAAGCGTCCTAGATCCGATCGTCGCGGGGCTTTCCCGCGGCGTTTTCGTAATAGAGCCTTCCGAAAAATCTTCGATACAATGAAACTTCGACCTGGCAGAGAAATTGAGCGCTCTGTCCCTCCGGTTTCACTCGACAGCTCTGGCAGTCGCAAACGCAAGCGCCCGTTTCACGGGTAGAGTGCTCCTTTGTCGTCATCGAGTGAAACCTCCTCGTCGTTTGAAAGACCGGAAGTTTTTTCGGAACGCTCGATTCCTATCAATCAATAAAAAAGTGAGAACAGATGAAACGTAGAACCTTCCTCCAGGGGACCCTGGGGATTCTGGCCGGCAGTACGCTCCTCAGCGCAGAAGAGAAAGCGAAAGGGGTCACCCTCCAGGAAGTGGCGATGGGGATGAAGGTCCTGCCGGAGGTGCAGATCTATACCGCCGGTAAGATCCACACCATGGACCCCACCAATCCCAGCGCCGAAGCGATCGCCGTCCAGGGGGATCGGATTCTGGCCGTCGGCAGACTCAAGGAGCTGCAAAAGGCCCTCAAGGACCAGCCCTACCGCATCGACCGCCGCTTCGAGGACAAGGTCATCGTCCCGGGCTTCGTCGCTCAGCACGTCCACCCCTTCCTCGGGGCGCTTTCGATGGAGTCGACGATCATCTCCATCGAAGATTGGGCCCTGCCCAGCGGCTATGTCAAAAAGGCCGAAGGGCACGGAGAGTACATCTCCCGTATCAAGAAGGCTCTGGCCAAGCTGGACAAGGAAGATCCCGAAAAGAAAAAACCTCTCTTCACCTGGGGATTTCACCAGACCTTCCACGGGGCGCTCAACCGTGGCGTTCTCGATCAAGTCGAAAAGAAACGCCCCATCTTCGTCTGGCACCGCTCCTGCCATGAGTTCATCCTCAACAGCGGCGCGATGCAGC
>NZ_WFQN01000011.1 GCF_015487065.1 Nitratifractor sp.
CCCACGGCGGGCTCAACAACATCGCCCCGACGGTGCTGGAACTGATGGGACTCGAAAAACCGGCAGAGATGGATGAATCCTTGATCGAGAGCTGAAAGGATTTTTCTACAAGGAAAACCGGTTTCACTCGATAGCTCTGGCAGTCGCGAACGCAAGCGCCCGTTTCACGGGTTGAGCGCTCCTTTGTCGCCATCGAGTGAAACCTCTCTGAGATCTTTTTAAACGGATCAATAAAATTTTAAGGAGTATGAATGCAGTTTAGCGGAAAGAATGTTCTGGTCACGGGTGCAAGTCGGGGGATCGGAGCGCAGATCGCCAAAACTCTGTCGGGTTACGGTCTGAAGGTCTGGATCAACTATCGAAGCGGCCAGGCCGAGGCGGAAGCGGTCAAAGGGGAGATTCTCGCCGCGGGTGGGTCCGCCGAGACCGTCGGTTTCGATGTCAGCGACGAGGCGGCGTTCGTTGAGGCGATCAAGCAGATCGTGGAGAGTGACGGGGAGCTGAGCTACCTGGTCAACAATGCCGGGATCACCAAGGACAAGCTGGCGATGCGGATGAAGACCGAGGAGTTCATGGCGGTGATCGAGGCCAACCTCAAATCGGCTTTCATCGGTTGCCGCGAGGCGCTCAAGGTGATGGGCAAGAAGCGTTTCGGGTCGGTGGTGAATGTCTCCAGTATCGTCGGCGAAACCGGCAACGCCGGCCAGACCAACTATGCTGCCAGCAAAGGGGGGATGATTGCCATGACCAAGAGTTTCGCCCAGGAGGCGGCCCCACGGGGGATCCGCTACAACGTCGTCACTCCCGGTTTCATCGCGACGGAGATGACCGAGGTGCTCAAGCCCGAGATCAAAGAGAACTTCATCGCCAAGATCCCCCTGGGGCGTTTCGGAGAGCCCAAAGAGGTGGCCGAGGCGATCGCCTTTCTGCTCAGTGATCACGCCTCCTATGTCACCGGCGAGACGTTGAAGGTCAACGGCGGAATGTTTATGTGATGGAAGATGGAGGATTGAGGATGGAGAATGGCGGTTGGCGTTGCATGGCAACGCTTTTTTCGATATTGAAATAGTTCCATGCCGCAGACGAACATTCCTAAAATCCTGTTACTCGAGGATGACCGTCTCTACAGCGAGACCCTCTGCGACTGGCTGGAGGAGGAGGGCTTCGAGGTGGAGGCGTGCCACGATCCCCACACGGCCTTCGAGCTCTGTTATGCCCGCCGTTTCGATCTCTACCTTTTTGATATCAACCTCCCGTTTCAGAACGGTCTGGAGACTTTTCGCCAGCTGCGTCAGAGCGGAGATGAGACACCGGTGATTTTCCTCACCTCCCGGGAAGACAAGGCGTCGCTGTTGGAGGGATTCGAGATCGGAGCCGATGATTACCTGCGCAAGCCGGTGGATCTGGAGGAGCTCACAGCCCGACTGGCGGCTGCGCTGCGGAGGAGGCATCGGGGGGAGGGGCCGAAAACCCTGGGGGTGTATACCATGGATCCCCGCTCCCGGGATCTGCTGCTGGAGGGGAAACCGCTTCGGCTGGGACGGAAAATTTATGACCTTTTGGAACTTTTCCTGGAACGTTCTGGGGAGACCGTCAGCCAGGAGGAGATCAAAGCGCGTCTCTGGCGCTATGACGAAGAGGCCAGTGAGGGGGCGATCCGGGTCTACATAACCCGGCTCAAAAAGCTTTTTCCTCAGGTGATTCAGAATATCCGTGGCGTGGGGTACCGTTTCGACCTCTCTAAAATCGATCGGGTTTCGGAATGAAAAAGGAGCTGATCTGGTCCCTGGTGATTTTCGGAACAATCATCGTCGCCTTTTTCGGTATTCACTTTCTTTTTCTTGCGCAGGAGGGCTTTGACAGGAGCAACTACCTGACCGCCTTTGCGATCCTCTTCCCCGGTGTGATGATCGTAGGCTATATCTTTCTATCGGGGCAGCTTGAGAGTCGTCATCGCCAGGAGGAGGAGCTGGAGCATCTGGTGAGAGAGGTGCTTCATGAGATCAATCTGCCTCTCTCTACCATCGAAGCCAACACGAGTATGATCCTCAAAAAGAGCGAAGATGAACGGCTGACAAAGCGGATCAGAAGAATCGAAGCGGCTTCGAAGCGTCTGGCACGGCTCTATCGGGAACTCTCCTACAATATCAAGCGGCAGATCGCCCCGGTTGAGAGGGAACATTTCGATTTGGCGGATGTGGTGGAGGAACGGGCTGCCTTTTTCAGAGAGATGGGGCGCAACCCCATCGAGACGAACCTGGAATCGACTTTCATCACCGCCGACCGGATCGGGTTGGAACAGACTCTGGACAATCTGCTGGAAAATGCCATGAAATACTCCGACAAAAAAGAACCGATTTTGATTCGCTTAGATGGGGGAGAGCTGTTGATCCGTGACCGGGGGATCGGTATGGATGAGAACGAGATCCTTAGGATTTATGAGCGCTATTATCAGAGTGACCGGAATGTGAAAGGCGAAGGGATCGGGCTGGCACTGGTGAAGCGGTATTGTGACGATGAAGGGATCGGACTGCGTCTCCGATCGGTTCCCGGGGAAGGGACCGAGGTAAGTCTCGATTTCAGCGGAAAAATCAGCGGGTAATTCTTTGTATATTTTGAGGTAATATAATCTACACCATGAAAATTCTGCTGCTGGAAGATGATACGGTATTGGGTGAGAGCCTCCAGGAGTTTCTGGAGATGGAAGGGTTTGACGTGGAGCGGGTGACCCGTGGAGAGGAGGTCTTTGACCGGACCTTCGACACAAGCTATGATCTCTATATTCTGGATATCAACGTTCCCGACATTAATGGCTTGGAGGTCTTGAAAGAGCTCTACGAGGCGGGGGATCAGACACCGGCCATTTACATCTCCGCTTTAACGGACATCCGGACCATTACCCAGGGCTTTGATCTGGGGGCGATCGATTATCTCAAAAAGCCCTTCGATCCTGAGGAGCTTCTCCTGCGGATCCGCCGCCATTTCCAGCAGACCTCCGACTCGGCCACCCGGGTGTTGCGTTATGGCAACCTGCGTTTCGAACCGGAGAGCGGCAAGGTCCAGATGGAGGATGGAGAGAGCTTTTACCTGGGGGAGGTCCAGGGACGGATCTTTCAGACGCTTCTGGAGCGGGAGGGGCAGCTGGTGCC
>NZ_WFQN01000012.1 GCF_015487065.1 Nitratifractor sp.
CTTGTGCAGGACCCGAATGGCGGTGGGAGCGGTGTAGAACTGATTGATCCGCAACTCTTCGACCATCTTCCAGGCCCGTCCCGCATCGGGATAGGTGGGGACTCCTTCGAACATCACGGTGGTGGCTCCCGCCGCCAGAGGACCGTAGACGATGTAGGTATGGCCGGTGATCCAGCCGATATCGGCGGTACACCAGTAGGTGTCGTTCTCCTTGACGTCGAAGACCCACTCCATGGTCATCTGGGCCCAGAGGATATAGCCCGCCTGGGAGTGCTGCACCCCTTTGGGCTTGCCGGTGGATCCGGAGGTATAGAGGAGGAAAAGAGGATCTTCGCTCTCCATCACCTCGGGTTCGCAGGTGTCAGGCTGATTCTCGATCATCTCGTTGTAGCTGTAGTCCCGGCCTCCGATCCAGACGACATCTTCGTTATTGCGCTGGACGACCAGGACTTTCTCGACGCTGGGGCACCCCTCTTCCAGGGCCAGGTCGACGACAGGCTTGAGCATATAGGGGGCGCCTTTGCGGTAAGCCCCGTCGGCGGTGATGATCACCTTGGCCTCGGCATCCTGGATCCGGTCCCGCAGCGCCTCGGCACTGAAGCCGCCGAAGACTACCGAATGGATGGCCCCGATCCGGGCGCAGGCGAGCATGGCGTAGGCCGCCTCGGGGATCATCGGCATATAGAGAACCACCCGGTCGCCCTTTTTCACACCGAATTCGTTGCGCAGGAGGTTGGCCATGCGGTTGACTTCCCGATAGAGGCGCAGATAGGTGATGATCTGCCGATCCCCCCGGTCCCCTTCAAAGATGATCGCCGCTTTGTTTTTACGCACTTCGATATGGCGATCGATACACTGCTGCGTCACATTGAGCTTGCCGCCGACGAACCATTTGTAGAAAGGGGCGTCACTTTCATCCAGGACCTTCTCGTAGGGCTCGATCCAGTCGATCTTCTCCCTGGCCCAGTGGTCCCAGAATCCCTCGTAATCCTCTTTGGCCCACTCCATGAGCTCGTTGTACTCACACATGTTCTTGATCCGGGCCTGCTTGGCAAACTCTTTGTTGGGGTAGTATTTCTCTTGCAGCATTGTGCTTCCTCCTTGAGTTTTTGTCGTATCTTTATACTATATCATAGGATAGATTTATAGCGAAAACATAGCAAAAGTATCGGACAATGGGCCTCCCGGCTCCGGCACGCGACCGCCTGTTCCCAATGGTAACAGCGTCACCTTTCAGGTTCGATCAGGAAAAGGCCCCTTTGTACTCGGGGATCGTTTTGAGCTTGAGATAGATCAGTGCCGACATGACGGCATCGTTGAGGGCATCATGTTTGCCCAATGCGGGAAGGTCCAGCGCCTTCATGATCGTATCGAATTTGAGATCGACAAATTCGTGAGGAGAGTGTTTACGATAACGGCGATAGTACATCTCGCTCAGTTCGATCAGCTCGTTGGGGAGGTCGATCCCCAGCAGACGTCGGGTATAGGCACTCAGCATCCGCTGATCGAAGCGGATATAGTACCCTGCGACGGGACGGTTTCCGATGAAATCCAGCAGTCGGGGAATCACCCTCTCCGGGGGCTCTCCGTGCTCGATATCGATCCGGCGGATCCCGTGGATTTTGATACTCTCCTCGCTGATCCTTCTCTCAGGCTTGAGCCAGGCTTCGAAAGCGTCACTGAGCAGAATCCGGTTTTGGCGCACCTTCACCGCCCCGATGGAGAGGATCTCATCCTTTCGGGGATCCATCCCGGTGGTCTCAGTATCCAGCACCACCACCTCGTCTCCCTGGTAAGGTTCGAAAAGATGGGCGTATTTGGGATCTTTGAGGCGGTGTTTCTGCCAGGCCTTTTTGAGGGAAGAGATCATATTCTCGCTCCACGAGAAAAAGTGATGAATGATGAATGATGAATGATGAATGATTTCGGTTGGCGTTGCTTGGCAACGCCTTTTTTCAAACAACAAAGAGGGGCGAAGCCCCGTTCAAACGGCAAACGACGATTTAAAATACTGCCGACTGCCGAATTCCCCAATGACCAGTGACCAATGACCAATGACTTCATTAACTCGGCAACCTGTCCAGCTCGAAATGTCGGGTGATGAAGCCTTTGAACCGCTCGACGATCTCCAGGGAGTCCCGCAGCAGATCACGCTGGATTTTGCTCAGGTCCTTGCTGTGAATGATATTGTCCGGGGTTTTGCCCTCCTCGATCGCTCTGAGTTGGACGCCGAGGCGCAGATAGCTCAGGGCGTCGAAGGCTTCGATGAGCTCCCGGGCGAAGGACTCCTGCAGGATCTTCCGGCGGGTCAGCTCCTTGATGCGTTCGACGGTGGAGAGAGCTTCGATACGGTACTTCAGCGCCAGGGAGCGAACCCCCTGCACCACCGGGAAGATTCCTGCTTTTTTGATATCAATGTGCCGATCGCGATGCAGCAGTGAGCTCCAGATTCCCACCGGAGTCTCGAAAAGCAGCGTCAGTCGGGCGAAAAAGGCCATATAGATATCGTTGCGCTCATCGAAACGGCTGAAGAGATAGGCCTTGACCTCTTTGAGCAGCTCTGCATCCCCAGCAACCGCCTCGGCATCGAAAAAGATGGAGAAGTGCATGAAACTCTCTTCGTCCGGCGAATCGATCCAGCGGTCGATCTCTGCTTTGAACTCCTGGACATTGCGTCTCCAGTAGGGATTGGTCACCATGATCTTTCCGGGGCACTCGGGATAGCCGAACTCGAGCAGTGCTGCACTGATCCGTTCCGTATAGGGGACAAAGAGCCCGGGATCTACTCCATCCCGGATGAGAAGCGCATTGTCCTGATCGGTCCGGATGATCTGTTCGCCCCGCCCTTCGCTCCCCATGACCAGCAGCGCACACTCCGTCCGACGCTCCTCGGGCAGGATCATCTCGAAGAGCCGGGAGAAGACCTTTCGATTGATCTCCGAAATCAGTTTGGCGATGTAGCGGGCCTTGAGCCCCTGGGCGTAGAGGCGCCGGACGATGGTCAGATAGCCGAGACTGGCTTCCCTCAGCTCCTCCAGAGTCCGTGCTCTTTCGATCTTGACGGTGATGAGATGGGAGTGGTTGGCGAAATAGCTCAGTATGTCGATCTGTTCCAGTATCCCCAGGAGTTTTCCTTTCTCTGTCACCCCCAGGCGTTTGATGTTTTTGCGGATCAGCGTCAGGTAGGCGTTGAAGAGAAAATCCTCCCGATCCACGGTCAGAAGCGGAAAGTGCGCCACAGAGCCCGTCGGAAGAGTCAGGTCGAGAGTACCCTCCGCCAGCATCCTTTTCAGGTCACTGTCGGCGACGATTCCGTAGTCGCCTTCCCCTCCTTCTACGATGATCTCACTGCGTCCCATATCGACGGAGAGTCGGATCGCCTCCTGCAGCGGTGTCTGCCGCTCCACCAGACAGGGAGGATGCCAGTAGCTCTCGCTGACTCTGACGGTCATCCAGTCACCCATACCCGAATCGAGCTCCCGCCGCTTGAGATGTTCGATCCTCTCCACGATATCCATCAGGTAGAATCGACGGAATTTTTCGCACCCCTCGAAGAGCTTCATGAAGCTCTCCCGGTCGATCTCGTAACAGATCAGATCCTCGCTCACCACGTAGTGCCAGTCACAGCGCCCTTCCAACAGGGCGTCGGCGTCGAAACTGTCCTTCTCGCGATAGATACGAACCACTGCATCGTTTTCATCCAGAACCTTCACCTCTCCCTTGATGACGATATAGAACAGCTCCACCTCCGCACCGCATACCGTCAGGGATGTTTCGGCAGGATAGAAGGCGATATCGATCTTGCGGATCAAATCGTCAAGGAGTTCGTCAGAGAGTTCGTCGAAAGGGTGGATGGAGCGGAGGAAGGCTTTCTGATCGTTGAAGCTCAAGGGAGTTCCTTGTCATTGGTGTATTGGTCTATTGGTTATTGGGGAGCGCCTTCGGCGCAGTCACAAGTCGCAAGTCTCAAATCGAAAGAATAGACAAGCGATTGTTTTCTGATCTACCGAAATCGAGGCTTCAGCGCCAAAACCTAACGTAACTCCCAGTAACCAATACACAAATATACCAATATACCAATTACAGTTCGGCCCAAGGGGCCTGAGTCTTAATGATCGTGCGCCTCTCCGGCACCTCGGGGGATGCGGATGTTGTCGACCATCTCCTGGATGTGAGCGGGCGGCTCCGCGGTCATTCGGGAGATGATGAATGCCACAATGAAGTGCAGCACCATTCCAATGGTTCCGATCCCCACAGGAGCGACACCGAAGAGATAATCTTTGGGGTCGCCGCCCATAAAGACAAAATAGACGATATAGGCGAAGGTAAAGATCAGACCGGTGCTGATACCGGCGATGGCTCCTGCCTTATTCATGCGTTTGTCGAAGATCCCCAGGATGATCGTGGGGAAGAAGCTCGCCGCCGCCAGTCCGAAGGCGAAGGCGACCACCTGGGCGACGAATCCCGGCGGATTGATCCCCAGGTATCCGGCCACCGCGATCGCGGCGATGGCCGAGATCCGGGCCGCCAGCAGCTCCTGTCGATCGCTCAGTTTCGATTTACCGGTGGTGGGATCCTTGAACATGACCCGTCCCAGCAGATCGTGGGAGATGGAGGAGCTGATAACCAGCAGCAGACCGGCAGCCGTGGAGAGGGCCGCCGCCAGACCTCCCGCCGCGATCAGGGCGATGACCCAGTTGGGCAGGTTGGCGATCTCCGGGTTGGCCAGGACGATGATATCCCGGTCGATATAGACTTCATTGTCGAAGGGCTTGTGCCCGGCGGGCGGCAGCGGGTTGGTGGTCAGACGATGCCCGTCGGGTGCCCGTTTGTGATCGTCAAAATGGGGCTTGCCTTTGGGGTCCTTGAAGGCTTTGCCGGCGGCATACTGGATCTTGCCGTCCTTGTTGCGGTCGTTCCAGGCCAGCAGGGATCCATCCTCCCAGGTCTTGAACCAGCCGCCGTGGTTGATCCGGCCGTCGGCCTGCTTGACCCCTTCGGTGACCCACTGCTTGTAGGGGACGTTCTGGACCCGGTCGATGATGTTGACCCGACTGAAAGCGGCCACTGAGGCGATGGTGGTGTAGAGGATCGCGATGAAGAAGAGTGCCCAGCCGGCAGAGGCCCGGGCATCCCGGACACGGGGAACCGTAAAGAAGCGGACGATGACGTGGGGCAGCCCGGCGGTTCCGACCATCAGTGCCACGGTCAGCATGAACATGTTCCAGATGTTGCCGGGCATGGTGTAGGCGTTAAAGCCCAGATCGGTGACCGCCTGGTCCAAGGCATGCATGAGGAAGGTCCCCGCCGGTATGGTCTTGACCCCGTCATCGAAGGCAAAGGTGGTAGTCCCGAAGATTCCCAGCTGGGGAAGGAAGGTATCGGTAACCATCAGCGACAGAAAGATCGCCGGAATCAGATAGGCGACGATCATCACCATGTACTGGGCGACCTGGGTGTAGGTGATCCCTTTCATTCCGCCCAGAACCGCATAGATGAAGACGATCACCATTCCGATGATGACGCCGGTGTTGACATCCACCTGCAGGAAGCGGCTGAAGACGATTCCGACACCCCGCATCTGCCCGGCAACGTAGGTGAAGGAGATGAAGATGACGGCAATGACCGCGACGGTCCGGGCGATATCGGAGTGGTAGCGGTCTCCGACAAAATCGGGCACGGTAAATTTGCCGAACTTCCGCAGATAGGGAGCCAGGAGCAGGGCCAGCAGGACGTAGCCGCCGGTCCAGCCCATCAGATAGGCGCCGCCGTCACTACCCTTGTAGGCGATGATCCCCGCCAGGGAGATGAAGGAGGCCGCCGACATCCAGTCTGCGGCGGTCGCCATGCCGTTGGCCACCGGATGCACCCCGCCGCCGGCGACGTAGAAATCTTTGGTACTGGCCGCTTTGGCCCAGATGGCGATGACGATATAGAGTGCGAAGCTCACCCCGACGAAGAGGTATATCAATGTTTGCAGATCCATGACTTACCTCCTATTCGTGGACGTCATATTTTTCGTCGATCTTGTTCATCCACTTGACGTAGATGTAGATCAGGATGACGAAGACATAGATCGATCCCTGCTGAGCGAACCAGAACCCCAGTTTCACCCCGCTGATCTCGATCTGATTCAGCTGATTGATAAACAGAATACCTGCGCCGTACGAAACGATGAACCATACGGTCAGGAGTTTCAATATCGCGGAGATATTCTCCTTCCAGTAGGCTCGTGCCTTTTCCTCGGTCATGTTCCCTCCTTTTGTTTGTTTGCCTCGATGAGACAGTATGGGACAGCTTCATGGTAAAAAACCAAAATAGCAAGAACATAGCATGGGAACTTTGGAAGCAGAATTTGACGAAAAAATTATGAAGCTGGGTAGGAAGGTAACAGTCAGGATTCCATACGCCGCATCCGGTAACCGATCCCCTTGATGCTTTCGATGATCTCTTCTTTGAGCTCTTTGCGGACCCGGTGCATCTCGGCACGGATCGTGGCATTGTCGATGGGGGCATCGTCCCAGACATAGTGACGGAGCATTTCGAAGTCGACGATGCGGTTGAGATTGGTTGCCAGCAGGTCGATGATCTGAGCCTGGCGACGGCTCAGAGGCTGATCCTCCCCCTTATAGAGGAGCTGCCGGCGATTGGGGTCGTAGCGGTACTGTTCGCTGATGGTCAGCAGATGGCAGGTGCTCAGGTCGGCGATCCGCATGAGGCGCTCGATATGGAGGGTCAACTCTTTGAGATGAAAGGGCTTTTTGAGGTAGTCGTAGCATCCCAGTTCGTAGGCTCGCGAGATCTGCTCGATTCGGGTAATGGCACTGATAAAGATCGTCGGGATCTGAATCTGTTCACCGATGAGTCGTTCCAGGAGACTCAACCCGTCAATTCCGGGGGTGTTGATATCGAAGACGAAGAGATCATACTCCCCTTTTGTGATCGCCTCGTAGGCATCTTCGCCGTCCTCGTAGGCATCCACTTCGTAGCCCGACTCCCGCAAATACTCCCGAATCGCCTCCTGGAGCATCCGCTCATCCTCAAGCAGCAGTATGCGCACGTTTCGCCTCTTTCATGGAAAAATGATAGCGAAAGACTGTGAGGTCATGGTCGGAGCTCACCGCTACCCTCACACCGTTCTTTTCGCAGATACTGCGGACGATCTCCAGCCCCAGGCCGAAACCTTTGACTTTGTCGTCCTCCCTATGAAAGGCATCGAAGATCCGCCGGGTGTCACTGATGGGCTGCCGGGAGCAGGAGTGGAACTCCAGAAGCGTCTCCTCACCGCGACGCCGGAGGATCACGGTGACGACAGTGTGATCCCGGGCGTATTTGATGGCGTTGGAGAGGTTGTTGTCGATGATCCGTTGCAGTTCCACATCACTGAAAAGTAGTGAAATGCCCTCCTCGATGCGTTCCCGGATCTCCAGTCGGTTTCCCTGGGCGATCTCGCGGAAAAATCGGATCCTTTCCCGGAGGAAATCGCTGAAATCGAGTGTGGTTTTTTCATACTCGAAACGGTTCTTTTTGACCATATAGCTCAGGTCGTCGTAGATGGTGGCGATCATCTTGGCGCCGGCCTCTATTTTGGCCAGGTAGCGGTTTTCTCCCAGTTTCATCCTGTAGATATCAATATGGTTCATGATCACCGCCAGCGGTGTATTGATCTCATGGATCGACTGCCGGATGAAACTGTCCTGGGCCCGGATCAGCGCTTCGCTCAGGGCCTTTTCCTCTCTCAGGAGTCGATTGCGTTCTTTGAGATCCGCGGTTTTTTCGGCCACCTTCTGTTCCAGCGAAAGATTGATCTCCCAGAGTTTGTTCTTTCGCCGATGGATCTCGCTCACCATGGTATTGATGGAGTCGACCATGGGACGGAACTCACTCAGCCGGACACGTTCTCTATCGATCAGGATATGCTGTTTGGCCGCCAGGTCGAAATGACGGTTGAGCCGGTCGATCTCTCTGCGGATGATCCGGTTGAGCATCCGCACCCCCAGCAGGCCGATGAGGGCCAGGACCGCCATCAGCGCCAGGATTTTTCCGACCGTTCCCAGTGTCTTCTGGCGCAGGGCCTCCCGTTTTCCGGCGATCACCTTCTCCACCTCGTCCAGATAGACGCCGGTGCCCACCATCCACTTCCAGGGTTCGAAGGCCCGGGCATAGGAGATCTTGGGGCTGGGAGTACGGCTGGTGGGTTTGATCCAGGTATAGCGGACGAAACCGCCGCCGGGACGACGGGAGACGTCGATGAGCTGCCGGATCACCTGCACGCCGTCGGGATCGCGGAAACGGTAGAGATTTTTCCCCACGTTGTTCCGTTGAACCGGATCGCTCAGGCAGGTTCCGTTGAAGTCGTAGACAAAGATATATCCCGTGCCGTCCCGTCGTCCGTAGAGCCGTTCGATGGAACGGATGATCTGGTTTTGAAGCGCCGGCTCCTCCATCCGGCCATGCTGTTCTTCATAGGTCCGGGAGATAAAGCGCAGGACCCTGGAGGTATCGAAGTGAATCTGTTCTTTCTGTTCTTTGATATATTCGCTGCGGAGTCGTTGGGTCTCCCGGCCGAAATCGAGGTATTCGATGTAGATCGTGATTGCTGTAAAGAGCACCACCAGCGCGAAAAGGGCGGAGAGACCGATCAGGTAGATCGAGGGGATAGAGCGTCGGGCAAAAATTGCATCGAGATTGATCATGGCGATCCCCTCACCTGCCAACAGATTCCGGTTCCGGGATCGACGGCTGCAACCGGCCGCTTCGCTTTATGGTCCATGCGAATGATTATAACGAATCGCTCCGGCTGCTCTTACTGTTCCAATTCCCCTGATCCTTTATCCGATATCGATCTTGTCCACAACATCCAGTCCGAAGCCGCTCAATCCGACAAACTCGGTCTCCATATTGGTGGTCAGGAGTTTGATGCGGCGAACGCCAAGGTCCTGGAGGATCTGGGCCCCCACGCCGATCTCCTTGGCCTGTTCCTTGGAGACGGTCTTGCTGTCGAGAAAGATCAGAAGACCGCCGTTGCGCTTGAGATAGTCGATACTGTTGAGCATGGCCTGATAGCGTTTTTCGTCCAGCAGCAGCTCGATATCGGAGCCGATATTGTGGAAACGGACGTTCTCGGTCTCGTGGATTTTGTAGAACTGGATGACGGTGTGGATTCGGCCCAGGTGGTCTTCGTAGCGGATCTTTTCCACCTTGGTCCCCTGGAACTCCGTCTCTTCCTCGTCCAGCCGTTTGACCAGCTTTTCGTTTGCCAGTCGGTACTCCACCAGATCGGAAATATAGACGATGGGCATCTCGTGCCGGGCAGAAAACTCCCGCAGATCGTCCCGGCGGGCCATGGTACCGTCATCTTTGATGATTTCGCAGATCACCGCCACGGGGGCCAGCCCCGCCAACTTGCAGAGATCTATGGAGCCTTCGGTGTGGCCGGTGCGTACCAGAACGCCCCCGTCTTTGGCGATGAGGGGGAAGATATGTCCGGGACGCACGAAATCTTCGGGCCGGCTCAGCGGCGAGGCCAGCAGGCTGATGCACTCGCTGCGCTCCGCCGCCGAGATTCCGGTCCGGGCATTGGCGGCGTCGATACTGACAGTAAAGGCGGTCTCGTGCTGGGAGTCGTTGCGCTCCACCATGGGCACGAGATCGAGCCGCTGGGCGATCTCCCGGGTCACGGGAGCGCAGATAAGCCCCCTGGCCTCCTTGGCCATAAAATTGACCATCTCCGGGGTGCTGAAGGTGGCGGCATAGACCAGATCCCCTTCGTTTTCCCGGTCCTCATCGTCCATCATGATGACCATCTGACCCTTTTTGATGGTTTCGATCGCTTTTTCTACGCGTGCTATCGCTTCCGACATCTTCTATTGTCCTTCTAATTAGTGGTGGCCATTATAACGTATAGAGCCGGGAGGAGAAAGAAAATATCGCAGATTTTCCTCCAAAACTCTTGACAAACAAAGAACTTTGCTCTATAATGCCGTCCACATAAACGAACGAGTTTATGTCCCAACGTTTGGGGTATCGCCAAGTGGTAAGGCAACTGGTTTTGGTCCAGTCATTCGGGGGTTCGAGTCCCTCTACCCCATCCATTTGGATCTTCGGATTCAAATACCTTCTCTTCAACGGACGCGGGATAGAGCAGTCCGGTAGCTCGTCGGGCTCATAACCCGAAGGTCGGGGGTTCAAATCCCTCTCCCGCAACCAATTCAAACTCCCATAAAATCTAACTTTCAAGCGTTTTAACTACTCAACGATTATTTAGCGATGTCACCATCACTGTCACCACGCGTGGTGACACTCTTTTTGAAGGGGTCAAAGCTGCGCGGAAAAAAAGATGCAGCTATGAATGTGTTACAATAGTAAAAAATTATACCGATGAAAGGAGGCGGTCATGCTGCGCTACCGACGACGCAACTCTACCGAACCGATGCCTACACCACAGGGTAGCCCCGTGCACGCACTGGTGGGTTTTTGCAACTATTCCTATGACCGCAGAGGGCATGTAGATACACCGATGCTGCGCGCTCTCCTTTCGTCTTTCAACGAATCGTACATCTACCTCTATTTGAGAATTTTCAACGAAGCCAATCCTACTTTATTGCGCTCTTTCATGGAGCGTGAGCAGATCAACCCTTCCAATCTGCTGCATATTTATCACATCCTCCGAGAGAGAGGATACGACTTGAGAGATCTTCCTTCGCTACTGTAATGTCCTACGACTTTTCCACTCAAAAAGAACTTTTTCATATCGCTTATGAGATTTTGCAAGATTACGGTGTTTCCGACTGGTCTTTCGGTGGCGGTACTGCGCTCTCTTCGCTCTATTATGGTCATAGAATGTCTTATGACATCGATATATTTTCAGAAGATTACAGCGGCATACAAACAATCATCGCAGCCCAAAAGGAGATCACGCAAAACCTCGGTATAAGCGAATTGGAAGTTGATGCCTCACCTACCGGTATCACCTTTTACCTTGAGGGTGGTAAGCTTAAGATCGATTTTGTCTATTCGCCAGCACTTACATCCTCGGCTTACAACTATCGGAATGTATTCGGTATAGAAAACATCAAGGTGCAAACGCCGCAGGAGATCATCGCCAAAAAACTCAAGTTCCGAGAAAAAGCCACGATTCGCGATTTTGTCGATTATGCCGTTACCGAAGAAAAAGAGAAAATATTGACAAAGCTCAAATCGGAAGCGATAGTCGATATGGAGCGATATTTTGACATGATCGAAAAGTTTGATCGTTTGGAAGCCGAAGCGTTCAATCAAGAACTCAAACTGCTATTACCGCGGCGTGCAGTATGCAAAGATGATTTTGCCCATTCAATCCACAATATCATGAAACCGGGCAAAACGATCCAGGTAGCCCTCGATCCTTCCGGTGAAGTCGTTGCCTTCGATGAGTTCATCCCCGCCTACCAAGAGCATTACGCTCCGATCGGTGAGCTTGAGATCTACACGATCCCAAACACGGGAATGGACTACAAGGAGCTGATGAGGCTTGAAAAAGCTCAAATTTTACGCTTGGCATCTAATGTTGTTTAATTTGGTGCGACTTGTGGTGACATTTTTTGATTTCATTCGATGTAGCGGCCTTTGAAGAGCCTCTCATAACTGAGGCTCGGAGGTTTAAATCCTCCTGCCGCAACCAATCAAAACTCCGAAAAAAACGAACTTTCAAGCCTAAAATATCAAATACCTGTTGCAGCAAAATCAAAACATTTTTCAGTGCAACTCCCACTTTTTACGCCGGAACATCCACCACTGCAGGACTCCCCGATAGAGGAAAAAGCCCATAAAGGCTATCCAGAGTGCCCGGTCCAGCGGGAGGAAACGCTCCAGCAGCCAGTCACTCCCCAAATAGAGCAGCGTAGCGCTTAAAACGGCGTTGCGCATGGCCCGTACGGCGGTCATTCCGATGAAGATCCCGTCGTAGATAAAAGCGGCGAAAGCCACCAAAGGAAGCAGTGCCGCCAACGGCAACAGCGCTACGGTGCGTTCTATGACCTCTGCCTGATCGGTAAAGATTCGGATGATCCACTCTCCAGCGACCGCATAAACCAGACTGAAAAGCAGGGCCAACCCTCCGCCCCAGGTCAGGGAATATCGTACCGCCTTTTCAAAATGCGGACGATCCTTTGCCCCGTAGTAGCGCCCCACCAGGCTTTCTGCGGCATTGGCGAAGCCGTCGATGGCAAAACTCATCCAGATCATGAACTGCAAAAGCAGGATCATCACCGAGAGGGTCACCTCCCCGCCCTTGGCTGCCCGGGCATAGAAATAAGCCAGAGAGAAGGTTAGCGCCAGCGTTCGGATGAAGATGTTGCGATTCACATGAAAAAACCGCTGCAGTGCGTCCCAGTGCAGCAGTTCTCTCCAAGCGACCCGCCGCAGGAATCCGCGATAGCGGCCTGTCAGCCACAATGCGTAGATCAGCCCCGCATACTGGGCGGCCACCGTTCCCCAGGCCGCTCCGGCAATGCCCCAATTGAGCATCTTGACGAAATAGAAGCTCAAGCCGACATTGACCAGATTGACTAGCAGCGTCACGTAGAGGGGGTAGCGGGCGTTTTGGACGCCGAAGAAAAATCCCGTGGAAACATAGAGCAGCAGTACAGCCGGGGCCGTCAGTATCCTGATGGAGAAATACTCCCTGGCCAGAGCGTAATACCCCGGCTCCACATTCATCAGAGTCGCGGCAAGTTCAAAGATAATATTACTAAATATTAGCATGGGAAGCGCCAGGAAAACCGCCAGAATCACCGCCCGGTAGAGGGTCGCACTCAGGATGGATCGTTCCTCCGCACCGTAAGCCTGAGCCACCATTCCCGTCGTCCCCATTCGCAGAAAACCGAAACTGCTGTAGAGAAACATGAAGATCATCCCTCCGATCCCAAGTGCCGCGAGGTGAGCCGCAGAGAGATGGCCCATCAATGCCGTATCGACGGAACTGATCAAGGGTACGGAGATGTTGGCCAGGATATTGGGCAGGGCCAGCCGCAGAATCTCCCGGTTCATCCGCCCCTCCCCTATTTTTGTTTGGGATTTTAGCGCAAAATCCAAAATCCGATATAATCCCTTTATGAATCCGAGTCCCCTTGAAGTCCGCAAGAATGGGCAAGAGACCACGATCTACTGTTCCGGTGAGTGGATCCTCGATGAAGCCCGCCGTATCGAAAAGGAGATCACGCAGCTGACTCCGCCTCAGACAACGCGCTGCTTCATCGACTTTCATGAAGTGACGAAGTTCGACAGTGCCGGGATTTTGCTGCTTCTCCAACTCAGGGAAGCTATGAAAAAAGCGGGGCACCCCTGTGAAATCATCGGACTCGATGAGAAACAGAGCAAAATGCTGCGGCTCATTGAACGGGGCTACGGAGAGGAACCGCTGCCCAAACGCCGTGAAACGCTTCTCTGGCGCATTGGCAAAGCTACCCTCGATGAGCTGGGAGTGATGCGGGACTTTTTCCATTTTCTGGGAGAGCTCTCCATCCGGACATTGGGGCTTTTTGTCAATCCTTCAAATTTCCGGATCCGCGAAACCGTCTATCACATCGAACACTCGGGGGTCGACGCCCTGTTTATCATCGGGCTGACCGCCTTTCTCGTAGGGTTGGTGATCGCCTATGAGAGTCTGGTGCAGCTGATGCAGTTTGGAGCCGACATCTACGTGGTGGACGGAATCGGCATCGCCATTACCCGGGAGTTGGGCCCGATGATCACTGCCATTGTCATCGCGGGGCGCAGTGCATCGGCCTATGCTGCTGAGATCGGAACTATGAAAATTACTGAAGAGATCAGTGCTATGCGGACCATGGGATTCGATCCCTTCTATTTCCTCATCATTCCCCGTATCCTCGCCCTGATGATCGCCCTGCCTCTGCTGATCTTCTTTTCGGATATCACTGGAATCCTCGGAGGGATGATTGCCACCAAGGCCCAGGTGGATATATCTTTCTCCTTCTTCATCAATCGGCTTCAGGAGGTTCTGGCGGCCAAACACTACATCTTGGGAATCGTTAAAGGTCCCTTTTTCGCTCTCATTATCGCCGCTACGGGCTGCTTTCACGGCTTCCGGGTGACGGGGGACACCGAGAGTATCGGCATCGAAACCACGGCCAGTGTCGTGCATGCGATCTTTTTCGTTATCGCCTGCGACGCCCTCTTTGCCGTCATCTATACGCAGCTGGGATACTAAATGGAACCGGTCATCGAGATGCGCGATATCCATACCCGGTTTGGGGATACCGTGATCCATGACGGCGTCAATCTGACCGTCAATCCTGGAGAGATCTACGGGATTTTGGGAGAGAGCGGCGCCGGCAAATCGGTCCTAGTCAAAGAGATCATCATGCTGCTTCGCCCCACCTCCGGCACCGTCCGGGTCCTGGGCAAAGATTTGGCCCGGATCAACTATCGCGAACAGCAGGAGCTCCGGCGCAGTTGGGGGGTGCTCTTCCAGTTCGGGGCCCTCTTCACCTCTCTGACCGTCGCCGAAAACATTGCCCTGCCGCTCAAAGAGTACACCAGCGTCCCCAAATCGCTGCGGGAGAAGATCATTCGGGAGAAGCTGGAGATGGTCGGGCTCCACTCCCGGGCAGCCTCACTCTATCCGTCGGAGCTCAGCGGCGGAATGATCAAGCGGGCCGCTCTGGCGAGGGCGTTGGCCATGGATCCCAAGCTTCTCTTCCTCGACGAGCCTACTTCGGGACTCGATCCCATCGGGGCCAGGGCCTTCGACCGATTGATCGTCGATCTACGCGATGCCCTGGACATTACGGTGGTAATGATTACCCACGATCTCGATTCCATCTTTACCATTGTCGACCGGATGGCCGTTTTGGCCGACAAGCATGTGGTGGCCGAAGGAACGCTGCAGGAGGTCTTGGCCTCCGATCATCCCTTTGTGGAACGTTTCTTCAAAAACGAATATATCTCCAAACGTTTTATGGGTAAAATACCTCAAGGAAATTCAAGCAAAAAGGCCGGGGAGTCAGATGTATAGCAAAATCAACTATACGATGGTAGGGGTATTTGTACTGCTCTTTACCCTGCTGGCTCTCGCCTTCGGTTTCTGGCTGGCCAAATACGGTTTTGAAGAGAAATACGACTACTACTATCTCTATTACAATGAACCGGTCGACGGGCTGACGCTCGATTCATCCGTCAAACTCAAAGGGGTCGACGTCGGCAAAGTGACCGCCATCGAGATCGACCCGAACAATATCGAACGCATCCGGGTCACGATCCGACTCAAAGAGGGGACGCCCATCGTCAAAGGGATGTATGCCCTGCTCAAACTCCAGGGGATCACCGGATTGAGCTATGTCCAGATCGAAGGGGGCAAACGCGGCGCTCCGCGTCTGAAGGCTTCTGCAGGAAAGATCCCGGTGATTCCCACGCGAGAGTCGTTGATCCATCAGCTCAGCCAAAAAGCCCCGGAACTTTTGGAAAAACTCCAGAGTGCCTCCGACGCCCTGGAGAAGATTTTCTCCGAACACAACCAGCGTCAGATCACCCATATTCTGGACAACACTGCCGCGGCCACCGCCAAAGCGACCCAGGTGGAAGATCGCCTTCTTGCTCTCGGCGACGACTTCAACCGGACCCTGCGACATTTTGACCGCAAGGCCGCGGAACTGACCGATTCCGTTCAAGGGGTCACCCGAACCCTCAACGAAAAACTCCCCAAATTGCTGGACAATGTGGATCAGGCCGGGCAGAATGTCGCCCAACTCGCCCGAGGGATCGACCGTCGTCTGAAGCGGGGTGATTACGATCTACGCAAGATGATTCGCCCCATTCAGATCGATATCCATGAACTCAGCTACAGCTACCAGGAGCTCTCGGAGGATCTCAAAGCCCTGAGCCGGCACCCCTCTTCCATCCTTTTCGGTGCCGGCCATCCCCCCAAAGGACCCGGTGAATGATACGATCTCTTAAACCCCTTTTACTCACGGCAGTTGCGCTCTTTTTGGCGGCCTGTAGCAGCCGGACTCTGCAGATGTATACGCTCTCGGCCGAGGCGCCGCTTCCGCATGTACCTCCCCGGTTTACTTCCCTCCGGGTCGACTACCCCAAAGGGATCGAAGACACCATGGGGACCCGGATCTATTTCAGCCGTAGCGATCTGACCCAATCCTACTACAGCTACAGCCAGTGGAGCAAATCCCTCAACCGGATTCTCATGGCCAATCTCATCGAGACCCTGCAACGCAGCGGTCTAGCGAGAACGGTTCTCGATTACGCCTCGGAGGCCGACGCCGCCTATGAATTGGAGAGCACCGTCTACCGCTTCGAACATCGCATTACCGCTCAGGGCTCCTACGCCGATGTCTCCATCGGTCTGCGCCTGCTGCACAGCAACGACCGTCATCTGATCGCCGCAAAAGTTTTCAACTACCGTATCCCCTGCCCCAGCACCGATGCCGCCGGTTTCGTCAAAGCGGCCAACGAGGCTGTCTCCCGATTGGGTACCGATATGATCCGGTGGCTGGCAAAACAGTGAAAGGTATCGTAACTCCATGGATGAAAACCTGACCCAAACGATCACCGACAAACTCCCCGGACTCCCCTGGCTGGAGATGGGCAGCGGTTTCCTGATGGGACTGGCCGTCGGCTATTTTCTCAAAAAGAGTTTCAAAATCCTGCTCTTGCTGATGGGACTGACGATTACCGTACTTTTCGTCCTGGAAAATCAGCATATCGTCAGCATCAACGAATCGGGACTCTCCCACACCGTCTCTCAGGGAAGCGAGCTTTTCAAGCAGTTTGCCGACTTCCTCAAAGCCCGCCTCTCCCGCCTCAACATCGCCGGCGGTGCCTCGGCCGTGGCCGGATTTTTTGCCGGGTTGAAGATGGGATGAAATTTTTTAGTCATCCGTTTCTCATTTCTCATTGCTCATTTCTCATTCGAAAAGTCGGCAGTCGGCAGTCGGCAGTCGGCAGTATTTCAAATAGAAACTGTTGCGAAGCAACACAAACCGAAATCATTCACCACTCACCATTCACCATTCACCGGAAGGCAGAGCTTTCGGTTCCTCACTCCTCACTCTCCACTACCCACCGGACTAACACGCTCTTCAGGAGAAGTCCATGTTAGTTCATATCTGCTGCGCCGTCGATAGCCACTATTTTCTCCAGAAGCTCCGCCGGGACTATCCTGACGAGCGACTGATCGGCTTTTTTTACGATCCCAATATCCACCCCTACAGCGAATACCGCCTTCGTCTGCTGGAGGTAGAGCGAAGCTGCCGGCAACTGGGAATCGAACTGATCGAAGGTCCCTACGACTATGAAGCATGGATGGACGCAGTTAGGGGACTGGAGAACGAACCGGAGAAGGGAAAGCGCTGCGCCGTCTGTTTCGACCGGCGTTTTGAGGTCAGCGCCGCCAAAGCGGCGGAGCTGGAGGAGAGATGCTTCACCTCGACCCTGCTCACCTCTCCAAAAAAATCCCTCAAACAGCTCCGGGAAGAGGGAGAAAGGCTTGCAGAACGCTACGGGCTGGAGTTCGTCGCTCCCGACTACCGCAAAGCCTCGGGAACCCAGGAACAGAATCTCATGGCCAAAGAAGCCCGGCTCTACCGTCAGGACTACTGCGGTTGCCTCTTCGGCCTGACGATCCAGCGCCAACAACAGGAGAAACTGGCCGACGAGTTGATGGTGCCGATCTCGGGTCAGATTCAGCCCGAGTCGATCGAAGAACGCCTGACACTCTATGAAAAACGCATAGAGCTCGAAGAGCGGGGAGTTCCCTACCAAATCGTCAAAGAACGTTTTCTGAACTGGCGGCTGCTCTGGGGAGTGTTGCGGGTCCGTAAAGAGCCCGTTCCCGCCCATGTGCTTCCTTATTCCACCCTCAAAAAAGAGTATACCCGCGGTCGGGTGGACGGAACCTGGGGGGCACTGGCGCTGATGAACCGAGATGAAGTGAAGTTCATCACGCTTGCCGATTACAACCGGCACACTGGACGCAGCTATCCCGACGTCACTCATCTCATTTTCGCTCCACCCCCTTTTGATGAGGAGCTCACACTGCGCCGCAAACTACTCCCCAATCCCTATGATCTCAGTGCCCTCTTGGTCGTGGAATCCATCCCTGACAACAAGATAGAGATCACTCTCCAGACCCGTCTCTTTGAAGACGTCCGGGAGCGGTTGATCTTTCACGACGAAAGATAAACAGCTTCTTTACCTTCTTTCGATAAAATATTGCTCATTATGCTCCGGACCCTTCTCCGGAGGCAATATTCTGCCGAAAGGTTGCTTGTGTCACAAACGCTTTACAACGTCATCGAAATCCAGAAGATTCTGCCCCACCGTTTCCCCTTTTTGCTGGTGGACCGCATCACCGCTCTTGAACCCGGTGTCTCCATCGAGGGGTACAAAAATGTCTCTATCTCCGAACCAGTTTTCCAGGGCCACTTTCCTGACCACCCCATCTACCCCGGCGTCATGATCATCGAGGGGATGGCCCAAGCCGGCGGCGTGCTGGCCTTCAAAAGCATGGACGAGAGGGGCCAGGAGGCGACCCAGGACAAAGTCGTCTACTTCATGAGCATCGACAAGGCCAAATTCCGCTCTCCCGTCACTCCCGGGGACCGGCTGGTCTACCGCCTGAATGTCCTCAAGAGTAAAGGGGCTATCTGGTTCCTGGAAGGCAAAGCCTATGTGGATGAGAAACTGGTGGCGGAAGCCCAGCTCAAAGCGATGATCGTCGACAAGTGAACCCAGTGAACGCCATCCATCCCACCGCCCTCGTCGCCCCCGAAGCCACCCTCGGCCGCAACGTCACCGTCGGAGCCTATACGGTGATCGGGCCCGATGTTACCATCGGGGACGGGACCGAGATCGGCAGCCATACCCTCATCGAAGGGGAGACACATATCGGACGCAACAACCGGATCTTCTCCCATGCCGTCATCGGCTCGATCCCCCAGGATCTGAAGTATCGCGGGGAGAAGGTGCGCCTCGAGATCGGAGACGACAACATCATCCGGGAGTTCACCCTCATCAACCCCGGGACCGAAGGGGGCGGCGGCGTCACCCGCATCGGCAACGGCAACCTGCTGATGGGCTATGTCCACGTCGCCCACGATGTGATCATCGGCAACCGCTGTATCCTGGCCAATGCCGCCACCTTGGCCGGCCATGTGGAGCTGGGAGATCATGTGGTCATCGGCGGAATGACCCCGATCCACCAGTTCGTCCATATCGGTGACTACGCCATGATCGCCGGGGCCAGTGCCCTGAGCCAGGATATTCCCCCCTTTTGCCTGGCCGAAGGCAACCGGGCCCATCTGAGGGGGCTCAACCTCACCGGACTACGCCGCCAACTCGACCGGGAGACTATCGATGCCCTCAAACAGGCCTATCGCCGGCTTTTCGAGAGTGGGGAACCTCTGCGGGAGAGCGCCGAAGCCCTCCTGACCGACCAGGAGAATCCTGCCGTCGAGAAACTTTGCCAATTCATTCTGGAATCCCAACGGGGGATTCCCTTCAAAAGGAAAAACAATGTCCAATAAAAAATGCAGTTTCTGCGGAAGTCTGGAACGGGAGGAGAACCCTCTCATCGCCGGAAACAATGCCTACATCTGCTCCAACTGCGTCATCTCCGCCTACAAAATCCTCTTCGGTGAAGAGGAGCATCAGCCGGCGACCGAGTTCAATCCCCGGTTGCTGACCCCCAAGGAGCTCAAGGCCCTGCTGGATGAGTATGTCATCGGCCAGGAAGAGGCCAAAAAGACCCTCTCCGTCGCTGTCTACAACCACTATAAACGCCTCTTCAAACATCTGGAAGACGACGAAACCGAAGTGGCCAAATCCAATATCCTCCTCATTGGCCCCACCGGAAGCGGCAAAACACTGCTGGCCCAAAGTATCGCCCGCTTCCTGGATGTGCCTATCGCCATCGCCGATGCCACCAACCTGACCGAGGCCGGCTATGTCGGCGAAGATGTGGAGAATATCCTCACCAAACTCCTGATGGCCGCCGACGGCGACGTGGACAAGGCCCAGAAAGGAATCGTCTTTATCGACGAAGTGGACAAAATTGCCCGGCTGGGAGAAAACCGCTCCATCACCCGGGATGTCTCGGGAGAAGGCGTCCAACAGGCCCTGCTCAAGATCATCGAAGGCTCCGTGGTCAACATCCCGCCCAAAGGGGGACGCAAACACCCCAATCAGGACTTCATCCAGATCGACACCTCCAATATCCTCTTTATTTGCGGGGGAGCCTTTGACGGCCTCAACGAGATGATCAAGCGCCGTCTGGGCGGCAA
>NZ_WFQN01000013.1 GCF_015487065.1 Nitratifractor sp.
CACGATCCACTACAAGGGGTACAAAGGAATTTTGGGATACAACGTGGGCAACGCCTCGCTCATCGGCAACGCTTTCCTGCTGGCCAATCCGGACTACGACTTCTACATGGATGTCAACTCCCGGGGCAACTTCAGCCTCCGAAGCAATGACAAACTGGATGTCTCCGCCATGGCCGCCGAAATCGGCAACGGCGGGGGGCATCCCAACGCCAGCGGCGGCAAGATCGAAAACTACAAAGACTCTTTCGTCTACAGCGATCTACGGGAGGCGATCCAGCACTATATCGACGAAAAGAGTGCTCAGCCCTCCTAAGCCCGTCGGCCCACTATTCGAAGCAGAACCTCCTCTTCCGTCAGCACCCCTTCTCTCTCTGCCTCCTCTTTCAGCATCTCTATAAAAGTCTCAAAGAGTCTAAGTCGTTCCGTCTCTTCCAGAAGGAGCGCCCGATACGATAGGATCTTTTCCGCCCAATCCCGGAGTTCCGCTTCGCTCACCCGGTGGTGCCGGTAGACCACCTGCGCCTCCTTCAGCCGGAGTCCACTTTGCCGGAAACGGCAGCGCCACGACTCCGCTTCGACGTACGCTATCTTTTCGATCTTCTTCTCCAGGCCCAGGCGTGCAATCGACAATGCCAAAACCCGCTGCGTCGTCTCCAGATGCCCGGGAAGCGGAAGCTCCAGCAAAACCCTGCCGTCGGGACGCAAAGACCGAATGATCCCGGCCACCGCCCGATCCGGCTCGAAAAGACGGTAGGAGGCATCGGCAAGAATCACTCCGTCGAAGCGCTCCCTGTCCCCGAGATACTCTGTATGAGCCAGGACGCCTCTGAACCCCGCTTTGCGGGCCCGGATAACTTCCTCTTCCCGCTGACAGAGAATCAAAAGTTCAACTCCTTTCTCCTCCCAGGCGAGAGAATCACGCCCCTCGTCGTATCCCAGCATCAGAATCTCTTCTCCCGCTTCAGGAGCGAGTCGCCGAGCGAGGGATAGGCTTCTTTTGATAGGAAGGGATACTGCCGAAGGAGGCGCCATAAAATCCAGAAGATTTTTGGGCATGGAAAGTGTGCCCCTAGACTCGGACTCGGTCTTCCAGCGCCCGGGAGAGGGAGAGCAGATCGATATTGTCAAGTTCCACGCCGGTGGGAACTCCCTGGGCGATCTTGGTAAAGACCAGAGGACGATCTCTCAGCCGGTCCTCGATGAAGAGAATCATCGTGTCAGTGGCGATGCCCGGAGGAAAGGCGAAGATCACCTCTTCGACACCTTCGACGATGCTCTGTAGATGGCTCTCGTCCAGATCCTCGATGGAAGAGAGGATGTAGTAGAGCCCCTCGTACTGCCCCGACTCTTCGATGGTAAAGATATCTTTGGCACTCTGGACAATACAGAGTTTGCTCCGGTCCCGGCTTGCATCGCTGCAGATCCCGCAGAGCTCATCCTCGCAGATGGCATGGCAACGCCGGCAGGTCCCCAGTGTCGTAACCGCATCCTCGATGGCCTGGGCCAGCTTGAGCCCGCTGAACCCCTCCTCCGTCACCAGATGGTAGGCCAGTCGCGTCGCCGTCTTTTTGCCGATGGTCGGCAAGGCGTTGAAGGCCTCGATCAGACGTTCGAAGGCTTCGACTCTATACCGTCTCATAGTCCACAACTTTGCTGTAATCCGTCACCTGTTTGAGATAGTCGATCACCTTAAGATGCTCGGGATGGACGGCATACTCCTCCAGCCCCTGACGGTCGGCGAAAGTCGCCGTGAGCACCAGGTCCATCGCCCGCTCTTCCGGCGAAAAGTTCACGCCCGTCTCCATCCGCTCCAACGAAGGAACTTTGCCTAGCAGTCCTTCGATCCGATTGGCGGCTTCCCGGATGCGCTCTGCTTTTTCCGGGTGTTCGGTGAATTTGATCATCACAATATGTACTACCAAAACGACTCCGTTGACTCAGAAGTATTCCCGAATTATAGCCTAAATATTTATGGTAAAATTCCGACAACTTTTATCCTGCTTATCCCTTTTTTCAGGCGAAAAATATCCCTTCAGGAGTATCCGATCCATGGAAAATCTCGATTATTACGAAGTGCTTCAGGTCAGCAGAGACGCTACCGGTGCGGAGATCAAAAAGGCCTACCGGAAACTGGCCATCCAGTACCACCCCGACAAAAATCCCGGGGACAAAGAGGCCGAAGAGAAGTTCAAACGCATCAACGAAGCCTACGGAGTCCTCGGTGACGAAGAGAAACGGGCCATCTACGACCGCTACGGCAAAGAGGGGCTCGAGCGCCAGGGGGGCGGCTTCCATGCCGAAAGCATGGACGATATCATGGATATCTTCAACTCCATGTTCGGCGGAGCCTTCGGAGGCTTCGGCGGATCCCGCCGTCGATCCGATCGCACCAACTACGCGATGGACCTGGAGGTGGAACTGGACCTCAGCTTCCAGGAGGCGGTCTTCGGCTGCGAAAAGGAGATCACCCTCCAATACAAAGCCCCCTGTGAAGCCTGCCGGGGCACCGGAGCCAAAGCGGGGCAGATGGAGACCTGTAGCACCTGCGGAGGTCAGGGACAGGTGGTTATGCGCCAGGGCTTTATGACCTTTGCCCAGGAATGCCCCCACTGTCAGGGGCGGGGAAAAATCGCCCGGGAGCGCTGTCCCGAATGTGAGGGTCGTTCCTATCGGCTCGAGGAAGAGACCGTGACCCTCTCCATCCCGGCAGGTGTCGATACCGGCAACCGCTTGCGTATTCCGGCCAAAGGGAATGAAGATGCGCAAGGACGACGGGGGGATCTTTATGTGCTTTTCTATGTGGAGGAGGATGAACACTTCGTCCGGGAAGGCAATAACCTCTATATCGAAGTGCCGGTCTTTTTCACCCAGTGCATCCTAGGGGAAACAATCACGATTCCCTCTCTCGAGGGAGAGTTGGAGCTGGAGCTCAAACCGGGAACCCGGGACCGGGCTCAGTTTGTCTTTCGGGGCAAGGGCGTTCCCGACGTTCACGGAGGACGCACCGGGGACCTCATCGCCCAGATCAAGATGATCCTGCCCAAAAAACTCGATACCGATCAAAAAGAGCTGCTCAAAAAGGTTCAGGAGAGCTTCGGCGTCGAGAGTCATCCACATAAAAACCGCTTCGAAAGCGCCTTCAAAAAGATAAAAAGCTGGATAAAGGGAGAGAAGTAAAAAAAGGAAGATCCGTTGATCGTCGAGAACCCCGACGATCCGAGGTTTATTTGGCGACAGCGTCTTTGATGGACTTGCCGAATTTAAACTTGGGAGCGGTGTGTGCCGGCTTGGTATAGGTCTTGTCGGTTCCGGGGACTTTTCCGCTCTTTTCGGGAACTTCTACGGTACTGAAGGTTCCGAATCCTACGAGGGTAACACTCTTTTTGTTGCTCAGCGCTTCGGTAATCGCTTCGGTAAAGGCTTTGATCGCAGTCTCAGCGGCTGCTTTGCTTTCGTAACCGCCTTTTTCTTTTACCAGCTCAACGAATTCAGCTTTTGTCATATAGATCCTTTCTCACTTTTGATTGATACGTATCTATTATAGGTATCAATTTCTTATAAGGCGTTTAAAACTCAACGCCCACAGCCCCAAAACCCGGACGGGGAGTGGAAATGTCTCCTTTCTCCCCAGGATTGCTCCGGCAGATGACACCGGAAGATGCAACCCGGCTATCTCTCTACCTCCAAGGCACCGGAGAGACCCGTGGCTTTCCGTCCCTGCCTCGCGACAGGTTTGGCTAAAGTAATAATAGATTAAAAAACTTGGGTTTTGCTTAGATTTGTAGGGAATGATTAGAAAAAGTATGTTTTTGAGCGATTTCAATATCGTCAAGAAGATCACATCTGGTGCGGCAGAGAGGATTTGAACCTCCACGGGCTTGCGCCCACCAGCCCCTCAAGCTGGCGTGTCTACCGTTCCACCACTGCCGCGTGGAGAACTTTTGTTACGTGGGCGGAATTATATCCGCTCCACGCTTAAAGATTACTGATGCTCTTAGCCGAGGAAGGGGTTGGCATAGAGAGCGATCAGGGCGATAACCAGGGTATAGATAACCTGGGCTTCGATCATCGCCAGGGCGATGAACATGGTCGTCATGAGCTTACCGCCCAGACCGGGGTTGCGTGCCGTACCGGCGATGGTAGCAGCTGCAGTGTGACCCATACCGACCGCACCGCCCAGAGCGGCCAGTCCCAGACCGATACCGGCGGCAACGACGGAATAGGCCTGAATCATCGATTCTCCTTCACCGGCCAGTGCAAAAGCCCCCAGGGCGATGAAGAGTGCAAAAAACTTTTTCATGAACGTTCCTTTGTTCGTCAAATTCGGTTTTGGGTCCCGTCGACCATCTCTCGGAAGTCCGTTCGGCTTGCGTAAACGTTTCGACTACCGAAACGCCAACAGTGACATAAATGCCGACTGTTTCCCTACTTATCACTTCCCGAAAAGACAGAAAAATTATACAGTAAAGATCTTTAGAGTCCGGCAGATCTTTCACAAGATTCTGATACAATACCGCCCATGAAATCTATTGGACTTTTTAGACTCTGGCTGATCATTCTACTGCTGCTTCCTCTGGCTGCCCGGGAGGTCGTTCCTTTGAGCAAAACCCGTTTCAGGGTTCTCTACGATAACGGTTCGCAACGGACGGTCGATCTGACGGGCAAAGAGTTCGTCGTAGTCTCGGTCCGGGAACCGGGAAGCGACGGCCGTTTCTATGCCGTGGACCGTGACGGGATCGTCTGGTGGACGGGGGCCATCACCTCGGGAGCGGACGATTACAAAACTCCATCCGGCATCTATCCCGTTCTCTATAAGAAACGCCATCACATGTCGACAAAATATCCCGATCCCTCCGGGGTCAACAATATGGACTTCAGTATCTTTTTTACCCATCAGGGACATGCGCTGCACAAAGGAAGCGTCAACTGGATGAGTCACGGCTGTATCCATATCGATCCGCGGGATATCCGGACCCTCTACCGCTGGGCCAAGCCCGGCACAACCCGGGTCGTCATCACCCGGCACAGCTATATGCCCTTCGCCCGCCCGGATCTTTTGAAATTCCACCTCAAGTAGAAACGGATCCCCTTCAGCCAGAGCCTAGACTCCTGATCAGGCTCGGAATGACGTGTTTTTCAGAGCGTTTTGATCAAGCCTGATACTCCGGCAGTGCCAGTTCCACTTTGCGCCCCTTCTGATCGAGCACTTTGACTTCGATCTCTTGGCCGGGAGCGTATTCGTCAAGACGATGCCCGGCCATTTTGGAGACATGGAGCAGTGCATCGTGTCCGCCGGGCATCTCGACAAAGAGACCGTAATCGACGACCCGCTTGACGGTTCCACGATAGGTCTCTCCGATATGATACTGGGGGATCGAAGGCTCTTCCCTCGTCGCAATCCCCTCGATATGCTCCCGGGCCGCTTTGACTTTTTCCCGGTCGTGACCCGTCACCTTCACCCCGCCCTTTTCCCGATCCAGGTCGATCTTGACTTCGAAGCGTTCGATAATCTCCCGGATGGTGCTGCCGGCTTTGCCGATAATATGAACGATCCGGGAGGGATCGATATGAAAATGTTCCGAAATCGGAAGCGCGGCACTGGGAACGATGTGACGCTGAGCCTCTTCCATGAGATCCAGAATGTGCAGGCGGGCGGTTCGGGCCTGCAGAAGCGCCTCCTCCAGGATCTTAAGGTCCAAACCGCCCAGTTTGATGTCCATCTGCATCGCCGTGATCCCCTTGCGGGTTCCGGCGACCTTGAAGTCCATATCGCCGTCGTGATCCTCCAGTCCCATGATGTCCGTGAGGATCGCATAGCGCTCCTCCTCTTTGATCAATCCCATGGCCACCCCGGCCACCAGATCGCTGATCTCCGCCTCGGCAGAAACCAGTGCCAGAGAACCGGCGCAGACCGTCGCCATGGAGGAGGAGCCGTTGCTCTCCAGGATCTCCGAAACCAGGCGGATCGTCCGGGAAAGCTCCCGGTCGATCACCGGTTCCAAGGCTCGTTTGGCCAGATTGCCGTGCCCCAGTTCCCGACGGCTCGGTGCTCCGATGGGACGAGCCTCCCCCACGCAGAAAGGCGGAAAGTTGTAGTGTACCATGAAGCGCTCTGTCCGGGGTCCTCGCTCCGTCAGCAGCTCATAGAGCTGGCCCTCTTTTCCCTCTCCCAGGGTCACCGTCGCCAGGGCCTGGGTCTCTCCGCGGGTAAAGAGGCAGGAGCCGTGGACACCGGGCAGGAGATTGGTTTCGATGCTGATGGGACGGACCTCATCCAATGCTCGACCGTCGGCACGACGCCGCTCCTCCAGGATCTGTCGGCGGAGCTTCTCCCGTTTGACGGCCTCGATGGCCCGATAGATCTCCAGAGGATCCCGGTGCATCCCCGCCTCCTGCAAAAAGGCCTCGACCTGTTGCATTACTCTGTCGATGATATCGCCCCGCTCTGTTTTGGAGAGCCCTTCCAATGCCGATTGGATCTCCCCACCGAAACGATCCCGCACCAGTGCCGTCAGCTCCTTCAGACTCTCGGGATCTATCATCGGCGACAGATCGGGGACCGCTTTTTTCAAGGGAAGCAAAGCTTCTTCATAATGTCGACAGGCGACGGCGATCTCTTCCTTCGCCTCCGTGATCAGTTCCACCAATCTCTCTTCGGAGAGTTCATTGCTCTCCTGATGGGGCAGGAGAACAGGCATCGGCCCCATCAGCAGCTCCGGATCGGGCAGCTCCGCTATCTCGGTACTTTCCGTCGCTTTCGCCGCCATCTCGATCATCAAAAGCTCTTCATCGCTCCCGACCAGCAGCAGGTCCAGTTCACTCTCTTCCATCGCACTGCGGGAGGGGTTGAGCAGACGCTCTCCGTTTCGGCGACCGATCCGCACCGCGGCAATACTGCGATCTATCGGCAGATCGGAAATCAACAACGCGGCATTGGCCGCATGCAGGGCCGCCACCTGCAGATCCGTCTCCGAATCGGCGCTCAACACCAGGAGAGTGATCACGACAGGGTAGGCAAAATCCTCCGGGAAGAGAGGACGCACGGAACGATCCACGATCCGAGCGGTCAAGGTCTCGAAGTCACTGGGTTTACTCTCCCGCTTGATGAAACCGCCGGGAATCTTCGCCGCGGCATAGGCCTTTTCGATATACTGCACCGTCAGAGGGAGAAAAGGTTCATGAACCGCCTCCTCCTCCATGACGACCGTTGCCAGGATGACGGTTTTTTCTTGGCGATAAAGGAGTGAGCCGTTACTCTGTCGAGCCACTTTCCCCAGGGTATAGCTCTCCTTGAGTCCGTTCACGTCGATTTCGATAATTTTTTCCTGCATTTTGTCTTGATTCCCTTTTAAAATTTGAATTTCCCTGAATGGTGCGCCTCAGGATTCTGTTGGGCGATCTCCTCTTCGTCAAAACGAAAACGAAAATTCTCCACATACTCCATCAGCGTCTCATAGGCCCGATTGATCGCCTCCATCCGCTCGGCATCTCCGGCTTCACGATCCGGATGATGGCGACGTGCCAATTGACGGTAGCGTTTTTTGATCTCTTCCCGCGTCACCATCGGGGGGAGGCCCAAGGTCTCCAATGCTTTGCGAATTTCGGACTTCATTTAAAGTTTCTCATGTGAAGCGTTTCCCACACCGCCGAAAGGCACCAGATTGAATTGGAAGGTAATAGAGTTGTTGTGAAGAGACCCCCGTCCGTTTTTGGTCAAAGCCGGCGTGATCTCCCTTTTAAAGATCAAGGTAATATTCCAACACTTTTTATCATAGAGAATCCCCCCTTTCCAATCCTTGGAACTTTTGGCCTTGAAATCATAACTGTAGCCTCCGTACCAGGTCACACGATCGTTCTGTTTATACCGAAGATCGACCCCTATTTCGTTCTGACTCACCTCCTCCTCTTCTATCCGTGTATGGGTCAGGTCCACGGCAAAGGTCTCACTGCGATAGCTCAAGGTATTGGCCAGTTGGCTGAGTGCATGATGACGCAATGAATAATCGATCCGACTGGAGAAACGATAGTTGCCGTAACTCAAGTGCAGCTCCTGCCGCAGTTCATTCCAGCGGGAATCATTGTCAGGGTAGTAGTCCGCTGTAACCAGGTAGTCCGCGCTGAAAGGGCTGGCATAGGCTTGCCAAAAATGGTGCATTTTGAAAGCAAGACACGAATCGTAAACCCTATCGAGATCGTAATCATCGACCAGCTCCGGATTGAGATCGTTGTAACTCAAATCCCCCTCCGCCAAGAGCGTACTCTTGGTAAAAGAAGCCGCCAAAAGCATCGTATGCAACCCGCTTGCATAACCGCGAACCAAATCACTGGAGAGCTCTACATCGTGATGCAATACCAACGCCGCATAGTGGTCCTCTCCGATATGCAGGGAATTTTCTTCCATAAATTTGGTATCAGAGGCGCTCAGCTCCTCTTTGACGGAGAGATTGAGAAAATCCTCAAACAGAGCGGTGTGGAACTCCACCGGTAGCGTCGCAATCCCCTGCAAAGCACGGGTCCCGTCTTTTCGCCAATAGTTGCGCAGTTGGGCATCGAAACTGTAGTGCAGAAACTTGTTTCCCAGTTCTGCGGTAAATTTATGATACTCAAGTGCCGGGAGCTCCTGAATCGTTGCATTGTTCTCTTTGCTGGTTGTATCAATGAAGTATCGTGTTCTGAAACCGAAATATTGATCATCGTTGTAGAGAAAATAGTTGACACGGGACTCCTGAAAACGACTCTCCTCTTCCAGATGATTCAGTGTCGAATACTGAAGATTACGGTAGTCGATATCGTTAAAAAGATTGAGATTGGCATAAAGACCGTCCTGGTACCCCTCCGGTTTCCACTTTTGGAGGAAATTACCGCTTTCGTAAAGCAATTCAAAACCATAGTGGCTTTTGTTTTCAAGGTCATGGCGATTGACAAAAGCGTTTTTGTCCCGGAAATAACCCGTACGAATCTCTCCCCTCGACCAGGGACTATCCACGAAACGAAATGTCCCGTAGAGTCCGTATCCCCGCTTGGAACGAATCAAAGGGTTGAGTTCCAAATCCATCGAGGGGGCTATCGCCCAGAAATAGGGCTGTTCATAATAGTATCCTTCGTCTTTTCCGTATCCGAAACGGGGCATCAAAAAGCCTGAGTGACGTTGACGCTCCAGAGAAAATCCCAGATAGGGAGTATAAAAAAGAGGCGTTTTCCCTGCATAAAACTTGACATCGTGCAGGCGCATATACTTTGTCTCGGAATCATAAACCGCTTCACCGAATTTCACCGACCAGTCAGGGTCTTCTACCGAACAGCTGGAAAGTACACTGTTGCGCAGGGTATAGTTTCCATCCTGTTTTTCGGCATCGTCGGCATAGACCCAGATATCATCGCGATCCGTATGATAGAAATCGCTGAAAGTCACATGGTTTTTATCTACTTCAAAAACAAGTTTGTCGGCCAAGACTTTGCCGCCCCGGTTGCTCAGGACCTCGACATGCCCCTGCAAGACGATACGATTGGCCTGGCGATCATAGGTCGCCCGATCCCCCAGAAAGAGCGTTCCGTCATAGGCCAAAACAACATGCCCTTTGGCATAGACGGTATGGTCCCGGCTTTCGAAGCTATCAGCATAGAGCTCGGCCAGGCCTTGATTATCTCCCGTCGCTACGGCCGCTTCGAGAATCGCGCCCAAAAATAAAAAGAGTAGCAGGGGGAGTTTACGCATTACCCAAACCTTCCATCCTTCCCCGCGGAAATGGCAAAGAGAAAGCATCGATCCCGACAGAGTATCCCCCTGCCGCCGCGATAGTCTTTCCCCCTCATTTCTCTCAGGCTTCCAGTGCTTGATAAGCGATATCGGTTCGGCACTGCTTCCCGGCGAAATGCACCTGTCCCACCAGCATATAGGCCCGGTCACGGGCTTCGCGGATCGACGTTCCCAGTCCGACGCAAACCAGCACCCGACCGCCGGTGGCATAGAGTTTGCCGTCCTCTCCCCGGCTCACACCGGCAAAGGAAATGTGAGTGTTGTTCGCCAACTCATTGTGATGGATCTCGTCGAGAATAATCTCCGCCGGTTCACTGGAACGGTAGGGGTAGTTTTTGCTAGCCATGACGACGCCCACCGCATAGCGATCATAAAACTCGATGGCTGCTTCGGAGAGCCTGCCTGTCGCCGCTTTGTAGAAAAGCTCACTGGCGGGCGATTTAAGAAGCGGCATCAGTACTTCGCACTCCGGATCACCGAAGCGGACATTGTACTCCAGGATATAAGGCTCGCCGTCGACCACCATCACCCCCATGAAGAGTACACCCGTGAACGGCATCCCCTCTTCTTCCATCCCTTTCAGTGTGGGACGGATCACCCGTTCGTCCAATTTCCGGTAGATCGATTCGTTGACCAGGGGCGTCGGGGCATAAGCGCCCATCCCTCCGGTATTGGGGCCCTTGTCCCCGTTGAGGAGCCGCTTATGATCCTGGGCGGCGGGGAGCACCACATAGTCTTTGCCGTCGCAAACGGCAAAGACCGACAGTTCATAACCGTCCAGAAACTCCTCTACGACGATCCGGCTCCCCGCTTCGCCGAAGGATTCGCCGCTGAGCATTCCTTGTGCCGCCTTCTTCGCCTCTTCGCGGGTGGGAGCGATGATGACCCCTTTACCGGCGCAAAGGCCGTCGGCCTTGACGACGATGGGAGCCTCCAGTGTCTCGATAAATGCCGAGGCCTTGTCGAACGAATCGGTCTCCAGATAGCGGGCGGTGGGGATCCCGTGACGGGCCAGAAAGTTCTTCATGAAGATCTTGGAGCCTTCCAATTGGGCTGCTTGAGCCGAAGGGCCGAAGATCGTCAATCCCTCCGCTTGGAAAATATCGACGATTCCCTCGACCAATGGGGCTTCGGGCCCGACAATCGTCAGATCAATCCCCTCCTCTTTGACAAAAGCGGCCAATTCACGGTAATCCTTGATCGAGAGATTCTCTCCCAGCTGATCAGTCGCACCGTTACCTGGGGCGAACCAGATCTTTTCCACTGCCGGGTCCCGCTGTAGCGCCAATCCGATTGAGTACTCCCGTCCCCCGCTTCCGACTACCAATACTTTCATCCTGCCTCCGTTTTCGAGAAATCAGCAATCGGAAATCTCTTCTTTCCCATTTCTCATTTCTCATGACAAAAAAATCCCCCGGGTGGCCGTATTTGCTATGTGTCGGCCCTAATAAGCCAACGGTGGAGGAGTGAAGCGCTCTTCAGGGGACGGCCTCTCGTCCGTTGCCGGACTCAAACGATGTCGTCCGCACACCGAGCGCTTACAGGATCCTCCAATACTTTATGTGTTGGACCCCATTTGCAAGTAGGCGAACCACCCAGGGTTGTAACGATTATAACGAAAGCGGAGTTAGCCGAAAATAAAAAAAGAGCTGGGGGAGATTGATATCATTTAGTATCATCCCGTGAGGCCGCCAGTTCCCGTGCAGCAGCCACACAAGCGTCGATTGTCGGCTCCGATGCTACCGTGAATTTCGCCCCGTCAGGGAGGTGTTCGAGCGTCGCCCGTCCGATGACGACGGCATGGTAACTGGAGTTCCAGGCAAAGTTTTTCAAAAAACAGTGAATCGTCGAGGGAGAGGTGAAGATAATGATCGCTCCCTCCGGCGGTGCTTCTTTGGAATCATAGTGCCGGCAATGTGTTTCATAGATGATCTGTTCCCGCAGCTCGATTCCCGCTTTTGCCAGGTAGGTGCGACTATCAAAAGAGATCTTTCTGGGACGCAGATAGAGGATCCGGCGCTTGCGAAATTTTTCGGCCAAATCCCGTGCCAGAACCGCCCCGTAATACTCTTCGGGACGATAGAGAACCGTCCCCCCCAGTTTCCGGATCTGTTTTTCCGTGGCCGGTCCTATCGCCACCGTGGGCAGGTTTTTCCAGCTCGGATCGATTCGCTCGGCACTGAGCACTGCCTGCTTGGAGGTGAACATCAACGTGTCACATCCCTCCATTTCCAAACGGTCGGCGACCAGCGAAAACCCGATCATCGGCAACGAATGTGTTCCAGGGCGGGCCAGCGGAGAGGTGAGATAGATCAGCGGGATCAATTCCCTCCCCCACTGTCTTCCTGAGCACAGGCATATCGGATCTTCCCTTCATAATAGATCTCATTGAGATGCTCATCATCATAGGGATCGAAGTGGGGAGTGATCACCCAGCCTTTGTTGGGCTCCAGGGAAGCGATTTTGCACTCGAGATCCTCAGCAATCCTGTGAGCTTCTTCCAGGGTCATCTCCGGGGTCAGAACCAGATGAAACTCCACGAAGTTGTGACTGCCGTCGGTTCGGGTTTTGAGCCAGTGGTAGCCGTTGACCTTGGGATGGTTGCCGATAATTTCACCGATTTTGGCGACGATTTCACTGGGAAGCGAGCGATCCAGCAGAATCATGACCCCCTCTTCGATGATCTCATAGGCGGAGTAGATGATATAGAGGCCGATTCCCAGACCGAAAAGAGCATCCACCCAATCCCATCCGGTCAACCAGACAATCAATAAAGCCGCCACGACGGCACCGTTGCTGAGCAAGTCGGTCTGATAGTGAAGGGCATCCGCTTTGATGACAATGTTGTCAGTCTCTTTGGCGATACGCAGGAGATAGCGCACCAGCAGCCAGGTCACCAGAATCGAGAAGAGCATAATCCCCAGGGAGGCCCCCAGATATTCCGTACTCTGGTGATGAAGGACTTTTCGAATCGCTTCATAGATGATAAAGAGTCCGGAGAGGGTAATGATCGTCCCTTCGATCACTCCGGCGATCGCCTGGACCTTTCCCTTGCCGTAGGGAAACATCTCATTGGGATGTTCTTCCGCCTTTTTGATGGCAAAAAAGTTGAAGAGAGAAACACCCATATCCAGAATCGAATCGATAGCGGAGGCAAGCACCGCCACCGATCCACTCATCAGTCCGACAAAGAGTTTGACAAGGGTCAGCAGCGCGGCCGCAGAGGTGGAGACGATGGTCGCCCGGCGTTGGGCGGAGATCTCCCCTATTTTATATGAGAGATTAGCCATAGAAGTGGTCTATTGTGGAGGCGGATCAGGATCCTACCGGTGCCACCGGAGATCGAGGATGGACAGTATTTTTGCCGTGACTTTCGTGACGGCAATAGCCGTCAGGTTCTTCCCCGGGGAAAAAGTGGACACATGCCATACAGTTGTGAGGACCTTTGACAAAACGCTCCGTTTCGACAACCGAATAGCCGTTACGGGCACAGGGATCTTTCATAAAATTGCGGCTGCAATCCGCCGCCACGGCCGTACTCCCCATTGCGAGCAACAGTCCCGCCATTCCCCATCCATACATTCGCTTCTTTTTCATCATTTCAACCTTCCAATCCAATTCACTTTTCGCCATAGTAACATATTTTTATATTTTTTAAGATTAGGCAGTAAAAACAAGGGGAAGAATCCTGATCCGCAGGAGGGATCAGAGCGCCCGGCTGAGCAGATCGGCGACCCGACGGGCAAAGGCCGCTTTGTCTTTGGGCTCCAGCCCTTCGGCGAGTTTGGCACTGTCGAGCAGTACCCAGGCACTCTCTTCGAAGATCTTTTCATCGTCGATTTTCTGAAGTTTCCGGATCATTTCGTGCTCGGGATTGATCTCCAGGATCAACGGAAGCTCCGGCTCCTCCTGACCCATCTGGCGGAAGAGATGGCGCATCGAAACCATCGGATCGCTGCTGTCAGGCACGACACAACTGGGACTTTCACTCAGGCGGGTGGTCACTTTGACATCCTTGACCGCCTCGCCCAAAGTGCTTTTGAGCTTTTCGACAAGCGGGGTGTACTCTTCGCTCAATTTTTCCAACTTCTCCTTATCCTCCGCCTCCGGAGCGTCCACCGTGGCGATATCCACCAGTTTCCACCCTTTGTATTCACCGATGGCCGGCGTGACGATCTCATCGATCTCCCGGTCATCCATGATCAAGACTTCGATATCGGCGTTGCGGTAGGCTTCGAGCAGCGGAGAGTGACGCAGGACATTTTCATCCTCTCCGATCAGATAGTAGATCTCCTGTTTCGTCTCCCCTTCCCGTTCGCCGGCGCGCCGCATATAGTCGTCCAGGGAGGTCAACCCCTCGACCTTGCTGCTCTTGTAGCGGACAATCTCCAACAGCGTCTCTTTGTTGAGATGGTCGGTGAAGATTCCCTCCTTGATCAGTTTGTTGTACTGGTCGATGAAACGATCGAACTTTTCATCATCCAGTTTCTTGATCGCTGAGAGGACCTTTTTGACCGATGCCTGACGGATGTTGGCCAGGATCCGGTTCTCCTGCAAAATCTCCCGACTGACGTTCAGCGGTAGATCCTCGCTATCGATGATTCCCCGGACAAAACGCAGATAAAGGGGAAGCAGCTCCTTCTCCTCATCGGTGATGAAGACCCGCTTGACATAGAGTTTGACTCCCGGTTGGAAATCGGCCCTGAAAATATCCGCCGGCGCTGTCCGAGGAATGTAAAAGAGCGTGGTGTACTCCAAAGAACCTTCGGCCTTGTTGTGGAGCCAGAGCAGCGGCTCTTCGCTGTCATGCCAGAGGGTGGAGTAGAACTCGATATAGTCCTCATCTTTGAGTTCACTTTTGGGAAGAGTCCAGAGCGCTTTGGCTTCGTTGATCTGCTCGCTCTTTTTGACCTTTTTCATCTCCACCTTGTCGCCCTCGCCCACATTCTCTTCGACCTCATAATGCAAGAAGATGGGATAGGGGATGTGATCGGAGTATTTTTTGACGATCTCTTTGACCCGCCAATGATCCAGGAACTCCCGGGCATCCTCTTTGAGCTTGATGTAGATGACGGTGCCGTGCTCCTCTTTGATCACCGGATTGATCTCGTACTCGCCGGTGCCGTCGCTGCTGAATTTCCAGGCGGTCTCCTCTCCCGCTTTTTTGGTGATCACATCGACGCGTTCGGCGACCATGAAGACCGAATAGAACCCGACCCCGAACTGACCGATGAGATTGTTGTCTTTCTGGGCATCTCCGCTAAGCTGCTCCAGGAAGGCCCGGGTTCCGGACTTGGCGATGGTCCCCAGATTGTGGATCAGATCCTCTTCGTTCATGCCGATCCCGTTGTCGCTCACGGCGAGGGAGTTGTCCTCTTTGTCGATCTTGATATTGATCTTGGGCGACCACTCCTCCTCCTTGAATCGCTCCTCTGTCAGGCGCAGATAGTTGAACTTGTCCAGTGCGTCGTTGGCATTGGAGACCAACTCCCGCAGAAAGATCTCCCGGTTGGAGTAGAGGGAGTGGGTCATCAGATGGAGCAGTTGCCCAATCTCTGTCTGGTATTGATGTTTGGCCATCTCGAACTCCTGAAGAATTTTTGGAGTATTTTACCTTAGATCAAGAAATATTTCAAGAGTTTACGAAGAATATCTTAGCCAAAGTGACTAAAGTATGGGGGCTACAATCATGATTCCGATTTGACAAGTTCCATGCGATCCCCCCGGGCCAATCTTCCCCCTTGAATCACCTGGAGATAGACCCCTCGAGTCTCTTTCACCAGTCGGGGCAAGCGGGGATCGTAGATTGCAAGATGCTCACAAATCGTGCAGGGGCGGGTCGCTTCCAGTATCACTTCGCCTGAAATCAAACGATCACCGGGCGCTACCCGGCGGGTATCCAAATCCACGAGGATATTTTCTCCCAGATCTCCGGGATGCAATTCGATCCCCTCTTTTCGAGCAATCTCATAGGCGAGGGTTCCGGTTACCAGAATCGAACGATCGAGCTTCTTCCCGTAAAACTTATCTCCTAGCACCCCCTGGGGATCCAAAGTGATCTCGGAGCACTCGCTCCTTCCCTTTTTTTCGGGTTCTGCCAGAAAAAGTCGCAAAATTTCCATGCCCGTATTATCCTTGAAAAATTTCGCCGATTATAGCACAAGAGAATGTCCGATTTTTCGATGAGGAGTTTTGAGGATGCTTCTACTGGTGGGCGATAAATTTCACTTCGATATCATAGGGTTTACCGTGAGAGTGGGGACCGAAACCAAACTGCTGAAGCTGTTTGAGATAGTTGATCAGTGCATGATTGAAATCGGGATTGCCCGACAGTCGCAGGATCCGATAGTCAAAACGTCCGTCCGGATAGATCTTGAGGCGGATGTCGATCTCCTCCCCGGCGAAATTGGCCTGAGCCGGCCACCCTTTGAGCAGATTTTCGACTTTGGCCAGATAGGCGTTCTCCACGCCGCCTTCGTTGCGACTCTTTTTCAGCGTTTTCGCTCCCGCTTTCTTCTCGCCTGCACTTCCCGTATGTGGACGGGTCTTCGCAGCTTTCCGGGGCGGAACTTTGACGTGGCTGAAGAGTTTTTTTGTGTCGGGTTTCCGTGCCTTTGTGCTCTTCCTGGCCGGACGGTGTGCCCTATTTTTTTGGGGAGCGGCAATATTCCGCGGTTTGGGGTGGCGTCGCTTTTTGACCGGACTTTTTGCTGCAGGTTTCGGGGGATGAGGAGATCCGGCCAGAGAAACCGCGATGCCTTTCCGGTTCTTTGCGACAAAATGAGTCGATTTTTCGCTGCGGTGAAAACCGAAATAATAGAGAATCAGACCGATGACGCTCAGGTAGATGATGACAGCCGCAATTCCGGCGAAAATTTTATCCCGCATCATTCCGTCAACAGTGACACCCTTGGGAAGCCTGCCTCTTTGACCGTTTTGAGCAGATAGATCACATCTTTGTAGGGTAGGGACTCATCCGCGCGGATATAGACGTCGCTCTTTTTGTTCATGGTGGAGGACTTGAGCATGAAGTTGTCGGCAAAGTCCCGCAGAGAATAGGTATCGTTCCCCAGATAGATTTTGCGGTGGCGGTCCATCCGGATGGTGATACTGGGGACTTTCTCCACTTTTTTGCTGCGGGTTCCTTTGGGCAGGGTGATCTGTTCCTGATAGGTAATGGTGGGCGCCGTCACCATCAGAATCGCCATCAGAACCAGCATCACATCGACGAAGGGGGTGATATTCAGATCGGGATCGTCATCCCAATGGAACATCTCATGCCTCCCTCTGCCGCTGGGCGAGGATAATCTCCGACTGGGATTCCAGCAATGACTGAAGTTCGTAGGCCTTGCGCTTGAGCAGCAGGTGAAAGGCATAAGCAAAGACTGCGACGAAAATCCCCGCCGCCGTCGCCACCAGAGCTTCGCTGATCGCCGGCGCGACCACGGAGAGCGAAGCGCTCTTCTGGGTTCCCAGTCGACCGAAAGCTTCCAGAATACCCACAACGGTTCCGAAAAGGCCGATAAAGGGTGAAGTGGACGCCATGATGGAGAGCTGGGTCAATCCTCTGGTCGCACTGCGGACCGCATCGTTGGAAGCGGCCTTGAGGACTTCGGCACTCAGCACACCGATCTGCTGAAGATATCCCGTCAGCAGAGAATCGGGAGAGACGCTCTCACTGCGCCCCATGTAGAGCCGGCTCAGAGAGCGTGATTCGGATTGAAGTCGCCGGCTAATGAGTCGGTAACGGTAGATGAAGATCCAGAAGGTCGCAATGAAATAGAGTGAAAGGACAAACAGCACCATCCAAGTGATGGCACTGCTGTCAGAAAGATAGGAGGAGAGAGAACCCACGTTAGTAGGATTTCTTGATCGATTCGACCTTGCTGACCGCCGCAGCGATGGCCATATCGGAAGTCTGGGCCTTTTGCAGAAGCTCTTTGGCCTCGGCCATCCGCTCGCTCAGTTTGCCCTCTTCGTCGCTGATCAGCACCGCGCCGTCGACGATACAACTGACTTTGCCTTCATCGACCTTGACATAGCCGTGATTGATGGCGATCATTATCTCTTTCCCGTCGGCGGTCTCCACGGTAATGACACCGGCGTCCAGGAGTGAGACGAGAGAGGCATGTTCGGGGAGAACACCGAATTCCCCCTCTTTACCGGGAAGAGTCACCATCTTGACATCCCCCTCGTAGATGAGGCCGCTGGGGGTGACGATCTCAAGTTTCATGGTTTTCATAGAGATCCTTTGAGGCTTAAGAAGCCTTCTCTTTCATTTTTTCCGCTTTTTCGATCGCTTCGTCCATGCTACCGACCATATAGAAGGCCGCTTCAGGCAGATGATCGTATTCGCCGTTGAGGAGACCTTTGAAGCCTTTGATGGTCTCTTCGAGGGTCACGTAGCGTCCGGGAGCACCGGTGAAGACTTCGGCGACATGGAAAGGCTGGGAGAGGAACTTCTCGACCTTCCGTGCCCGCTCGACGATCAGTTTGTCCTCTTCGCTCAGTTCGTCCATACCCAGAATGGCGATAATGTCCTGGAGATCCTTGTACTTCTGGAGGATCTGCTGGACACCGCGGGCCACCTGATAGTGCTCTTCACCGATGATGACGGGGTCGAGCATTCGACTGGTGGAGTCCAGAGGATCTACGGCGGGATAAATACCCTTTTCCGCGATGGAACGGTTCAGAACGGTGGTAGCATCCAAGTGGGCGAAGACCGAGGCGGGAGCCGGGTCGGTCAGGTCGTCCGCGGGGACATAGACCGCCTGGACCGAAGTAATCGAACCTTTGGTCGTGGAGGTGATCCGCTCCTGGAGCTTGCCCATCTCACTGGCCAGGGTCGGTTGATAACCGACGGCCGAAGGAATCCGACCCAGCAGAGCGGACATCTCGGCACCGGACTGGGCGAAACGGAAGATATTGTCGATAAACATCAGAACATCCAGTCCCATCTCGTCCCGGAAATACTCGGCCATGGTCAGACCGGTCAGCGCGATACGGTTACGGGCTCCCGGAGGCTCGTTCATCTGGCCGTAGCAGAGGGCGACTTTGTCCAGAACGTTGGACTCTTTCATCTCGTTGTAGAGGTCGTTTCCTTCCCGGGTCCGCTCACCGACACCGGCGAAGACGGAGTAACCGCTGTGTTTCATGGCGACGTTGTTGATGAGCTCCATGATGATAACGGTTTTCCCGACCCCGGCCCCGCCGAAGAGGCCGACTTTACCTCCCTTGGCGTAGGGAGCCAGGAGGTCAACGACTTTGATTCCTGTCTCGAAAATCTCCGCTTTGGTGCTCTGCACGTCAAAGGCGGGAGGCGTACGGTGGATGGACCAGGTGGTCTTGGCCTTGACGGGCTCGCCTTCGTCGATGACATTACCGATGACGTCGAAAATCCGACCCAGTACCTCTTCACCGACAGGGACTTTGATGGGGGCACCGGTCGCTTTGACCTCCTGGCCTCTCACCAGCCCCTCGGACATATCCATGGCGATCGTCCGCACACGGTTGTCACCCAGCTGAATCGCAACCTCCAGCACCAGCCGGTGCTCTTTGCCGTTGACATTCAGCGTCGTCTCCAACGCTTCGTTGATCTCGGGAAGATAGTCGCTGAATTCCACATCGACTACCGGTCCCATAACCTGAATGATTTTACCAGTCATGTACTCTCTCCTCGTTTTATTTCAGTGCTTCGACACCGCTGATGATCTCGATCAGCTCGGTGGTGATGGCTTCTTGCCGTGCTTTGTTGTATTGGACCGTCAAGGATTTGACCATCTCCTTGGCATTGGTCGTCGCCGCATCCATCGCCTGCATCCGTGCGCCGTGTTCCGCCGCCAGCGAATCGATCAGGGCGTAATACATGACGTATTCCAGATAACGGTGCACCAACGCTTCCAGGAGCGTATCGTCATCATCGGGTTCCAACTCAAGCTCAGAACTGCTCGGCTGAGCCTCCTGCGGCAGGGTTGAAGGATCGACGGGAACCAGATGATCGATGCGGATCTCCTGCGTGATCATATTGACATACCCGTTATGAACAACAATCACTTTGTCGGTCTTTCCCTCGATGTAGTCATTGACACAGCTGCGAATAAATTTGGCCGCTTCTTCATAGGAGGGCGAGGCACTCAGTCCTTCGATCTCATCCAGCATCTCCTGCTGATTGAACCGATAGTAGGCGATTCCCTTCTTGCCGATGGCGCGAAGTCTCACCTTGGCTCCTTTGGCACTCCACTCCTCCATCAGCTGGTTGACCGCTTTAAGCGTTTGGGAGTTGAATCCGCCGCAAAGCCCTTTGTCGGCGGTGACGAAAACGATGTCGACCGTTGCAGGTTTCTCGACCTTTCTGAAATAGATATTGTCGCTGACATCGTTATGCTTCGAGATCTGCAGAGCGATTTCGTCAATCATCTCCGTGATCTTCTGGGCATAGGTTTTGGAACGTTTGGCAAGCTCTTCGGCACGCTTCAGTTTCGCAGAAGAGACCAGCTTCATTGCATGGGTCGTCTTCTGCGTCCCCTTGACGCTCTTGATCTTGCGTTTGATATCTTTTAGGCTAGCCATGCTTCAACCTTGCGTTATGCTGCAAACTGGGACTTGAAATCCTCGATCGCTTTTTTCAATTCCTCTTCGGTATCGCTCTTGAGCTCTTTGGTCTCACGGATACTCTCCAGAATATTGCTGTATTTGGCATCCAGGAAGGTGTAGAACTCCCGCTCGAAACGGGTGATCTCGGAGACGGGAATATCGTCCAGATAACCTTTGGTCCCGGCATAGATGATGACCGTCTGCTTTTCGACAGGGATCGGAGCGTAAGGAGGCTGCTTCAGCAGCTCCGTCATACGGGCTCCCCGCTCAAGTTGGTGACGGCTGTGCTCATCCAGGTCACTGGCAAACTGGGCAAAAGCCTGAAGCTCCCGGTAGGAAGCCAGGTCGAGCCGCAGGGTACCGGAGACTTTTTTGATCGCTTTGATCTGGGCGGCTCCTCCGACCCGAGAGACGGAAAGACCGACATTGATCGCCGGGCGGATACCGGCGTTGAAGAGATCGGTCTCCAGGAAGATCTGACCGTCGGTAATGGAGATGACGTTGGTGGGAATATAGGCGGAGACATCCCCGGCCTGCGTCTCGATAATGGGAAAGGCGGTAATCGAACCGGCCCCCAGTTCGTCGCTCAGTTTTGCCGCACGCTCCAGCAGACGGGAGTGGAGGTAGAAGACATCACCGGGATAGGCTTCACGACCCGGAGGACGTCGAAGAATCAGTGACATTTCGCGATAGGCGACCGCATGCTTGGAGAGGTCGTCGTAGAAGATAACCGCATGACCGCCGTTGTCCCGATAATACTCTGCCATGGTAACACCGGCATAAGGAGCCAGATACTGCAGTGCGGAGGGATCGGATGCCCCGGCATTGACGACAATCGTATACTCCATGGCCCCGTTTTCTTCCAGCTTTTTGACCAGCGATGCAACGGTAGACTGTTTCTGTCCGATGGCGACATAGATACAGACAACCCCCTGGCCTTTCTGATTGATGATCGTATCGATCGCCAAGGTGGTTTTACCGGTTTGGCGGTCACCGATGATCAATTCGCGCTGACCGCGTCCGACGGGAACCAGTGCGTCGATTGCCTTGATACCGGTCTGGAGAGGCTCATGAACCGATTTTCTCGCCATGATACCGGGGGCTTTCTCTTCGACAAAACGCTTTTCGCTGGCTTCGATGGGACCTTTGCCGTCGAGAGGCTCTCCAAGAGGATTGACAACCCGACCGATCAGACCGTCACCGACGGGGATTTCCAGAAGTGTTCCCAAACGTTTAACGCTCATACCCTCCCGAATATCGGCATACTCGCCGAGGACAACCACACCGACACTGGCTTCTTCCAGGTTCAGAACCTGTCCTTTGGTTCCGTTTTCGAATTGGACCATTTCACCGGCCATCACATTGCTCAGCCCGTAAACTCTGGCGATTCCGTCACCGATTCCGATGACCTTCCCCACTTCGTTGATATCTACATTCAGTTCGAAATTTTCGATCCGTTCCTTGATAATGGAACTGATCTCATCCGCTTGCAATTTCGCTGCCACTGCTGCTCCTTTCTGTAAGTTTGCTTTGGTTTAGAGTGCCCGCTGGATAAAATCCAACAGTTCCGCTTTGAGTCGTGATTTGGAAACGTTGAGTTCCAGCCCCAGATCCTCAACCTCCACTTTGAGACCGTCAGTTTTGTCGCCCGTCTGTTTCAGTTTGATCTTTGCACCGCTGTAGTCACCCAGGAGGCTTTCAAGCTCGGCAACCTTCTCCTTGGGAAGCTTGCTGTCGGCTTCCACCGTCCCCTCGAAGCGATTCTTGAGACGCTTGATCTCATAATCCAGAATAGCGTTCAACGCGGGAACGAGATCGAGCCGACCCTTTTCACTCATAATCTCCAAAAGGCGATAGAGACGAGGATCGACCTTCTTTTTCAACGGTTCGACCAGAAGACGAAACTTCTCATCACCGCGTACCAGAGGAGAACGTACCAACTCTTTGGCTTTGGGGTCATTGAGGGAATCCTCAAGCTGCCGCAGAACCTGAAGCTGCGCCGGCAACTCCTTCTCCGGAATCAGTTCCTGCAGTGCTTTCGCATACCGTTTGGCGATCAATTCATTCATTTAAGCCACCTTTTTCGCAAGGGTATCGATGATCTGAGATCCGGTCAGAGGAATATCCGCAGGATCGATATTCTCATCCAGAAGCGCGACAATGGTCTCACGCTGCATTTTGCGCTCTTCGGTTTCCATACGCTCTTTGAATTGCTGCTCCAGGGCGGCGAGTTCTCTGCTTCCCATCTCCCGATAGCGTTTCGCAAGCAGCTCGGCCTCTTTTTGGGCATCTTCGAGAATCTCCTGAGCTTTCTTTTCGCTTTCGGCCAATTTTTGCTCTGCCGCTTTCTTCGCCTCTTTCGCTTTTTGGAGACGCTCTTCGATTTCATTCAACTGAGACGCAATCTTTTCCCGGCGCTCCCGGAAAAAATTCCGAATGGGATCGGCGACCAGATAATAGATCAATGCGGCAAAGATCAGAAAGTTGAAAACCCGTGGAACAAAATCGGTACTCCGCCCGGCAATCGACGCATAGTGGCTCGCACCCTCAGCCTCCCCGGCGACCAACATAAATGCAGGCACAACCAGCGCGGCCGAAAGGGTCAATAACGTTTTTTTCATGCTTTTCCTCTCCCTCAGATTTGGCTGAATTTGGCTTTGAGGCTCTCTTTGATCAGCGGTAGCTGGGACAGTACGGCGGACCTCAGATTCTTCCGTTCCTCCGACAACCGCTCGGTAAAGCGACGATACTCCTCTTCCAGCGACTGCTGTTTGGCCGTCAGTGCGGTTTCGTTCTCCGCTTTGACCGCTTCGATAGCCGCCTGACGAATCCGCGCGGCTTCGCTCCGTGCACTTTCCAGTTTGGCCTGCGCCTGCGTCAGCAACTCTTCACTGCCGCTGCTGAGGTTTTTGGCCGCCTCAAGATCCCGGGCAATGGTCTGATCCCGATCATCCATAAAACGCAATAGAGGCTTGTAAAGCCGGTCATTGAGCTGATAAATAAGGAAGAAGAAAATCAGTAGAACAATCCCCATCAGAAACGGATGTAGTTCAAGCATCGGCACTCCTCGTAAAAATTAACGCATTTTATCATTTTGCGTTTTAAATAAGGGTTAAGTAGGGCTTATCGATTCTTTTTGTTCAAAAAATCTATCAATGCTTTCAGATCCTGCGGATTCGGGAGCAGGATCTCGATGCCTTTGCGTGTCATTCGGTGGGGGAAAGGGAGCAGCTCTTCGAGTTGACGGAGCAGTGTCGGATCGGCTTCTAACGACGGCGGCGTCCGATCTGTCCGTTGCTGCGGCTTGCCTTCCCGGGTCTGCTTGACCAGTGTCTCCGTCTCCCGCACACTCAGTTTGCGTCCGACAATCGTATCGACAAGAATCCGTTGTTTCTCCTCGGGGAGTGCCAACAGCACCTTGGCATGCCCCTGACTGATACGTCCTTCCGTCAGCGCTTGGCGAGCATAGCCCGAGAGGGAGAGCAGCCGCAGCGTATTGGTGATCTGGGAGCGGCTCTTGTGGACAATCCCCGCCAGCTCTTCGTGAGTAATCCCGTGAACATCCAGTAGTTCCTGATAAGCCTGCGCCAGTTCGATGGGGTTGAGATTCTCCCGTTGGATATTTTCCACCAGGGCCAATTCCCGCATCCGCAGACGGTCCAGATCCACATCCGCTACGATAGCGCGGATCGTCTCGGCTCCAATCAGTTTGTGGGCTCTCAGGCGTCGCTCTCCGGCCACCAGGATCCATCGGTCTCCGTGGGGAATGACCACTACCGGTTGCAACAGGCCGTGACGTCGGATCGACTCCCCCAACTCTTCCAAGCGTTGGGGATCGAAATCCTTGCGGGGCTGATAGGGGTTGGGATCGATCCCTTCCACCGGGAGTTCCTTCACCTCTTCTCCCAGACCGCTTTCGGAAAGTTCCTTTTCATTCAACTCGTTTTCGTAGGCCTGCCCTACCTCTTCGAGGATAGCCCCCAATCCCTTGCCCAATGCCATTTCAGCTCCTCAGAATCGCTTCCGCCAGAGCTTTGTAGGCTTTGGAGCCTTTGGAGCCGGCGGCGTAATGGATAACGGGCTTTCCGAAGCTGGGGCTCTCCGCCACTTTGACATTACGGGGAACCACGATGAACTCATCTTTCTTCCGGATGAAGAGTTTGTCCCGAAAATGGTGTTCCAGATCCGCCAACACCTGTTTGGAGAGATTGTTCTGACCCGAGTACATCGTCGGGAGAAACCCTTTGATTTTGAGTTTGGGATTGATGGTCTTGCGCAGCAACGAAACGGTATTGAGAAGCTGCGCCAATCCTTCCAGAGCGAAAAACTCGCACTGAATCGGAATAATGACCGAATCCGAAGCGCTCAGCGCATTGATGGTAATCGGCCCCAGGGCCGGAGGGGAATCGATGATGATATAGTCGTACTTTTTGCGAACGGAGGCGATCGCCTGCTTCAGAATCATCTCCCGGTTGCGTTTCCGACTCCCGTAGAAATCTTTTTCGATGCCGACCAGACCGATATTGGAAGGCGCCAGGTGCAACCGTTTGACCGCGGTTTTTAGGATGATCTCCTCGATCTTTTTGCTGCCGATGAGCACGTGATAGATGTTGAACTCGTAATCGTTGCGGCTGAAACCGAGGTTGGTGGTGGCATTGGACTGGGGATCCACATCAATGAGCAGAACCCGCTTCCCCTCCTCAGCCAGGGAGGCAGCCAGATTGACCGCCGTCGTGGTCTTGCCGACTCCCCCTTTTTGATTGGCAATGCTTATTACTTCACTCATCGTAATTCCACGATCCTTTCTCCATCGAG
>NZ_WFQN01000014.1 GCF_015487065.1 Nitratifractor sp.
AGAGGGCGATTACCTCCGCCAAGGTCTCGTTGAGCTCCAGCATCCGCGAAAGAGTCCGGGCGATCTGACTCACCTCCAGGGAGTGGGTCAGGCGGGTACGGAAATAGTCCCCCTCATGGTTGAGGAAGACCTGGGTCTTGTACTCCAGCCGTCGGAAAGAGCTGCAGTGCAGCACCCGATCCCGATCCCGGGAATAGGGGTCTCTGAAGTCATCCTGCAAGGGGTGAAAACGGTCAATGGGTCTCATGCGTGCGGTAATCCTCGTTAATGTATTCCCTATCTCTTTGGCTATAATTGTATCTAATCGCAGAGGAGGGACGACGATGAAAGTGACACTGCTGCACCACACGCCCCTGGAGGTCTGCGCCCATGCAATCCGTACCTGCTGGCAAAGCTTTGACAAAAGCGACGAGGGCGGAGAGAAGGACCGGGCGCTCATCGACAGGGTGGGCAACAAATACAAGCATGCTTCGACCCTGGAACACCTGGTCTACACCTTCTACATCCAGGGAGTCAGCCGGGCCCTTCTCCAGGAGCTGGCCCGCCACCGGATGGCCAGCCTCAGTGTCAAGAGTACCCGCTACACCCTCAAAGAGCTCAAGGAGACCGAGCCCTTTGACGAAGAGGATTTCGAGGGGGCTTCCCGTTTCATCGTGCTGACCCATCACGACGAGGTGGACCGGGCCTCGATCCGGGCGCTGAACAACCTCCAGAGTCTCCTGCGGCAGGGGGTGAGCAACGACTATGCCAAATTTGCCCTTCCCGAGTGCTACAAGACGGAGCTCACCTGGACCGTCAATGCCCGGAGCCTCCAGAACTTCCTGGCTCTGCGCAGCAGCAAAAGTGCCCTCTGGGAGATCCGAAAGCTCGCCTATACGCTCTATGACCATCTGCCGGAGGATCACCGCTATCTCTTCCGGGAGTCTCTCTACCAGGAAGAGCCGGTCGGGAAGTAGGCACCATTCTGCCCTCCCGGGTTCCGTGAAATCCATTTTCCAGAAAAAAGGTTCGTTGTTGAAAAAATACTATCTTCTTCTATTGCTGACTCTGGGACTGGCCTATGGGGCCTCCACCCCTTCCGCCGCCGATCCCCTCTCCGAGCAGATCACCCAGACCCTCGAGACCAAACTCCACAGTCCTTTCAGCCCCCAGGTGACCGAACTCTATCGGCTCAATCAATTCCGTCCACTCTGGATCGGGCCCCAAAATGCCGCCAACTATGCCGCCCTGTTGCAGGCACTGGAGAATCCGCTCTTCAACTACAATCATAAAAATTTCAACCGCAGCGAAATCAAACGGCTCTCCTTCGCTCTGGACAGCGGCAGCATCTCTCCGGCCAGCCTCCCCGCCGTCCGGGCCCGCCTCGATGTGCTGATGAGCGACGCCCTGATGCAGCTGCTCAATTTCCTGCGCGTAGGCGATGTGGACTGGCCCCTGGTCCAACGCAAACTCAAACGCCTCAAAGAGACCCAGGATGTCCAGGCCGCCTGGGATATCCATCCCAAGAAGCTTCCCGATCCCCAAACACTCTTTACGGTACTGAAGCAGAAGGTTCTGGAGCGTTTCCTTCGTCAGCAGATCCCGCTGGAACACCGCTACCGTTCCCTGGTCGCGCTGCTGCAGAAGTATCGGCAGATGCCCCGTTTCCCCAAACTCTCCCAGGGGCGTACCCTGCGGATCAACAGCAGTGACAGCCGGATTGCCCAGATCAAACGGATGATGAAATTTTTCGGCGACTATCCCAAGAACCTGCCTGAAGACAATGAATTTGACCGCCGTTTCGCCGAAGCGGTCCGCCACTTCCGGGAACGCTTCAAACTCCCTCCCGGAGAGATGATCGACAATAAAATGATCCACTACCTCAACACCCCGAAGAGTGAATACATCAAAAAGATTCTGGTCAATCTGGAGAAGCTCAAACTCTATCCCCACCACTGGGAAAGCGACTATGTGGAGGTCAATGTTCCCGAATACAAAATGCGCTTTTACCGTAACGGCCAAGCGATCTTTGCCAGTGATGTGGTCGTCGGACGCATCGATCGCCCTACTCCGATCTTTGACAGCAAAATGACCTATATGGTCCTCAACCCCACCTGGACCATTCCCGACAATCTGGTCCGGCGGGACCTGATTCCTATGCTGAAAAAAAACCCCGACTATCTCCGGCAGCACGACATCCACGTCTTTACCAGCTACAAACCCAACGCTCCGGAGGTGGAACTCGATTTTGCAAAGCTCTTCAGCTACGAGCACGATCAGCGGCCGATTCCCTACCGTTTCGTCCAGTTCCCCAGCGACAGCAACGCCCTGGGAAAAGTGAAATTCATGTTCCCCAACAAATACTCGGTCTATCTTCACGATACCGACAACAAGAAACTCTTCGGCTACCGTTACCGGGTCTTCAGTTCAGGCTGTATGCGGGTGGAAAAACCGATGGATTTCATGGAGTTGCTGCTGCACTATGCCGCCGGGAACTACACCCCGGAAAAGATCCGGGAGATTCTGGAGAGCAACCGCCCCACCACCATTCGGCTGAAAAAGGCGATTCCGGTTCATATCGTCTATTTTACGGTGCGCCGTGCCAATGGCAAGGACTACTTCTTCTACGATATCTATCTCCATGACCAGATCATCTGGGAATCGATGGCCGGTCACAAAAAACAGAGTTTCAAAGTGCCCGAGAAGCGCCTCAATCCTCTCCGAAAAGAACGGAGGAAAAAACGGCACTATTTCTTTTGATGACACTCCTGCAGCAGATCGGGTTTGGAGAGTCTGACTTTGCCGTGACGGATAATGTCCTGGACAATGCGATAACCGTGATTGAGGGCGATGGCGATACTTCCGCCGCTTTTGAACGCGATATCTCCGGCGATGTAGATTCCCTCCACACTGGTCTCCAGATTCTCCTTGATCACCGGCTCTCCCGTCGCGTCCAGCTGTAGATCGGCATTTTTGAGAAAATCCACCGGCGTCGTTCCGCCGATGGCGTAAATCACCCGATCGAAGACTTCCTGCGTACCGTCCTTGAAGTGAACTTCCACCTTGCCGTGGAGATTTTCCAGCCCTTCGATGTCGACACCCAGTTTCGGCTTGACCTTCCCGGTATCAAAGGCCTCCTGAATCATTTTCCGGTTGGTGGGATTGGGACGGGTAAGCTCAGTCCGGCGGTAGTTGAGCGTCACATCATTGCTTTCGCTCAGTTCCACCGCATATTCTGTCGCGGTATCACCGCCGCCGACCACCAGGATTTTCTCTCCCTGATTACACTGATCGAGATTGAAATTGACCCGTTTCCGAATCGAGGGAGGAATCTTGTAGGAGGGCTTGTTGGGTTTGCCCATCCGCCCGATGGCGATGACAATGTAGCGCCCCCGAAACTCTCCGCAGTCGGCCCGAACCCTGAAGATCCCGTCCTCACCTTTGGTAATCTTGTCCACTTCGCAGTTGAAATGGCTGTCAATCACATGCCGGTCGATCAGGCAGTCGAAGAAGTCCAGTGTACTCTCTTTGGTCCCGTCCATGAAAGGGATCGTCCCCTCCATCTCCACCAGCTGCCCCTGCCAATCCTTGTCAACCCGTTTGTTGTCTTTGTAAAATTTGCGGATCGTATCGGAGTGGTTGTCGCTCTTCTCCAGGAGCAGAATCTTTTCGATTCCCAGAGCCCTCGCTTCGACAGAGGTTCCGATCCCACCCGGGCCTCCACCGATGATCACGAGATCATAAACATTCTCATTTTGACTCATTTTGACTCCTTTGTCTGGATTGGTTGCCCGAAGAGCCACGCAGTCGAACCCGCTGGGCATGGGTGATGGCGATGGCCATGGCATCGGTGATATCCAGCGGTTTGATCTCCCGCCGGATCCCCAGCAGCCGTTTGACCATATAGGCGACCTGTTCCTTGGCCGCTTTGCCGTTGCCTGTGAGCGCCTTTTTGACCTGCAAAGGGGTGTACTCATGGAAATAGCCCACTTCCTGGAGAACCTTTAGGCTCAAGGCCCCCCGAAACTGGGCCAGTTTCAAGACTGTCTTGGGATTGAAAGCATAAAAGATATCCTCTATGGCCACTTCATCCGGCGGCTGCCGCTTCAGCAGAAGATCCAATCCCTCCGCCAACTCCACGATCTGTTCCTGCAGCGAGCCGGCCGGTATCTTCAACAAGCCCGCCTCCAGCAGTGTCATCCCTGTGGGACCGAACTCCAGAAAACAGTACCCCAGATTCCGGCTGCCCGGGTCGATCCCCATAATGACCATACTTCTCCCTTTCACGGATGGTTCACCAAGTTATTCACGCACATATAGGCTCATTTTAGCCCAGCTTCGGTAGAATCACTACAGTTATTCACCTATTCACAGTGAAAAAAATCAACTGTTCACTATTTTACACACACCCTGCCTGAAGAAAGAGAGCCTTTTATGAATCTTGGCGAAAAAATTATCCAGAATCTCAGAAAGGAGATTCCTCCCGAAGAGTATGAACGTTATCTGCGTCATCTGCACTACGACGCCGAACGTTCCCGGAATGACCGGGTCATCTTCCGGGCCCCCAATATCTTCGCCGCCCGCTGGATCCGCAGCAACTATCTCTCAACATTGGCCCATCTTTTCGAGATCGAAAGCGGTATCCGTCCCGCCATCGACATCCAGGTGGGATCCGCCCAAACTTCAAACCTCTCTGCCACTCCCATCCATAGCAGCGAATCCAAAAGCTCCTCCACCAAAGCTCTGCTCAACCCCTCTTTCACTTTCGACAGTTTTATCGTCGGCAGTTCCAATCAGTTCGCCTACACCACGGCTCTGAGTGTCGCGGAAAAACCGGGACGACTCTACAACCCTCTCTTTATCTACGGAGGGGTAGGACTGGGAAAAACCCACCTCCTCCAGGCCATCGGCAACCATCGGCTGGCTATGGGAGATCGGGTCATCTACACTACGCTGGAGCATTTTCTGAACAAATTCCTCTCCCATCTTCAGTCCCAGACCATGGAGAAGTTCCGGGAAAAATACCGCCAATGTGATCTCCTGCTCATCGACGACATCCAGTTTCTCAGCCGCAAAGAGAAGACCCAGGACGAACTCTTTCATACTTTCAACGAACTCCACAACGCCGGTAAGCAGATCGTCATGACCTCCGACCGGCCTCCCAAAAAGATTGCTTTCCTCGAAGATCGGCTCCGCACCCGCTTCGAATGGGGGCTTCAGGCGGACATCCAGCCTCCCGAACTGGAGACCAAGATCGCCATCATCCAGAAAAAGTGTGAACTCGACGGTATCCACCTGGATCGGGAGATTATCCACTATATCGCCACCCATATGGGCGACAACATCCGAGAGATCGAAGGAACCCTCATCCGACTCAATGCCATGAGCACCATGCTCAATCAGCCGATTACCCTGGAGTTCGCCCGTAACGCCATCAAAGACCAGCTCAAAGAGAAACAGGAGAACATCACCATTGACGATATTGTCAAAATCGTCTCCAAAGAGCTCAATGTCAAACCTTCCGACATCAAATCGAAAAAGCGCAACAAAAACGTGGTCAACGCCCGGCGTATCGTCATCTACCTGGCCCGCAACCTCACCCCAAACTCCATGCCCCAGATCGCCCTCTACTTCGGAATGAAAGACCACTCCGCGGTCAGCCACGCCCTACGCAAAATCAACGAAATCGCCGAGAACGACGAAAACTTCAAGGTTCTTCTCGATGAACTCTCCAA
>NZ_WFQN01000015.1 GCF_015487065.1 Nitratifractor sp.
TATGTTAAAAAATATAGAAAAGAAAAACGACAATTTTGGTATGATAACGTCACTTTTTCGGCATGAAAGCGACCATGAGCCCAAACAGCAGTTCAAACAGCAAAAAATCCCCTCATATTCCTGTCCTCCTTCCCCAGGTCCTGGAGAGCTTCGCCTCGCTGGAAGCGGGGATACTGATCGACTGCACCCTGGGCTATGCCGGCCACAGTGCCGCGCTGCTGGAAGCCCATCCCCACCTGCAGCTCATCGGCATCGACCGGGATCCCGAAGCTCTGGACTTTTCGCAGGAACACCTGGCTCCCTACGGGGAACGGGTCCGGCTGCTGCGGGGCTCTTTTTCCGAAGTACTCCCTACACTCCTGGGGCAGGAGCCCGTAGCGGCGGTTCTGGCCGACTTCGGCGTCAGCTCCCTCCAATTGGACAAACGGGAACGGGGCTTCTCCTTCGAGAGTGACACCCTGGATATGCGGATGAATCCCGAAGCATCTCTCAGCGCCTACGAAGTGGTCAACAGTTACTCGGCAGAGCGTCTGGAATATCTTTTTCGGGAGTATGGGGAGATTTCCCGCGCCCGGCAACTGGCCGAAGCAATTGTCACCGAACGGAAAAACCGCCCCATCGTAAGCGCCCGGGAACTGGCGGAGCTGGGCAAACGGATCCTGCGTGGCAAAGGAAAGACCCACCCGGCGACCCAGATGTTTCAGGCGATCCGCATCGAGGTCAACGACGAGCTGGGGGAGATCGAACGCCTCCTGGATGCTCTGGAGAGCGCCCGACCTGCCGGCGCGATTGTCTCGCTGATCACCTTCCACTCCCTGGAGGACCGCCTGGTCAAGAGCCGCTTCCGGCGCTGGAGCCGTGAGTGCATCTGCCCACCCGAGGCTCCCCGCTGTACCTGCGGCGGGGGTCATGCCCTGGGCCGGGAGCTGAGCCGCAAACCCTTCGTCGCCACCCCCGAAGAGCAGCGGATCAACCCCCGAAGCCGCAGCGCCAAACTCCGCAGCTTTCGCTTCAAAGAGGCAGGAGAGGCATCATGAAGCGCCGACCGCCCCGGGGGATCACCGGCGGGACCCTCAGTATCGCCCTGATCGCTATGACCATCGTGGTGATCCTGGCCTTGGTCAAGGTCTATCTGAGCAACCGAATCTACCGGGAGAGCCGCACCATCAACAAACTCACGACGGAGGTGGCGGCCCTCAAAGAGGAGCACAGCATCCTGCAGCTCCATGTGGAGCGTCTCAAATACAAGGTCAAAATCGCCGATACTCTCTTTAATCTCGACGACAACGGCAATGAAGAGACTCCTCCTGGGGAATCCGCACAATGATTCGGCGCATCGTCTCCTTCGCCCTCGACCGGCCGATCCTCAACCATATCCTTTTTATCCTGGTCATGGTCATGGCCCTCTTCGCCTACCAGAAGATCCCCAAAGAGATCTTCCCTCCCGCCGACCTGGAAAAGATCTCCATCACCGGCGGTTATCCCGGAAGCAGCGCCGACATCCTGGACAAAATGGCGGTCAAAACCATCGAAGACGATCTCAAAAGCGTCGACAATATCAGCGACATCGATACCGTCATTCAAAACGGCTCCTTCTCCATCACCGCCGATATCAAACCCGGCGCCGACAAGCAATTGGTCCTCAACGACGTCAAGGATGTGATCGCCGAGGTGCGGCGGGATCTGCCGGCGGATATGGACGAGCCCGTCGCCCGGGTCATCATCCACCGCTTTCCCCTGCTACTCATCGCCGTCTCGGGGGAAGTGCCCCGGGAGGAATTGCTGGAGGCGGCTAAAGCCCTCAAGAGCCGCCTGGCCAAATTCAAAGCCCTCAACAGTATCGACATCCGGGGCGACGCCGACCGGGAACTCAAGATCGAGATCGACGAGAAGAAGCTGGAAGCCTACGGGATCCCCAAGTCCCTCTTCTACCAGGCGATTCAGGGGCTCAGTTCCATCTATCCTGCCGGGACCTTCAAAGCCAAAGGCAAAGAGTTCTACCTCTCGACCATCAACGGCGAGAAGGAAGCCGCTAAGATTCGCGATACGATCCTGGGCATAGGCGGCAAGCGGATCCGCCTGGGCGACGTGGCCACCGTCCGTTTCGGTCTGAGTACTCCGCTGGAGATCTCCCACTTCAACGGCCGGCAGAACATCTCCCTCAACCTCACCAAAACCGCCTCGGGCAACGCCATCGCCCTGAGCCGCCAGATCCGCCAACTGCTCCACCAATTCGCCAAGCGCTATCCCGACCTGACCTTCCAGGTCTATACCGACACCTCCATCTGGATCAAGAACCGGATCAACCTCGTCAGCTCCAACATCTTCTTCGGCCTGATCCTGGTCTTTACCGCCCTCTTTCTCAGTGTCAACTGGCGGATCGGCCTGGTGGTGGCGCTGGGGATTCCCACCAGCTTTTTCATCGCCCTGATCGCCGCCGAGATGCTGGGCTACAGTATGAATATGCTGACGATGCTGGGAGCCCTCATCGCCCTGGGAATGCTGGTGGATGAAGCGATCGTCGTGGCCGAAAACATCTACCGCCACCTGGAGATGGGTAAGCCACCGAAAGAAGCGGCGCTGGAGGGATCGGTGGAGATGTTCCCCGCCGTCGCCACCGCCACCATGACCACGGTCTTCGCCTTTCTGCCCCTGCTGATCATGAGCGGGCAGCTGGGGATCTTCATGAAGGTGCTGCCGGTGATGATCACCATTTTGCTGCTCAGCTCCCTCTTCGAAGCCTTCTATTTCCTGCCGCTGCACGCCAAGGAGCTCTTCAGCCTCGGCCACCGCATCGACCACCATGAACCCAGCCCTTTCTGGGACGGAGCGGTCGCCGGGTATCAGAGACTCCTCCGCGCGCTTCTGCATCATAAAAAACTCTCGCTGCTTGTCATGGTAAGTGCCATTATCCTAGCCACCGTCGGCATGCTCAAACTCAGCAAATTCCAGCTCTTCCCGGCTTTTGACGCCAGTCAGATCTACATCAGCGGCAAGGTGGATGTGAACAACCGGCTGGAGGATACCGAAAAGTACCTGGGGCGCATCGAGCGGGATCTTCTGCGCGAGTTCAACGGTACCGACGTCGCCTCCGTCACCTCCATCGTCGGACTCAAATTCAACCCCGACCAATCCTTTGAAAAGGGGGAGAACCTTTTCCAGATCTTCCTCAACCTCCACGAACGCAAACCCGAAAACTTCTTCGACCGGTACATCAACCCGATCCTCTCTTTGGAGTACGATTCTCACGACATGATCCGCACCCACAGTGCCCAGGAGATCCTCAAACGGGCCCAGAAGGTCCTGGCCCGATACAAGGGGCTCCGTCTCTCCACCGACAAGCCCCTCTACGAAGAGCTCACCGCATTCGTCCCCCAGGCGGGGATCGTCGGCCACGATATCGAGATCGGCGTCTCCACTCCCGACAATCAACAGGCCTTTGCCGCTCTGGCAAAGTTGGAGAAAGCACTGCATAAAATCCCCGGGGTGGAAGATATCGCCGACAATGCCAAAGAGGGCCCTATGGAGCTCAAACTTCGCGTCAACGAATACGGAAAGAAACTGGGATTTGACGAGCAAAATCTCGTGGCCATCCTCCGGGGGCTCTATCTCGATGCCGAATACGGCAAGATGTTCGACCGCAAGGGCCTGGTACGGATCCGCCTGGAGGACCCCCGTCGCGATCGACAGGTCGATATCGCATCCTTACGGGTCCGCACCCCCGACGGGAAGCGAAACGTCGCTCTGAAAGATATCGCCGATTTCCTCTACAAAAAGAGCATGCTCAAGATCTACAAGGAAGACGGCGAACGGGTCTGGACCGTCACGGCGCTGACTGACAAGAAAAAGGTCCTCCCCAGCGAAGTGATGGAGCGGCTCCGCCCCCTCATCCAGGAGCTCCGCCACTCCGGTATCAAGGTGATTATCAAAGGGGAAGAGAAAGAAAACCGCCAGGTTCGCCGGGAGATGTCCGAAGCGGCGGTGATCGCCCTCTTCCTGATCTTCATCGCCCTGGTCTGGATGTTCAATTCGCTTATCCTGCCGCTGATCACCATTTCGGTGATTCCCCTTTCGATCCTGGGGGCACTGCTGGGCAACTGGATCATGGGGATCAACCTGACGCTTCCCGGAGTCATGGGGATGGTGGGGCTGGCCGGGGTGGTGGTCAACGACGCACTGATCATGCTCGATTTCGTCCGGGGTTCCAAAGACTACGACGAGATGGTCCTGCGCGCCGGCATGCGCCTACGCCCCATCTTCCTCACCTCGCTGACAACGGTCCTGGGCCTGCTGACCTTGATCTTTTTCGCCAGCGGCCAATCGCTGATCATCCAGCCCATGGCGGTCAGCCTGGGCTACGGCGTCGCCTGGGCGACGGTGCTCAACCTCATCTATGTGCCGCTAATGTATGCGGTGATTTATAGAGTGCGTAGTTCGTAGTGGGTAGAACAATCACGATTCAAAATCCAAAATCCAAAACCCAAAATCCCTACAGGCACATCCCCGCGCTTTCAAGCGCCTCACGAATAGCGGCCATCTGCCGGTTCTTCGACTCGCCGCACCAGGCGGGGGCCAACAGCGTCTCGTCTTGGATCCCGGCGGTGACGCGTTGGATGCTGACGTGCTCGGGTTTGAGACGGAGCGCTTCTATCAGAACCTCCAGATACTCTTCTCGGCTGATGGGGGTGAATTCGCCCCGTTTGTATTCGTTAGCCAGCAGAGTCTGTTTGACCACATAGAGGGGGTGGTATTTGACCGAGTCGATTCCCCAGTCGTAGGCGGCTTTGGCCGAATCGAGCATCATCGCCTGGCTCTCCCCCGGCAAACCGAAGATCAGATGGCCGCAGACTTTGAGTCCGGCGGCTTTGGCCTTTTTGATCGCTTGCTCCACGTTCAGAGCGTCGTGCCCCCGGTTGATGCGGCGCAGGGTCTCGTCGTAGATCGACTGGATCCCGTACTCGATCCAGATCTCATACTCCCGGGAGAGCTCCGCTAGATACTCCAGGGTCTCGTCGGTGACGCTGTCACTGCGGGTGCCGATACTCAGTCCCACCACGCCTGGGTAGTGCAGTGCCCGATCGTAGAGCGTTTGGAGGGTTTCGAAAGGGGCGTAAGTGTTGGTAAAGGCCTGGAAATAGACCAGAAACTTCCGCACGCCTTCTTTGCGGCGAAAAAACTCCTGAGTATGGGTGATTTGTTCGTGGAGCTCCCTGAGCTGCTTGTCGAGAATCGGATTGGAGGGCGAATGGAGATGGAGGAAGGTCTTGCCGGCGTTTTGGGCCAGATTGGGGCTGAAGGATTCGTTGAGGCAAAAGGTGCAGCCCCCTTTGGCGACGGTACCGTCGATATTGGGACAGGTGAAGCCGCTGAGGCCTACCGGAACCTTGCGCACCCGCTCACCGAAGCGCTCCCTGAGATATCGACCATAGGTGTAGAGGGGTTTGAAATCTTTGCCGTAGGCCAACAATCACTCCCCGCTGCAGTTGGTCGATTCGGCGCAGCCTCCGGCGAAATAATTCCCATCGAAACTGACAAGAGAGTAGTTTCGGTCACGGCCCAGGGCATCCACCAGCCCTTCTACCGAGAGGAAGCCCACACTGTCGGCCCCGATATACTCGGCGATCTCTTCGGGAGTGTAGCGGGTCGAGATGAGCTCCGCCTGCGTCGGGGTATCGATCCCGTAGCGGCAGGGGAACCTGATCTCGGGGGCGGCGATGCGCATATGCACCTCTTTCGCTCCCGCTTGGCGCAGCATCCTCACAATCTGGCGGGAGGTAGTTCCCCGCACCAGGGAGTCGTCGACAATGGCCACCCGCTTCCCTTCGATGAGATATTTGATGGGAGAGAGCTTGAGCTTGACTTTGAGATCCCGAATCTGCTGGGTCGGTTCGATAAAGGTCCGTCCCACGTAGTGGTTGCGCACAATCCCCATCTCGAAGCGGATCTCCTGCCCCTCGGCGAATCCCATGGCCGCCGCGACGCCGCTGTCGGGGACCGGCAGAACCAGATCCACGTCGGCAGGCTGCTCTTTGGCCAGATTGCGTCCCATCTTGACCCGGGTCTCGTAGACGTTCTTCCCGTCGATGATACTGTCGGGACGGGCGAAATAGATGTATTCGAAAGCGCAGGGGCGGTAGTCGGGCTCGAAGATCTGCTCGCTGACAGGCTCTCTGCCCTCCTCGAAGATGAGCATCTCTCCGGGACGCACATCCCGGATGAACTCCGCATCCACCAGATCGAAGGCGCAGGTTTCGCTGGCGGCGATATATCCGCCGTCGGGCAGGCGTCCCAGACTCAAGGGGCGGATCCCGAAGCGGTCACGGATGACGAACATCTTGGAGCGACTCTGAATGATCAGGCAGTAGGCCCCCTCGATCTTGGTCAGCATATCCTTGATCCGGTCGATCAGGTGATCCTCCTGGCTCTTGGCGATGAGATGGACGATGTTCTCTGTATCCATATCGGTCTGGAAAATGGCCCCCCGATCGATCAGCCGATTGCGAACCTCCTGCTTGTTGACCAGGTTGCCGTTGTGGGCGACGCTGATCTCCCCCAGTTTGTAGCGGGCAAAGACCGGCTGGGCGTCCAGGACCGAATCTTTGCCGGCGGTGGAGTAGCGGTTGTGACCGATGGCGCACCGACCCTGCAGCAGAGAAAAGCTCTCCTCGTCAAAGACTTCCGTGACCAGACCGCGGTTTTTGATCAGCGTGATCTTTTCTCCGTCGGCGCTGCTGATCCCCGAGGACTCCTGGCCGCGATGCTGCATGGCAAAGAGGGCGTAATAGGCGATTTTGGCAGCGGTATCGCTCCCGTAGACTCCGACAACGGCACACATCAGGCGTCTCCTTCGGAGACAAATGAAGAGTGAAGAATGAAGAGTGAAGCGTCGATGGCGTTTGCAACCACCATCTGTTTTTCGAAATATCTCATTTCTGTTTTCTCATTTCTCATTAATCTCAGATACCGAGGCAGTCGTTGATACTGTAGAGACCCGGCTCTTGGCCCACCAGCCACTTGGCGGCACGAACGGCCCCTTTGGAGAAGGTCTCCCGGCTGGTGGCGGTGTGGGTCAGTTCGATAAACTCACCGTCGTTGTAGAAGCCGACGGTGTGGCGTCCCACGATATCCCCGCCTCGCAGAGCCATGACGGCGATCTCATCCTTGGTGCGGGGGCCGATCTGGCCGTCCCGGCCGCTGACACGCACTTTCTCAAGCTCCAGGCCCCGTCCTTTGGCCGCATGCTCCGCCAGGGTCAACGCCGTGCCGCTGGGAGCGTCCACCTTGTAGCGGTGATGCATCTCCACGATCTCGATATCAAAATCCTTGAGCGTGGCGGCGACCTTCTCCACCAGCTGTTTGAGCAGAGCGATCCCGGCGGACATGTTGGAGGCATAGAGGACCGGCATCTTCTGGGCCGCCTCCTCGATGAGATTCTGCTGATGGACCGTCAGGCCCGTGGTAGCGATCACCAGTGCCGTGGGGTTTTCCATGGCGGCTTCGCAGAGCTCCTGGGTCGCTGCCGGAGCGGAAAAGTCGATCACCACATCGCACGCTTTGAGCAGTTCGGGGATGCTGTTGGTGACCAGCACACTCTCGGGCAGCTCCTGCTTCAGCTCGTCGTAGACATGTACCGCCGCCAGCTCGAGATGCTCGTCCTCTGTGACATTTTTGATCAGGTGGGCACCCATCCGCCCTGTCGTTCCCAAAATTCCTGTTTTGATCATATCAGTTCATGCTCCTGAATATAGTGAAGGGCCTGCATCCCCGCAATCGCTCCGTCGCCAGCAGCGCAAACTACCTGCTTGGCCGCGTCGATGCGCAGATCTCCCGCCGCGAAAAGTCCGGGAAGCGAGGTGCGCATATTGAGATCCACGACCACCTGCCCCTGTTCGTTGACTTCACAGAGGAAGCTGCCGTCCTCCTGCTGAAGGACCTTGTTGTTGACGTTGTTGCCCACAAAGACGAAAAGCCCGGGGACTTTCAGTTCCATCGGCTCCCGACCGTCGGTGAAGGCAATTTTCACTCCCTGCAGACCCGTCGCATCCCCAAAGGCCTCTTCGACAGTGGCATTGAGGATGAACTCGATCTTTTCATTCCTTTTGACACGCTCCACCGTCGGCGGAGCTGCACGGAAACTGTCACGGCGATGGATCACGTAGACTTTGGAGCAGATATTGGCCAGATAGAGTGCCTCCTCCAGGGCCGTATCGCCACCGCCAAGAACGGCCACCTCTTTGTCCTTGTAGAAAAAGCCGTCACAGGTGGCGCAGGTGCTGACCCCGCGCCCGAGGAACTCCTCCTCCCCCTTGAAACCGGCCCGTTTGGGGGTGGATCCGGTACAGACGATCACCGTTTTGGCTTCCACGCTTTCCTTGCCGAGATCGACAACAAAGTGATCCCCCTCTTTCCAGACGCGTTGGACCTCTTTCATCTCGTGTTTCAGGCCGAAGTGCATGCATTGCCCCGGCCAGGGTTCCATGAGCTCCATCCCCGTCAGCGGCGGCTCCTCCCGAAAGACGCCGGGATAGTTTTCGATTTCGCTGCTCTGGGTGATTTGCCCGCCGGGCATCCCCATTTCGTACATGACGACCTCTTTGAGGCCTCCGCGGGTGGCATAGAGCCCAGCGGTCAATCCGGCAGGCCCTCCCCCGATAATGGCACAATCGAGCATCTTCTCCCCTTTTCGCTACAAAACTTGGATCAACCCGCTTCGACGGACTGATCCAAATTTCCCAAAGACCCCGAGGGGCCTCAAGGCATCTTTAGGCCAGCAGCGCGTCGAGCTTCTCGGCAAAGACCTGCTTACCGGCGGCGCCGACCATCTGATCGACCAGCTCTCCGTTTTTGAAGAAGAGGATCGTGGGGATGGAACGGATACCGTATTTGACGGCGATCTCCTGCTCTTCGTCGGTGTTGACTTTGCAGATTTTCGCTTTGCCGTCGTACTCTTCGGCCAGCTCTTCGATGACGGGAGCGATCATGCGGCAGGGTCCGCACCAGGGGGCCCAGAAGTCCACCAGGGCGACGCCCTCTTTGATCGTCTCGTCGAAATTGTCTTTGGTCAGTTCGATGTATTTACCCATCTGTCAATCCTTTGTATCGTGATGTTGAGGTACGAGATTATACCCAGTTTCCCGAAAAATTCTGCACAAATCGGACAAAAATATTCCGATTTGTTCTAGGGTGTCACGGGAGGAAGCGGAATCTCTTCGTAGAGAGAGGAGCGCGTCCCCTCCAGCGGCAGATTTCCGGCCGCCCGTACCGTATAGACCAGGGAGAATTTGGGCGCATCGCTCCCGTTGGAGCCCGCCTGATGCAGCAGACTGGCATGAAAGAGAATCAGGTCTCCCTTTTCCAGCACAAAACTCTCGCGTTTGTCGATCCACTCCCGGTTGGGGGCGTAATCGTCGCGGAAAAACTCCTTCTCGTCGAAAGATTCCGAAGGAAACTCCATTCGGTGGGATCCGGGGATAAACTCCAGAACGCCGTTTTGGCTGTCCTCCCGTCCCAGAGCCAGCCAGACACTCAAGAGGCGGTTGTCCCGGTAGTGCCAGTAGCGCTGGTCCCGGTGCCAGCGGGTGTGAGTGCTGGTGGCGGGCATCTTGGTCATGACCGAGTTGTGATGGGCGGTGACCAGAATCGGCATCTCACCCAGCAGGCGGGCCAGAAGCGGACGGATGGCAGGTTCTTCCATCCACTCGCGGAAGAGAATATCCCGTCGATAGACCTGCCGAAGCCGCCGGATCGTCCGGCGGTAGGGCTCGTGATCGATCCCGATATACTCCGACTCCAGCTCCACCGGAGGGATCCGATGTCTTAGATGGACTTCGGAGATCTCCCGGATCGCATCACAGCGCTCGGGATCCACCGCCCCCCGGAAGAGCAGATACCCCTTCTCCTCAAACTCCCGAACCTGCGCCTCGTTCCACTCCAGATTGATGGACACTTTTTCTCCTTCCTGTTTAATTGATTGAAGACGCCGCTTACAGCGTCAGATTCTCGATCAGCTCCACTTCCCCTCTGCGGATGATCAAGGCATCGATGCAAAAGGGGAGATCGAGTTGCTTCTCCTTGAGATAGTAGTGGGCCGAATTGATCACCCGCCGCAGCTTCGTCGGCGTCAAGTTGTAGACCGGATCGAAGTCGGCCCCGGCGCTTTTGACCTCCACGAAATGTAGTACCCCCTCTTTCTGCGCCACGATATCGATCTCTCCCAGCTTCCGGGCGTAGTAGTTGCGCTCGACGATCCGAAACCCCGCCTCCTCCAGAAAACGGGTCGCCAGCTCTTCACTTTCGTTGCCGAACTGTCGCAGGAGGTTGCGTTTCATGGGGCTCCTTTGGCGCGGCTGCAAAGCAGCTGCGGGTTATTCGTATATTAGTGTATTGGTATATTGGGGTAGAGTTTTGGCCCTGCCTGGCGGGAATGAATACCCGCTTCCTAAAAAAGTGTTGCATAGCAACACACACCGAAACCATTCATCATTCATCAATCACCATTCATCGAATAGATCGTGGGATAGCAATCCCACGCTACACTCTAAAATTCAAAATCCATCATCCATCATCCAAAATCCCTTTAGCTTCCGCCCCACTCCTCTCCCACCGGGATCACCTCCACCCGGACCGATTTGAAGCGGGCGGTGAGGATCAGCTCATCCGACTCGTCGCCGAAGAGGGCGTTGATCCGGCTCTTGGCGTGGTGAAAGGTACAAAAGAGAGTCCGGGGGCGTATTCCGTCGCTGTAGACCACCCGGAGCGCTTCGCTCTCTCCGTGCTCGGAGCGCAAGATCACCCGCTCTCCGAAACGCTCCTGTTCCTCGGGATTGGCCACCAGCAGATCTTCGTCGTAGCGGGTCTCCAGACGCCGACTTCGCTTGGTCTGGGCGGCGTTGTTGTAATGGGCCAGAGTTCGGCCTGTGGTGAGGTAGTAGCCCTCCAGAGAGTCCCTGTAGAAACGCCCCTCCAGAATCTCCTCCACCATTCCCCGCTTTTGCCACGGATGGTAGACAAAACGCCCCAGGCCGTCCTCGGTCCGGAAGTCCAACAGATGCAGAATCGGCGTATCCTCGTGATAGATGGGCCACTGCATCCCCCGCTTGCGGTGGCGTTTCAACCGGTAGTAGGCGGCCCCGCTGAAACGCTCCGGTGCCACACGACGCACCTCGTTCCAGACCGCTTCGCTGTCGGCGAAATCGAAATTCTCTTCGTCACCCAGTTTGCTTGCCATCAGTCTGAGCACCTCCCAGTCGTCGGGCAGATCGCTCTCCACCAGGGGCTGGGAGAGGTGGAGCCGACGCATGGCGTTGATATAGACCCCGGTCTTTTCGTAGGCCGATTTGACCCCCACGACGATATCGGCTCTTTGGGCGATCTCGGTCATGAAGAGCTCCTGGACCATCAGAAACTCCAGGTTGTTCAGGGCCCGGTCGATCTTGCCCAGATTGGGGTGAATGTGGGCGATATCCTCCCCCATATTGAGCAGCGCTTTGATCTCGCTCCGCTCCATGGCGTCGATGAGCTGTGGGGTCATCAGCCCCACCTCTTTGGGGGCTTTGTAATCGGGAGCGTAGTAGGGCAGACACCCCATGTCGCAGGCCCCCTGGACGTTGTTCTGACCCCGCAGGGGCATGAGCCCGGCCCCGGTCTTGCCGATATTGCCCGTCAGAAGCGCCAGATGGGTCAGAGCCATGACGGCATAGGAGCCGTCCAGATGTTCGGTGATCCCGAGCCCCCAGAAGATCATGGAACGTTTGACCGCATACTCCCGGGCGATGTTGGGGATCATCTTGGCCAGATACTCATACCCCTCCACCTGCTTGAAGAAGGCGGGATCGGCATAGGGATCGGCAAGGATCTTTTGGCGGTACTCCTCGAAATTTTTGGTCCGGTTGGCGACGAACTCCTTGTCATAGAGCTCCTCCTCCAGAATCACATAGGCCATCATATTGAGGATCAGCAGATTGGCTTCGAAGGGGATGATGCAGTCGTGTTTGGCCAGTTTGGCCAGCTTGGTCCGGCGCACGTCGATCACCGCCAGATTGTTCTGGGTACGGGCGACGTCGACGATTCGGTTGGCGATGATGGGATGGGCTTCGATGGTGTTGGAGCCGATGACGATCATAAACTCCGTTTCGTAGATGTCGTTGTAGGGGTTGGTGGCCGCTCCCTCGCCGATGGTGGCCCGCATCCCCTTGAGGCTGGGGGAGTGGCAGACCCGGGCGCAGTTGTCCACGTGGGGCGATCCCATGGTTTCGCGGCAGAATTTCTGAAAGGAGTAGGCGCTCTCGCAGCTGGTACGCGCTCCGCCGATGGCGCAGAAACTGTGGCTGCCGTGTCGCTCCCGGATCTCGGCCAGTTTCGCCGCCGCCAGATCCGTGGCGGTCTCCAGGTCCGTCACCATCCACTCCGCATCCAGCTCCTCCAGTCTCTCCCGATACCGGGCCGCCAGCTCAGGATGGCGTTCCAGAAAACTTTTGCGCACCCTCGGCCGACGGATCCGATCCCTCGCCTCGACGAAGTCGTAGCCGTATTTGCCCTTGATGCAGAGCTTGCCCTGGCTGACTACCCCGTCTTTCTGGGCATAGACCTTGACAATTCGGTTCTCTTCGACAACCCCGGTGATATCGCACCCCACCCCGCAATAGGTGCAGACACTTTCGATCTCTTTGCGTTCGACTTTTTGCTCCATGAACTCTCTCGCTCTCCATAAAATCTCTTATCACTGAAGAATATCTCAGTGAGGTTTCATTCGATGGCGACAAAGGAGCGCTTGCCCCGAAGGGGTACGCAGCCTCCACGACTTCGCTACGCTCCGACCGTTACGGTTCCGAAGCGATGGAGGACAAGCAGTTGTCCTCCATTTACGCTTCTCATTAGCGACTGCCAGAGCTATCGAGTGAAACCGGTTGTTTTCAGAGTACCCTACTCGGCTTCTCAATAAAGTCCGCGAAAAATTCCCGTCCATTCGGATCGAGTCCGGAAAAAAACGGGCTTCGAATAACTGTACAACCGTAGATCCTGAATCAAGTTCAGGATGACGGTACTCCTCCATCCATCTTCGGAAATATCATTTAGTTTGTAACCAAGTTTCCCTTAGAGTTCTCCCTCTATCGGAACCTTGGCTCCCAGCCTCGCCCGGGCTTCTGCGATGATCGCCTCGTCCTCCGCCAGATCCAGCCAGCGGAACTTCTGTCCGCTCTGGATCGTCCCGTCCACGATATCCCCGCTGTTACGATAGGCCAGATCGAGGCAGGCGATCTCGAAACCGCTGCGAGTCCGGCAGAATTTTGTGAGTCGCTCGTTGTCCGGTTGATGAGAATAGAGGAAGCACCAGCTCTCCAGACCGTTGCGTCCCACCCGTCCCCGCAGCTGATGGAGCGTCGCCAGTCCCAGCCGTTCGGCCCCCACGATCACGACGGTGCTGAGCCGCGGCAGGCTGATTCCCACTTCGATGACCGTGGTCGCCAGCAGGATCCTGCCCCGTTCCCTGAACTCCAGAAGCACCTCTTCTTTATTTTTGTCGCGGCCGTGGGTCACATAGACCCCCTCGAAGCGCTTCTCCCAGAATCCCCGCGCCTCGTCGATGGACTGATAGGGAATCTCCTCGCTCTCCTCCACCAGCGGATAGACAATGAGCACCTGATGCTCCTGTTCCAACTCCGACTCGATGTGCTTCAGAAGTTCGGGAAAATCGCTACGTCCGATGACGCGGGAGTGGATCGTTTTCTCGAAGGGGGTCTGGGTGATGAGGCTGACGTCGATGAGCTCCGACTCCATCATCGCCTGGGTCCGCGGGATGGGGGTGGCGGAGAACTGCAGGTAGTGGGGACGCCGCTCCCCCTGGCTCACCAACGCCTCCAGCATCGCCCGCTGCCGGGTGCCGAAGCGGTGCTGCTCATCCACCATCACCAGGGCCGCTTCAGGCAGATCCTCCAGATAGAGCAGCGCGTGGGTGCCGATGATGAAGTCGGCCTCTCGGTAATCGCCCTCCATTCGCCCCTGCATCACCAGGGCCGTCTCCAGCTCCTCCGGCAGATGTTTACAGGCCTCTTCATAGAGCTGTTGGGCCAGGATCGAGGTGGGGGCCATGAGAATCGCACGTTCTTTGCCGGCCATCGTGGCGGCAGCCAGAATTACCATGGTCTTGCCGCTGCCCACATCCCCGATGATCATCCGGCGGGCGGCCCGCTCTTCTCGTGCCAGATCCAAACGGATCGCTTCGATAACGTGCCGTTGATCCTCCGTCAAGGTAAAGGGAAGTTTGTCGATAAAAGGCTTCGGCGATGCTTTCAGGGCCTTGAGAGCCGGAAACTCCCGGCGTTTGGATCGGAGCTTCTTCAGGTGGTTGAAGGCTTCGATAAATTTGAGCCGTTCCAGCTCTTCACCTGCCGGCGTGGCCGAGAGCTCGCCTGCCCCGGCATACTCATCAGGGAAGTGTCGTCGCATCAGCAACTGCACCTCCCGGCTCTCCAGCCCCTCGGCATAGAGGTTTCGTTCGGTGACATAGGTACCGATCAGCGCCCGGATCTCACTCTCTTTGAGGGCGCTTTTGTAGCGGGGGAGGATCCGGCCGTACTCTTTGAGGGAGCGGGGCTGGGCGATCTGGGGCCAGTGGTTGTAGAGGGTCACCTTGCCGTGGATCACATGGCGGCTCCCCGGTTCGAAGAGGCGCTGATGGTAGGGGGTCGCTTTGAAAAACTGTCCGGTGATCTGCCGACCGAGGGCCGGAAGCCGAAAACGCACCTGCATCCGCCCTCCCCGGATCTGCCGATCGGTCACTTCCGCCTCGAAGGTTTGGGTCTTGCCCGCTTCGATCCGGGGGCTCAGGCGGGTATCCTCATAGGAGCTTGGCAGAAGCAGGGCCAGATCCAGCAGAGTGCGGATCTTCAGTTTGCGAAAGAGGGCCTTCGCTTCCGCCTCTTCCATCGGAACTCCTTCATATAGGGATCGCTATTGAGCCCTCTGAATAACGTATAAGAGAGGTTTCATTCGATGGCGACAAAGGAGCACTCAACCCGTGAAACGGGCGCTTGCGTTTGCGACTGCCAGAGCTATCGAATGAAACCGGATGTTTTTCAGAACACTCTATTTCCATGATCTTAGCAGGAAACGGCAACACCGAAGCAGAGAATGACACAACGTCATTTCAGAAAAAGAAAATGCTCTCTTCTCTTCATCTCTCACCAATACACTAATATACCAATAACCAATAACTATTTCTTTTTCGTCACAATCGACCAGCTGAGCTTTCCGATCTCCGGATGGGCTTTGATGAAGGCGTTGAGATCCTCGAGCTTCATCTGCCGGATCATCTCCAGCTCTTTGGCGGACCAGCCCAGCCCCAGGCCGTCATAATACTCCCGAAAAGCCCGGCTCATCCGCTGGGCCAGCGTCTCGGTACGCAGCGGTTCGCTCCCCAGGAAGAACTTTTTGGCACTCTCCAGCTCGTCGGCTGTTACGCCGTGGGAGAGGAAAGTATCTACCACCTCTTTGACCACCTTTTTCGCTTCGTCACCGCTGGCGATCTTGGTCTGGAGATAGCCGCTGAAATAGCTGTGGGTCCGGTTGGTCACCAGACGGCCGTAGGCGGAGTAGGCCAGGCCGCGTTTGACCCGCACCTCCTCCATGAGCCGGCTGCCGAAACCGCCGCTGCCCAGGATAAAAGCCGCCACTTTGCCGTAGACCCGTTTAGTATCGTCAGCACGCATGGTATAGGGAGCACCGAAATAGATGTAGGCCTGATCGGTCTCTTCGTAGGTGACCGTTTCGCGCTCTTTGTCATTGGCGGCGAAGTGGGGAATCGCCGCGACCGTACCGCGGGTGAGAGGCGCCACAGCCTTTTTGACCGCCGCCTCCACCTCGGCGGGGGTAAATTTTCCGCCGATGACCACGATGAGATTGTCCAGATGGAGATGATCCTCCAGGTAGGAGCGCACCGCTTCGAGCTTCAGGCCCTGGATGCTTTCGGGCGTCCCCAGAGCGGGGTGAGCCAGCGGAGTCCCTTCGAAAAGGATCGAGCGTAGTCGGGTCGCGGCGATATAGTCGAAATCGCTCTTTTTCTGTTGCAGCTCTCCCAGGGTCCGGGTCCGGACTTTTTCGAAACTCTCGGGAGTGAGATTGGGATCGGCCAGCAGGGCTTTCATCTTCTCCAGCCCGAAATCAAACTCGCTTTTGAGCGCCTCCATCGAGAGGACAAAGGTCTCCCGTCCCGCATCGGCATGCAGCTCCACCGCCCGGTTCTCCAGAGCCTCGGCGAAAGCGATCGCCCCCTCTTTGCGGGTCCCCTCCCCCAGCATCGCCGCACTGAAACGGGCAATGCCCGGCACCGTATCGGCCAGCGATCCGCTGTTTTGAAAGACCAGCTCCATCGACGCCAGCGGCAGGCGCTTCTCCGATTCGAAAACAACGGGGATCTTCACCCCCTGAACCTCCACATGCATCACGGTTGCAGCCATAGCAAATCCTTGGAAAAAGAGTATCGTAACTATCAAGCTTCTGAATATCGATCTTTGTCGTTTGAAAAAAAAGCGGAGCCACCGCCCCCCTATCAACAATTCCTCATTCCTCATTCCTCATTCCTCATTTGTCAAAAATCTCAAGGATCTCATAAGCGGTGTTCCGCTTGGCAGGGATCTCGCCGATGTCCCGGATCAGACGGATCATCTCCTCCTGGTTCATCCGGTTGCTGGCCCCCGCGGCGGAGACCACGTTCTCCTCCATCATCGTACTCCCCAGATCATTGGCGCCCCAGCGCAGGGCCATCTGGCCGATGTAGCTGCCCTGGGTCACCCAGGAGCTCTGGATGTTGGGGACATTGTCCAGGAAGAGCCGCGCCACCGCCAGCAGCCGCAGGTAGCGGTTGGCCGACTGTTTGCGGATCGTAGGAATCTCCTCCATCAATTCGGTGTTTTTCCCCTGGAAGGACCACATGATAAAGGCCCGGAACCCTCCGGTCTCGTCCTGCAGGCGGCGGATATGATCGAAATGCTCCACGATCTCCCGGTCGGTCTCCACGGTACCGTACATCATCGTCGCCGTCGATTTGATTCCCAGTTTGTGGGCTTCGCGGTGGACCTCCAGCCAGGTGTCTTTGTCCAGCTTCTTGGGCGCGATGATATCCCGCACCCGATCGGAGAGGATCTCCGCCCCCGCGCCGGGGATCGAGGCCAGCCCCTTGGCATGAAGACGCTGCAGGACCTCTGCAATGGAGATGTTGGAACGCCGGGCGATGTAGTCGATCTCGATGGCACTGAAACCGTGGATGGTAATCTCGGGGTACTTTTGGTGGATATGCTCCACCAGATCCTCGTACCACTCGATCTCCAGTTTGGGATGCACCCCGCCCTGAAAAAGAATCTGCGTCCCCCCGATCTCCAGCAGCTCCTCGATCTTGCGGTCGATCTCGTCGAAGCTCAGGATATAGGCATCCTCATTCTTCTCGTGACGGTAGAAGGCGCAGAATTTGCAATCGACCCAGCAGACGTTGGTGTAGTTGATGTTGCGATCCACGACAAAGGTGGTGATCCCTTCGGGATGGAGTTCCTTTTTCCGGGCGTAGGCCATCTTGCCCAGCTCTTTGAGATCGGCGTGTTGGATCAGATCCACGGCTTCGTCGATGCTCATACGCATAGGAGACCCTTTTGATAAGTGAGGAGTGAGGAGTGAGGAGTTGCGGTGAATGGTGAATGGTGAATGGTGAATGGTTTCGGTATGCGTTGCTTAGCAACGCTCCCAATAACCAATAACCAATAACTAATAACGTCGCTGAAGGCGATACCTCTCGCGACTTGCGACTTGCGACTTGCGACTCTCTCTCTGCCGACTGCCGACTGCCGACTGCCGACCAAATTCAAATGACAAAGAGAGGCAAAGCCTCGTTCAAACGACAAACGACGCAATCTCACTCCTCACTGGTTTTCGCCGGCTTGCCCACCGCATCCAGCACGCCGTTGATGAATTGAGGCGATTTTTCGTCGGCGAGTTCCTTGGCCAGTTCCACCGCTTCGTTGATGATGATGGGGCGGTCGGTTCCTTCGATCAGGATCTCGTAGGTTCCCAGACGCAGGATCGCCTTTTCCACCTTGCCCACCTGGGAGTAGTCCCAGCTCTCCAGGTGTTTGACGATCTCTTCGTCGATCTTCTCCAGATTCTCCACCGTTCCCTGGAAAAGACGGAGAGAAAATTCCCGCTGTTTGTTGCGGATCTTGTCGCTCTCCAGGATCTCTTCGCTGAATTTCTCGATCCCGTCGTTACCCAGATCGTAGGCATAGAGCAGCCCTACGACCGCTCGACGTGCCTGATGCCGTGTCGCCATGACACTCCTTTCGTCAAATCATTTTTCTGAAAACCGTACTTCAAACCCTGGACCCCGGATCAAGTCCGGGGTGACGGTTTTTCAGACTCTCCGAATTTCTCGTTACTAGTTACTAGTTACTCAATTCATTAAAGAGGTTCATCATCTCGATCAGCCCGGCCATCGCCTCGCCCCCTTTGTTACCCGCTTTGGTCCCGGCCCGCTCGATCGCCTGTTCGATGCTGTCGACGGTCAGAACCCCGAAGGAGACGGGCTTGCCGTGTTTGAGCGTGACGTTGGCGATCCCTTTGGTCGCTTCAGCAGAGACATAGTCGAAGTGGGGGGTCGCTCCGCGGATCACGGCTCCGAGGCAGCAGACGGCGTCATATTTGCCGGAGGCCAGAGCCCGCTCCAAAGCGAAGGGAATCTCAAAAGCCCCGGGGACCAGGATCAGATCCAGATCCTCTACCGCGCCACCGAGTCTGGCATAGGTATCTTTGGCCCCTTCCACCAGCCGGTCGGTGATGAAATGGTTGAAGCGGGCGGAGATGATGGCGACCTTTTTGCTCCGGTCGACCTGGAGATTTCCTTCGATGATGTTCATAAATATCCTTTGTCTATTCTACGATGGCACGGATAGCGTCGATCTGTGCGATCAGCTGCTCAAGATCCTGCAATTTTATCATATTGGGGCCGTCGCTCAGGGCGATGGAGGGATCGAAGTGGGTCTCGAAGAAGAATCCGTCGGTTCCCGCTCCCGCCGCCGCACGTGCCAACGGAGAAACGAAACGGCTGTCTCCCCCGCTGGCGGCCTCTCCGCTGGCGGGCATCTGCACTGCATGGGTCGCATCGAAGATCACCGGAGCGAACCGGCGCATGATGGGGAAGCTTCGCATATCCACCACCAGGTTCCCGTAGCCGAAGGTCGTCCCCCGCTCCGTCAGCCAGACCCCGTATTTTTCGGCGGCACTGTATTCGATCGCTCCGTCGTAGCCCCGGGTGCGCAGTACTTTGGCCACCGAATGTTCCATCGCTTGAGGCGCCAGGAACTGCCCCTTTTTGATATTGACCTTGGCCGAGGTTTGGGCGGCAGCCACCAGCAGATCGGTCTGACGACACAGAAAGGCCGGAATCTGCAGCACATCCGCCACCTCTGCCACCGGAGCGGCCTGATCGGGCAGGTGGATGTCGGTCAGGATGGCGTAGCCGAAACGCTCCTTGACCTCCTCCAAAATCCGCAGTCCCTCCTCGAGGCCGGGGCCGCGAAAGCTCTCCAGCGAGGTCCGGTTGGCCTTGTCGAAACTGGCTTTGAAATAGAAATCTTTGGTGCAGTCCTCATGATAGGGCATCAGCGCTTCGGCGATGCGAAAGATATTGTCTCTGCTTTCGATGACGCAGGGGCCTGCGATGAGAATCATCCTCGTCTCCTTGGGCGTTTGTCTAGCCGCAATGATATCCAAAAGTCCGGGAAACGGGGCAAAA
>NZ_WFQN01000016.1 GCF_015487065.1 Nitratifractor sp.
CTCTTTTGCTCGGGAAGGGTCTCTTCCGTCTCCTCAGGACGTTTGGTTTTCTTATCCATCGGATCCCCCTTTCACAAAATTTGCTTCATTATACTCAATTGAGCTCATCTTTGTCAAGCATATATACACTATTTTTACATATGTTTATTTAGTCATTATGACTAAACTTATCTTATCGCCTTCTATCATATCCAAATATAGGAAAACAGACAAAGCAGATCCGAGAATATGCGCGAGGGTATTTGCCAGGGAGAGCTGACCGTTGAAAATTGCTATAGGCTACAAATAGAAATATTGGGTGGATTGAATCGTACGTGGGGAAATAATGGAGAAAAGCTCCCCGAAAGGGGAAGTCTACGGGGCGGGAATCAGTTGCGGATGCCCAGAGCCTCTTTGATAGCGGTGTAACGCTCGAAGTTTTTATTACGCAGATAGCGCATCAGTCTCCGGCGCTGACCGACCAGCTTCAAAAGTCCCAGGCGGGAAGAGTGATCTTTTTTGTTGGTTTTGAGGTGATCGGTCAGATATTTGATCCGCTCTGTCAGCAGTGCGATCTGTACCTCCGGAGAACCGGTATCGTTCTCTCCGCGTCCGTATTTAGCGATGATTTCCTGTTTCTTCGCCGAATCCAAAGCCATAATGACCTCCTGATTGGTATAAATTTTTTCTTTTGAAAGGTGAAATGATAGCAAAAGAAGCTGAGACGGATATGAAAGCTTCCCGGGGTTTCAACTTTACATATATTGTAAATTAGAGTAAAATACTCCTAATTGAAATGAAGGGTATCGAATTCCATGTTGTTGACTCGTGCCAGTGAATATGCGTTGCTTTCCCTCGACAAAATCCGAAAATCCGACCGTCCCGTCGGTTCGGAACAGTTGGCCAGGGAGCTCTGTATCCCCAAAAGCTTTCTCGCCAAGATCCTCCACAACCTAGCCAAACAGGAGATTCTTGAATCCCACCGCGGGGCCCAGGGAGGTTTCACCATCAAAAGTGACCTCAACCGGATCTCTGTCTACGACATTATCCTAGCGGCAGAGGGAAAGAGCCCGGCGGTCTTCGACTGTACCCAGTACAGTGACAACTGTCCCAACGGGACCATCGGTAGCTGCGCCATCTCCCCCTTTCTCGCCACTTTCCAGGGGAAGATCGATACCTTCCTGAACGAACTGACACTCGATCAGCTCTTTCTCCACTGAGGCCCCTATGCGTGTACATCATCTCTCTCACATCGACCTGGACGGTTACGGCTGTCAATACCTGAGCAGCCGGGCCTTTGACGATCTGCAGTGCTACAACGCCAACTACGGTCCTGAAGTGACCGCCCGCCTGGAGGAGATCCTCACCCGGATCCGTCAAGAACGCCAGGAAAAGCCGGAGCGGGAGATCCTGATCCTGATCACCGATCTCAACCTCACCACCAAAGAGTGCAGCTGGCTGGAAAAAGAGGCACTGGAAGCGGGAGCCAAGCTTCAGTTGCTGGACCATCACGGCACCGGTGCGACCGCTGCCGAACGCTTCGCCTGGTATTTTCTCGACACCTCCCGGAGTGCCACCCGGATCACCTACGACTGGCTGCGGGAACATTTCGCCTTCGATCCGGAAGGCCGCCACGAAGCGATCGTCGAAGCGATCAACGCTATCGATATCTGGCGAGATGAGAGCCCCTACTTTGACTACGGCCGAGTCCTGCTGGGAATGATCAGCGGGGCCAGAGAGATCAACCGGATCCTCTTCCCGGACGAGGATCGCGCCTACAAGCTCCGGCTCATCGACACGGCAGCCAAGATCCTGGAAGAGACCCCGCTGGCCGAAGCCCCCATCGTCCTGGATGATGCCCTCCACGGCAACAAAAAGGCCTTTTTCCTCCTGGAGAAGAACGATACCAAAGACAACCTGGTCGCCGACTATGTCACTCGGCTTCTCGGACGGGAAAAAGAGCGCCTCACGATCCACTACAAGGGGTACAAAGGAATTTTGGGATACAACGTGGGCAACGCCTCGCTCATCGGCAACGCTTTCCTGCTGGCCAATCCGGACTACGACTTCTACATGGATGTCAACTCCCGGGGCAATTTCAGCCTTCGGAGTAACGACAAACTGGATGTCTCCGCCATGGCCGCCGAGATCGGAAACGGCGGGGGTCACCCCAATGCCAGCGGCGGCAAAATCGAAAACTACAAAGACTCTTTTGTCTACAGCGACCTGAGGGAGGCGATCCAGCGCTACATCGACGAAAAGAGCACTCACCCCTCCTCCTAGACCCGCTGGCCCGCCACCCGGAGCAGCACCTCCTCTTCCGTCAACGTTCCGTCCCTCTCTGCCGCCGCTTCCAGCGTCTCCACGAGCATCTTCGAAAGGGCGTGATGTTCCTCTCCGTCCAGGAGGAGTGCCCGACCCGACAGAATCTTTTCCGTCCATTCCCGCAGCTGCGTTTTGGGCACCATATGGTGCCGATACACAACCTGCGCCTCTTCCAGGCGGATTGCCCTTTTCCGGAACTGTCGGCGCCACTGTTCCGCTTCGCAGTATTCCGCTTTTTCGATCTTCCCTTCCAGGCCCAGACGTGAGACAGAAGACTCCACAGCCCGCTGCGTCGATTCCAGATGCCCGGGAAGCGGTAGCTCCAGCAGCAACCGTCCGCCGGGACGAAGCGCCTGGAGGATTCCCTCCACCGCCCGGTCCGGCTCGAAAAGGCGATAGGAGGCATCGGGAAGAATCACCCCGTCGAAACGCTCCCGGTCCCAGAGATACTCCGCATGAGCCAGCACCGCTCTAAGCCCTGCTTTGCGTGCTTGTGCCGCCTCCTTCTCCCGCTGACAGAGAATCAGAAGATCGACCCCTTTCCCCATCCAGGCAAGAGAATCACGCCCCTCGTCGTATCCCAGCATCAGAATCTGCTCCCCCGCTTCCGGCGCGAGTCGCTGGGCCAGTGTGAGGCTTCGGCGGATCGGGAGAGAAGAGGAAAAGCCGGGAGCAATAAAATCCAGGAGATTTTTGGGCATACAGGATGCTCCTAGACCCGGACCCGGTCTTCCAGGGCCCGGGAGAGAGAAAGCAGGTCGATATTGTCCAGCTCTACCCCGGTGGGAACCCCCTGGGCAATCTTGGTAAAGACCAGAGAGCGATCACTCAGCCGGTCCTCGATGAAGAGAATCATCGTGTCGGTGGCGATGCCCGGAGGAAAAGCGAAGATCACCTCCTCCACCCCTTCGACGATCTCATGCAGATGGCTCTCGTCCAGATCCTCGATGGAGGAGAGAATGTAGTAGAGCCCCTCGTACTGCCCCGACTCTTCGATGGTGAAGATATCCTTGGCGCTCTGGACGATACAGAGTTTGCTCCGGTCCCGGCCTGCATCACTGCAGATCCCGCAGAGCTCATCCTCGCAGATGGCATGGCAGCGCCGGCAGGTCCCCAGTGTCGTGACCGCATCCTCGATGGCCTGGGCCAGCTTCAACCCGCTGAACCCCTCCTCCGTCACCAGATGGTAGGCCAG
>NZ_WFQN01000017.1 GCF_015487065.1 Nitratifractor sp.
CGCTTCTCATGTTCGCGACTGCCAGAGCTATCGAGTGAAACCGGTTATTTTTCAGAGCACTCAATTATTATAGTGAAAACCACAATATAATTCTGAGTGAATGCTTATTGCTCATGGCACAAATAAAGTGACGACAGTCCTTCGCGTTTTCTTTTTCTTTGCTTCGTTTCCTTTTTCTTTGTCGCGCAACAAAGAAAAAGAAATGAAGAGGACTACGGTTTCCTCAAAATTCACTCGTGAATTTTGCCATAGAGCTTCAAAAGCTGGATCTGCCGCTCGATCCCGTAGATCTGCGCATCCAGTTTGGCCATGTTCATGGCGTTGCGCATCGTCTCCACGTCAAAGCGCGTCTTCTGCCCCGCCGCCGCCTGCTCTTTGGTGCTTTGGAGCAGGCTGCGGTAGAGCTTCTGATCTGACCGGGCCAGGGCGATCTTTTTGTCGATGATGGCAAGGGTGTCCAGGACCAGCCGATATTCGCTTGCCACTTTACGCCGGGCATCCTGGAGCTGCACCGCCTGCTGGAGATAGCGCACCCGCCCCGCTTCGATATCCTGAGGCGCATTGATACTCAGAGGCATCGAGATTTGAAAACCGTAACGATAATAGTTGTCTTTCTGCCCCGGCATAGGGCGGTCGGAATCGGTATCGTAATAGTTGGCACTCAGCGAAAGGGTCGGCAGATATTTGGCCCAGGTCATCTTGCTGTTGTATTCGCTCTGGGCCACCAGGAGACGCTGAGTTTCCAGCTCCAGGTTTCGGCGTCGATACTCCCCGGCTTTGATAAGAGTCAACCGGGGGAGCCTGAGGCCGTCGGGGCGCTTGTCACTCAGGAGCGAAAAGGCGTTGCGGAGATTCTTCTCCGCCAGTTGGAGCGCCAAGAGGCTCGTTCGGTCCTGATTGCGTTGAAGAATCGCTTCATTGAGGAAACTGCTGTCAATCACCCCGGCATCATACTGCTCTTTTTTACGCCGGATATCGATAGCGTCGTTACGGATCTTCAGGCGCATCTGCCGCTGCTGGAGACGGTTTTTTTTCAGTTGGAAGAGGGTCTCGATCGCCTGGCTGATCAATTGGCGCCGCTGCAAGCGGATCTGAGCCTGCGTAGCTCCCGCTTTGGCATCGGCGAACTTCACGGCGTAGTAGATCCCCCCGCTTTTGAAGATCGGCTGATTGATCCCCACATTGAAGACCCGGTCCGTCTCATCACCGGAGAGGGAGATCGTGCTGGTATTCTCCGTATAGTTGAGCATGATGGGATTGATCCAGCTTTTACGAAGCACCGCGCTCTCGAGCCGGTTGGCCTCCTCCTGGTAGTCGAGGATCAGATTTTTCTCCCGGGAAAGGTAGTTCTCCAATGCACTCTCCGCCGTCAGCGGCAGTGTCAGCAGGAGACTAAAGGGAAGCCAGAGCTTTTTCAAAACGTTTGAACCCTTCATCGATCTCCTCGCGGCTGATGGTCAGTGGAGGGAGGAAACGCACGGTATTGCGGCCCGCCTTGAGGACGATCACCCCTTCGGCAAAAGCCCCCTTGAGGATCGCCCCCTGGGTCTCGGCATCGACGCAGCGGAGCCCCCGCATCAAGCCCAGCCCCACCGCTTCGGTGAAGCGCTCGGGCATACTCTCCGCCAGTCGATCGAGGTAACGGCTGAAACTCTCGATCCGTTCCGCCAAGGCTCCGGCGGACTGCTCCCGCTCCAGCACCTCCAGGACCGTCAGCCCGGCCCGGGTACTCAGATAGTTGCCGCCGAAGGTGCTGCCGTGATCCCCCGGTTGGAAGATCTCTTTGAGCCGGGTCATGGCCACCCCGATGGGGACCCCGCCGCCGAGCCCTTTGGCCAGGGTGACGATATCAGGTTCGATCTCATAAAGATTGGAAGCGAGAAAGTCGCCCGTGCGGTAGACCCCGGTCTGTACCTCGTCCACGATCAGGAGCAGATCACGACTGCGTAGGAAGGCCGCCAGATCCTGCACTTCACCCTTGTCGAAGGGCTGCACACCCCCCTCTCCCTGAACCAGCTCGATCATCACCGCCACCGTCTCCTCGTCGATCGCCTCATAGATCGCATCGATGGAGTCCACATAGGCGAAGCCCGCCGGATAGGGGGAAAAGTCGGGCTTGTGCATCTCTTTCTGGCCTGTCGCCTTGACGGTGGTGATGGTGCGACCGTGGAAAGAGTGCTTGAGGGTGATGACCTTGTAGCGTTTCTCATCGAAACGGGTCTCACCGTATTTTCGGGCGATCTTGAGCGCCGCTTCGTTGGCTTCGGCTCCGGAGTTGCCGAAAAAGCAGCGCATATCGTAGCCGCTGAGCTCCACGATCCTTTGGGCCAGCCGCGCTTGGGGCTCGATCACCTGGAGGTTGGAGACATGGATCAGCCGAGAAGCCTGTTCACAGATGGCTTCGCTCAGTTTGGGGTGAGCATGCCCCAGACTGCAGACACCGATTCCGCTGCCGAAATCGATATACTCCTTTCCCGCATCATCATAGAGCTTCGCCCCTTCACCCCGGACGAAATTAGTATAGTTCCGGGCGTAGGATCCCAGAACATATTCACGATCGAGTCTCTCCAGTTCGTTCACGGAAAATCCTTCAATAAAATTGCCGATATTATAACACTTTTGCCGTCGGTTGCACTCCGTTAAAAATGGGAGTGCTATAATTGGAAAAAGCCAGATAAAAAGCGAGAAAATCGTTTCCCATGAACATAAAATTCAAATTTCCGACTGAGCATCCAACCATTTTGTTGAGCGTCACCAAATGGCTCATACTCTCCAGCGGAGTGGGCATCATCATCGGCGCCATCGTCACCCTCTTTCTGAACATTCTCGCCTACGGAGAGAGCGCCCGGAGTCTTCTGCCCTTTCACTACTACTATCTGTTGCCGTTGGGACTTCTGCTCAGCGTCTGGCTGACCCGGCGTTTCGCTCCCGATGCCGAGGGGCACGGCACCGAAAAGGTGATCGAGGCGGTTCACAAACGCCACGGCAAAATCGATGTAGCCGTCATTCCGGTCAAGCTCCTGACCACCGTTGTGACCCTGGTCACCGGCGGATCGGCGGGAAAAGAGGGCCCCGGTGCCCAGATCGGTGCCGGGACCGCTTCGGCCATCTCCGATCTATTGCGCTTCTCCAAACGTGATCGCAAAAAGCTGGTCATCTGCGGCATCAGCGCCGGTTTTGCCACCGTCTTCGGCACCCCCATCGCCGGGGCGATCTTCGGGATCGAGGTCCTGGTGGTAGGCGCGGTGATGTATGAAGTGCTCCTCCCCTCCTTCGTGGCCGGCTTCAGCGCCTTTTTCACCGCCCAGTATCTGGGCGCTCACTACACCTATTACGATATCAGTTACTTCCAGCACTACTTCATCGACCTGGTTCTCATTCTCAAAGTCATCCTGGGCGGAGTCTTTTTCGGTCTGGTCGCCTGGCTCATCATCGCGACCCTCAAACAGACGGAAACCGCGGTGGAGAAGATCCCGATGAATCCCTATTTCAAAGCGATCGGCGCGGGCATCCTACTGATTCTGCTGGTTCCCCTTGTCGGCGAACACTATTTCGGCCTGGGGCTGGACACCATCTCCCAAACCATGAAGGTCGATAGCGGCTTGCAAAGCGGGAGCCTGCCGTGGTACGCCTTTTTGGTCAAGATCTTCTACACCGCCGTCACCCTGGGATCGGGAGGCAGCGGCGGGATCATTACGCCGATCTTCTACATCGGGGCCACTAGCGGCCATTGGTTCGGCGGCCTCTTCGGGAGTGAACACCAGCTGGCGCTCTTCGCCGCCCTGGGCTTTGTCAGCGTCCTGGCCGGCGCCACCAACGCCCCCATCGCCGCCACGGTGATGGCCATGGAACTCTTTGGAATGGATATTGCCCACTACGCCGCCGTGAGCATCGTCATCAGCTTTCTGGTTTCGGGCCACCGCAGTGTCTTCCCCTCCCAGAAGATCCAGATGAGCAAATCGGATCTCTTGGAGATCGAGTTCGGTGAAGATATCGAACACTCCCGGGTCAAATTCGACAAAGCCCAATACAAACGCTTCAACAAGATCTATCACGATATCCAGCTCAAACGGCTGCGCCACCGGCAGGATCGCCTCAAACGCCGAAAAAAGAGTGAGGAAGAGGAAGAGAATGAGGGGGAAGGAGTGAAGAGTGAAGAGGATTAGGAACGAGTAACTAGTAACGAGTAACTAGAAACCGATTTACTATCGTTTCGTCATCCTGAACTCGATTCAGGATCCACAACACTTGGACATTTCGAGCCCTGGATTCCGGGTCAAGCCCGGAATGACAGGTTCTTTAAGACTCTATTCCCAATTTTTCCATCGCTTCTTCGATATCAGTATAGATCTGTTCCTTGAGCTCCTGGGGCGTATCGAAGCGTCGGTTGGGCCGCAGGTACTCCGCAAACTCCAGGAAGACCCGTCCGGAGACGGGACCGATTTGGCGGTCCAGCAGGTGGGTCTCCACGGCGAAGCTTCCGTCGGTACTGTGCCGGTATCCCA
>NZ_WFQN01000018.1 GCF_015487065.1 Nitratifractor sp.
ACGCCGGGATGGTGCAGTTCAAGAGCATTTTCACCGGGGAGGCTCCCATTCCCGAGCCGCCCAGGGCCACCAGCTCTCAGACCTGCATCCGTGCAGGCGGCAAGCACAACGACCTGGACAACGTCGGCTACACCGCCCGGCACCACACCTTTTTCGAAATGCTGGGGAACTTCAGCTTCGGCGACTATTTCAAGAAGGATGCCATCGCCTACGCCTGGGAGTTCGTCACCGGTGACGAGTATCTGGCGCTGCCCATCGAGAAGATCTGGGTGACGGTTCACGAGAGTGATGACGAAGCCTACGATCTCTGGAAAGAACACATCAGCGAAGATCGCATTATGCGTTTCGGGGACAAGGACAACTTCTGGCAGATGGGCGATACCGGCCCCTGCGGTCCCTGCAGTGAGATTTTCTACGATCAGGGCGAGGAGCACTTCCACGGGCCCGAGGATCACATGGGGGGTGACGGGGATCGCTTCCTGGAGATATGGAACCTGGTCTTCATGCAGTACGAGCGCGACAGCGAAGGGGTGCTCCACCCTCTGCCCAAACCCTCCATCGATACCGGGATGGGGCTGGAACGGGTCGTGGCGATCAAAGAGGGGGTCTTCAATAACTACGACTCCTCTCTCTTCCGCCCCCTGATCGAGAAGATCACCGAGATCGTAGGCCGAGAGCCTACCGAGGATACCATCGCCAGCTACCGGGTCATCGCCGATCACCTGCGTTCCACCACTTTCCTGCTGGCCCAGGGGGTCAACTTCGACAAAGAGGGGCGGGGCTATGTCCTGCGGCGGATCATGCGTCGGGCGATCCGTCACGGATACCTTCTGGGAATGCGGGAGCCCTTTATGCACCGTCTGGTCGATACCCTCGTCGAGCAGATGGGGGAGCACTACGACTACCTCCCCAAGCGCGCCGAAGCGGTCAAGACGGCCATGAAGCTGGAAGAGGAGCGCTTCTTCGAGACCATCGAAGCGGGGATCAAACTCTTTGCCGAAGAGCTGGAACGCACCAAGGATGTCTTCAGCGGCGAAGTGGCCTTCAAACTCTACGATACCTTCGGCTTCCCCCTGGATCTGACCCAGGATATGCTGAGAGAAAAAGGGATCGAGCTGGATCTGGAGGGCTTCGAGGCCAAGATGGCGGAGCAAAAGGCCAAATCCCGCGCCGCCTGGAAGGGCAGCGGCGACGCCGCTGTCAGCGGCGATTTCAAAGCCTTGGAGGAGAAGCACGGCGTCAACTGCTTCGTGGGCTACGAGCTGACCGATGTGGAGAGCCAGGTGGTCGCTCTGCTGGATGAGAGCTATCAGGAGGTCGAAGAGCTCAGCGGGATGGGCTGGGTGATGCTCGAACCCACCCCCTTCTACGCCGAGTCCGGCGGCCAGGTCGGCGACCGGGGAGAACTGATCGTCTGGGACGGCGGTCCCAATATCAAAGTCCTCGATACCCGGAAATTCAACGATCTCAACCTCTCCCTGGTCGATACGGAGGGAAGTGTTCTGCGAGTCGGGGAGAAGGTTGAAGCGGTGGTGGACGACTCCCGCCGCCAGATCGCCAAGCACCACAGCGCTACCCACCTGCTGCACTCCGCGCTGCGGGATATCCTGGGGGAGCATGTTACCCAGGCAGGATCACTGGTGGAAGCCGACCGCCTGCGCTTCGACTTCAGCCACCCCAAGGCCCTGAGCCGTGAAGAGATCCGCTCCGTGGAAGCCTGGGTCAACGACAAGATCGACCGGGCGATCCCTGCCAAAACGGAAGTGATGTCCATCGACGAGGCCAAAAAGGCGGGGGCGATGGCCCTCTTTGGCGAAAAATACGGCGATGAGGTGCGGGTGGTCAAAATGGGCGACGCCTCCATCGAACTCTGCGGCGGCACCCACGTCCACAACACCGCCGAGATCGGTCTCTTCCTCATCACCAAAGAGTCGGGCGTGAGCGCCGGAGTGCGGCGGATCGAAGCTGTCTGCGGCCGGGAGGCGCTGCGGCAGGTGGAGCTGCTGCGCCGGGAGCGAGCCGAGCTGAGCGAAGAGCTCAAAAATCCCGATCCTCTCACCGGGGTGCGCAAGCTCAAAGAGCAGATCAAAACCCTCAAGAGCGAGCTGGATGCCGCTCTGGCGGGTGGAAGCAAGGAGCTGGCCGAGGAGAAGATCGGCGACATCACCGTCATCGTGGATGAGGTGGGAGCCGGTGACATCAAAAAGCTCATCGACGAGATCAAAAACCGCCATGAAAAAGTGGCGGTGATGCTCTTTCAGAAAAAGGGCGACAAAGTCCTTCTGGCCGCCGGCAGCAAGAATACCCCCGTCAAGGCCGGGGACTGGATCAAACAGATCGCCCCGATCCTGGGCGGCGGTGGGGGAGGGCGCCCCGACTTCGCCCAGGCCGGCGGGAAACTCCCCGAGAAGCTGCCCGAGGCGATGAAAGCGGCGCGGGCTTATTTGGATGAGCAGTTTCGGGTTCTCGATCTTTGAGGAAATAGGAATCAGGTGTAGGGTGGTGCCCTTCGGGCCCACCGAATAAAGATGAGGTTTCAAGAGCGATATAATTTTGATTTGAGTGTTTAACTTCGAGATGGTGGGCTCAAAGAGCCCACCCTACTGCGATCCTCACTTCGCGAGTATTGGCATTGCTATCTCATGTTGGAATGCCGTTAACAAATTTCCGGCATATTTCGGAGAGATATTCTCTGAATTGAAGGAGTCACTGTGCAAGATCTGTTTCAAAATTACGCTCACCTTATCGTTTTCATCCATGTCCTGGGGGCCATCATCTGGATCGGCGGGATGATCGCCGTACGGGTGGCGGTCCATCCGGTGATGCAGAGCATCGAAGATCCCGGAATCAAACTGGGGAAGACTCTGGAGATTACCGCACGCCTCTTCAATCTGGTGATGATTTTCGTCATCCTTATCGTTGTGACCGGCCTCATTATGGCCATCGCCCTGGGGGGCCATCAAGGCCCCGACAAAGCGATCTTTATCTTCAAAGAGATCATCTGGACCGTGATGGCTCTGAACTACACCTATATGTATATCAAACGGATCCGGGCCCAGCGCCGTTTCAATGCCGGAGACCTGGCAGGTGCCAAAGCCCTGGTGGCGAACATCCCCAACCTGCTCCTGCCGATCAACATCGCTCTGGGGCTGGTGGCGGTCTGGCTGGGAATCAGCTTGAGAGGGTTTTGAGGATGATGGATTTTGGATTTTGGATTTTGGATGATGGGGTCGCCTTTGGCGACGATTTTAATAAATTGGCTTTGCGAAGCAAAGCCCACCAAAACCATTCACCATTCATCATTCACCATTCACCGTTTTGTGGGATAGCAATCCCACGCTACAAAAAATCCTTACTCTTCACTCTTCACTCCTCACTTGAGAAACTCCAAAGGAGTTTCTCATGATTCGTCTCTGTTCCGCCTCGGAAAGCCGGGCCAAACTGCTGCGGGACTTCGGTATCGACTTTATCCAGTCACCGGTGGAGTTCGATGAAGAGTCTCTGCAAATCAATGATGCCCGCAAGTTTGTCTACCACGCCTCCAAGGGCAAACTCGAAGCGGCGGAAGCGTCTTTTGGCCTGGAGATACCGCTGCTGGTAGCCGATACGGTCGTGGCGGGGCCCTCGGGAGAGATTTTGCGCAAAGCGAAGGATCAGAAGGATGCCGAGCGGATCCTGCGGCTGCTCAGCGGCAACGAGATCGCTATCGTCAGTTGCGCCCATCTCAAATCGGCTTCCCGCTATTTCCTGGATCTTTCAGCGACCCATTACCGCTTTGCCCCCTTCGACGAGGCGGAGCTGGAACGCTATCTCGAGAGTGGCGAATGGCAGGGCAAGGCGGGGGCCTGTATGGTCGAAGGCTTCTGCAAACCCTACATCCGGGAAGTGAGGGGGTTGGAGAGTACCGCCATGGGCCTGCAGGTGGAGATTCTCCGTCCCTGGTTGGAGTCGTAGAGACGATGCCCTACAGTCGGGAACTCAGAGCACTGGAAAAAGCGGGACGTTTCCGTCGGCGAAAGCTCTACGATCCGAGCCTCGTCGATTTCGCCTCCAACGACTATCTGGGGCTGGCCGGCAGGCGCAAACAGCTCAAGCGGGCAGTCGAACGTCTGAAGGAATTTCCCGACCACGGTCCCAAGGCCAGTATGCTGGTCAACGGTTATCATCCCATTCATCAGCTTTTTGAAACCCGCATCGCCGAACTCAACGGCTTCGAGGCGGGGATGGTCGTGGGCAGCGGTTTTCTGGCCAACCTGGGGCTGATTGAAGCGCTGGTGCGTAAAAAAGATCGCCTCTTCATCGACGAGGAGTATCACGCCAGCGGGATGATGGCCACGGGATTGCTGGGGGATCGGGTGATTCGCTTTCGCCATAACGATGCCGAAGAGCTGCGGAGGCTGCTGCGGGAAAGTGACGCGGAACGCAATGTCGTCGCCATAGAAGGGGTCTACTCCATGGGGGGCGACCGGGTGGCGAAGGAGATCTTCGACGTGGTCGAGGAAGAGGGGGCACTCTTGATCGTGGACGAGGCCCACAGCTCCGGTGTATTAGGCAAAGATCTGCTGGGAATCTTCGAAGCCTACGGTATCGTCCCGCAGCCCCGACACATCAAGATGGGAACTTTGGGCAAGGCCTACGGCAGCTACGGCGCCTATATCCTGGCGAGCCGACATATCGTGGAGTATCTGGAAAACCGGAGCAAACCCATCATCTACTCCACCGCCCCCTCGGTGATCGATACCGCCTTGGCATTGGAGAATCTCGAGTATATCCGCAAGCACGCCAAAAAACTGCGTCGTCGTCTGGAAAAACGCCGCTGCATCGTCCGGGAGTTGACCGGGATCGAGATGGCATCCCAGATTCTTCCGATCGAAGTGGATTCCAACGCCGAAGCCCTGCGTCTGCAACAGGCATTGCAGGAGCGGGGTTGGCTGGTCGGCGCCATTCGCCAGCCGACGGTGCAGCGGCCGATACTGCGGATCATTCCGCGGCTGGGAGCCTCCAAAAAGGAGCTCAAAGCGATGTTCGAGGCACTGGAGAGACTTCTGTGATCCGGGTACAAAGGCTGCACATCACCGAAGGCGGCCACCCGCTGGTGGATCTGAGCTTCTCCGTCGAGCACTCTCTGGCCCTGGTGGGACAAAGCGGCAGCGGCAAATCCCTCACTCTCAAAGCCCTGCTGGGGATGCTGCCGGGCAATCTGCACTCAGAGCTTGAGATCGAGGCCCCCTTTGAGCTGATCCGGGGGGAGACACTCTCTTTTGTCCCCCAGAACCCTTTTACCGCCCTCTCACCTCTGACCAGGATCCGTCGTCAGTGGTTCGCTTCCGAGGAGCGGGCGTGGGAGCTTTTTGATCTCCTGGGGCTGGAGTGGAGCCTCTTTGACCGCTATCCGCCCCAGCTCAGCGGGGGGCAGCTGCAGCGGATCATTTTCGCCATGGCGCTCAGCAGCGATCCGAAGCTGATTCTCCTGGACGAGCCCACTACGGCCCTGGACCCGAAACTGCGGGAGGAGATGGCCCGCATTCTGGTAGAATTACAGGAACGCTTCGCCTTCGGGATGCTCTTCGTCACCCACGATATCAACCTGGCGGCAAAGATCTGTCGTGAGATGCTGGTGATCCGGGAGGGAAAGGCCGTAGAGAGCGGCTCCAGTACCACCGTGCTTCAGCATCCCCAAAGCGACTATACCCGCCGTCTGGTGGAGGCGAGTTTCGCCAACAGGGAGTTTCGTACATGATCAATCGCTTTGTCAAAGGCTCCATCCTTCTGGCCATTCTTTTTTTTGTGGCACTGGTGGGGGCTTTTGTCTACGCCTATCAGGAGGTGAAGCTCGACGCCAAGCAGATCATCGATTATCGCCCCGAGCTCTCCAGCGAAATTCTGGACCGGCATGGGAGGCATCTGGCCTATGTCTTCAAGCGCCGTCATCGCCTCTACGCCACGTTTGACGAACTTCCGCCCCAACTGGTGGAGGCGCTGATCGCCACGGAAGATACCCGTTTCTTCGAACACCACGGCATCAACCCCGACGCCATTATCCGTGCTTTTATCGCCGATATCAAGGCGGGCCATTTCGTGGAAGGAGGTTCCACGCTGACCCAGCAGCTGGTCAAGAACAAGCTCCTCTCCAGTCAGAAAAAACTGGCCCGGAAGATCAAAGAGGCGATCCTGGCCATCAAGATCGAGAATGTCCTGAGCAAAGAGCAGATTATCGAGCGCTATCTCAACGAAATCGCCTACGGCAACAACTACTACGGGGTCAAAACCGCCGCCCAAGGCTATTTCCACAAAAAGCTCAAAGATTTGACCCTCAAAGAGATTGCCATTTTGGTGGGCTTGCCCAATGCGCCGAGCTACTATAATCCCCGTCGCCACTACAAACGGATCCTCAACCGGGCCAATGCCATTCTCTACCGGATGAAGAGCCTGGGATGGATCACCGAAGCGCAGTATCGCCAAGCGACCAAGGAGGTGCCCAAGGTCTACCATACCTCCCTGAGCCAGAATGTGGCGCCTTATGTCGTGGATGAGGTGCTGCGCCGCTTCCGGGGAAAACTGGGGGATATCCGCACCGGTGGTTACAAGATCTATACCACGATCGATCTGCCGACGCAGCAGGCGGCCAGGGAGGCAGTGAAGTACGGTTTTGACCGCCTGCTTAAACGTTACAAAGAGAACCCCAAAAATACCAAACTCAACGGGGCGATGATCGCCGTGCAGAATCGTACCGGGGATATTCTGGCGATGGTGGGAGGGGTCGATTACAAAAAAAGCGCCTTCAACCGAGTGACAATGGCCCGGCGCCAGCCCGGATCGGCCTTCAAACCCTTTATCTACCAAACGGCCTTGGATATGGGCTACAACCCCGCCAGCAAGCTGACCGATCTGGCGAGAACCTTCCAGTATTACAAAAACGGCAAGCGCAAAATCTGGGCTCCCAAAAACTATGAACGGGATTTCAAAGGCTTCATTACCCTGCGGGAGGCCCTGGTGCACTCCCGCAACCTGGCGACGATCAACCTGGTCTACGATATCGGCGTGGAGACCATCCGCAAGCGTTTGGCGCTACTGGATGTAAAAAATATCCCCCACGACCTCTCCATCGCGCTGGGAAACCTGGCGATCAGTCCCCAGAAAATGGCACAGATCTATACGGTCTTCTCCAACTACGGCCATATGATCGAACCGCGTCTGGTGAGCAAAATCGTCTCCAAGGAAGGCGCGGTAATCTACGAGACCAAGCCCAAGGAGATCGCCGATTTCACCCGCCCGGAGCAGGCTTATCTGATGACCAGTATCCTGGAGGATGTCATCAAACGCGGCACCGGGCGAAAGGCGGCGGTCAAGGGGATCGAACTGGCCGGCAAGACGGGCACGACCAACGACGGAGTCGATGCCTGGTTCTGCGGCTATTCGCCTTCGGTGACCACCATCACCTGGTACGGGCGGGACAACAACCGTCCCATAGGACGCCATGCCACCGGCGGTTCCGTGGCGGCGCCGGCTTTTGCCTATTTCTACCGGAAGCTACTGAAGCTCGACCCCAATATGCCGCGGACCTTCCCGGTGCCCGACGGTGTTTTTGTCGGAGAGGTCGATGGGCACAAAGAGTTCCATACCCGCACTTCTCCGCTGCCCAAAGCTCAGAGCGGTGATTTCCTCGACGAAGGATTCGTGCCGCAGCCGGCCCATTCCGTAGGTGAAGAGAGGGAGAGTGAATCGGTCAATGCCACCCGTTCAGAGCAGGAGCCGACTCAGGAGACTTCCGGGACAGAAGATGTGGAGATGATCCCGCTGGACGAAGATTCGGGAGCGAGCGGTACCGTGGAAGGGGAGAGTGTAGAGGAGATAACCGATCCGCTCCATCCCCCTCACAAGCCGCCCAAAGCAGTGGGAGATGATAGTGGATCGCTCTTTTGATTTTCCCGAATGCAGAGAATTTTGACGAGGTGAATATGACCCGAAAGACCGAACTGGATCTGGACTACTACAAAGCCCTGCGGCACGAACTTCACAGTATGCCGGAGCTGGGGTATCAGGAGCACCGGACAGCGGCGCGGATCTGCCGGGAGCTGGAACGGTACGGGATTCCTTATGAAGAAGGAATCGGCGGGACCGGGATCGTTGCCTGGATCGACAAAGGAAGTGCCGGAAGGAGTATCGGCCTGCGGGCAGATATGGATGCCTTGCCCATCCCCGAAGAGACGGGGCTTCCCTACGCGTCACGCAACGAGGGGGTGATGCACGCCTGCGGCCACGACGGGCATGTGACCATGCTGCTGGCGGCGGCGAAAGTTTTGAAAGAGTCGGCGGCCTTCGACGGCAGAGTGGTGCTGGTGTTTCAGCCGGCGGAAGAGGGGGGCGCGGGAGCCAAAGCGATGATCGAGGATGGGCTCTTCGATCGCTTTCCCATGGAGAGGATCTACGGGCTCCATACC
>NZ_WFQN01000019.1 GCF_015487065.1 Nitratifractor sp.
TGCCATGCTTGTCATCTAAGGAGAAATCACCATGAATATGTTGTTGGAACCCAAATATCTCGTTTTGCATATCGCGATCATCGTCATCGCCACCGGACTACTTGCCACGCTCATCTACGAAATGCGCAAACCCAAGAGAGACCCCAACGAGGATCCGGATACCAAACGGATGAACGATATGCTCAAAGACTGAAACCGTCTCTTTGTCCGGAAGCGCCGGAAAAAGCACACGGATCTCTGTGTTATAATCACTATATGAAAAAATATTATCTTCTCTTTTTTGTCCTCTCACTTTTGCTATGGCTGGCCGGATGCGGTCCGAAATATGACTATACGATCCACAAACCCAAGGTCCGATACCACAAAGCCGATCGGGCCAAACTCAAAAAACTCCTCGACGCTCAACTGGGCAAACCCTATGTCTGGGCCGAAGAAGGGCCCGACGCCTTCGACTGCTCCGGCCTGGTCTACTACTGCTATGAGAGTATGAATATGAAGGTCCCGCGCATTGCCCGCAAACAGGCCCAGGTCGGCCGTCCCGTCACCCGGGATCAGCTGCGCTACGGGGATCTCGTCTTCTTCGATACCACCCCGAGGCGATCGGGACAGATCACCCACGTGGGCGTCTATATCGGCAACGGAAAATTCGAACACGCCGCCAACGAAAAGGAGGGGGTCAAAATCAGCTCTCTGGACAGTCCCTATTATCGCCGCCGCATCAAGCTCTACAAGCGCTACCTGCCCGATGAGAGTTCTCCCTACGCCCCCAGTCTGCCCCTCGCCTCCTCCGCCACACCGCCCGCTTCCTGCAAAAAGTGCTTCCAGGTCCCCGAGAAGGTTACTGCCAAGAGCGGGCATTTCTATATCCAGGTCGGCTCCTTCAAGGGAACCCCCGATCCTGCCTGGCTCAAGCACATCCGGGCCCTGGGCTACGACTACCGTTCCCTCTATGAAGACGGAATGCGAAAACTCCTCGTCGGCCCCTTCGCCAGTAGAGAAGATGCTCTGAGCGTCCTGCCCAACACCCGCCAGGAGTTCAACCCCGGAGCCTTCCTGAAAGAATTATGAATGAGAAATGAGGAATGAGAAATTTTGGTTTGCATTGCTTGGCAACGCTTTCATTCATCATCCAAAATCCACCATCCAAAATCGAGAGGATTTTCAAATGAAAATCCTCTCCCCCAACGCCCCCTGCCCCTGCGGAAGCGGCAACAAATACAAACGATGCTGCCGCCCCTATCACCAGGGCAAACGGGCTCCTGATGCGCTGACACTGATGAAGAGCCGCTACAGCGCCTACGCCGCCGGGGAGGCTGACTATATCCTCCGGACCACCCATCCGCTCTGTCCCGAATATTCCAAGGAGAGAAAGCGCTGGAAAGCGGAAGTGGAGCGGTTCAGCCGGCAGACAGACTTTCTTCGGCTCGATATCCTGGAGTACCAACCGGGAGAAGCGGAGGCCTTTGTGCTTTTCCGGGCCCGGTTCCGCGACGGAGTCCTCATCGAAAAAAGCCGTTTCCTCTGTGTGGAGGGCGAGTGGCTCTATCGCTCGGGGGAGTTTCTGCCCGAAGAGGAGAAGAAGACCGTAGATTAGAGGCCCGGCAACGCTGCTCAGGCAGACAGGGATCTGTTCTTCCAGAGAGTTTTCATCTCCTTTTAACTATAATCTTAGAATTAACCCAAATCATGCATTAGCCAGCACGCCATCTGCACCGATCATCGGTGACATGGGCGAACACCCCTGCCAACCGAGCATTGGCACATCTGGTGCACTTTCTACTGCAGGATTTGGGATTAACGAATCATATAAACGGGGGGAAAAGTGGAATCACGTCTGATCTGTTGCCATGAATGTGACGAACTCTGCCGGCTTCCCTATCCTCAGAGACCGGGACGATACCGCTGTCCCAACTGCGGGCACGTCCTCTTTCGCTATCACCCCGGAATGATCGAAAAACTCTACGCCGTTCATGTCGCCGCACTGATCCTTTTTCTTGTCAGCAACGCCTTTCCTTTTCTGACCTTCGAAGTCCTGGGCAACAGCTCCCAGGCCACTTTCACCACGGCGATACAATATCTCTATGAGGAGGGGGACTATCTCCTCGCCGTGGCTGTCCTGATGACGACCCTGGTCGTGCCCTTCAGCCGGATCGTGATTTTTCTGCTGCTCTTCGCCCCTCTGCATCACGGACGGGTCCCCCGCTTCGCTCCCCATCTTCTCAAAACGCTTGAAGATATCACCCCCTGGGGGATGCTGGATGTTTTTCTCGTCGGCGTTCTGGTCTCCATCGTCAAACTGGTCAAGATGGGAACCATCATCCCGGGAATCTCCCTCTGGTCCTTTGCCGCCCTCATCCTGATCCTCGCCTACGGAGAGTCGATCTTCGAATCCCATCCGATCTGGGAACGGATCGAAAAGGCCCAGCACAAAGGACGGATCAAAACCTTCCGGAGGCTCCGTTCATGAGAGCCATCAACCGAAACCTGGGCTGCTGCCCCACCTGTCGTCAGCTGGTCACTTTCCCTCCGAAAAAGGGCGGAGAAGTGGCCGCCTACTGTCCCCGCTGCGGCAGTGAAGTTCACCTGAGAAAGAGTCACAGCCTCCAGAATACCCTGGCACTGGTCATCGCCAGCATCATCTTCTACATTCCGGCCAACCTCCTGCCGATGATGCATGTGCAAACCTTCGCCGGGACCGAATCCGATACGATCATGAGCGGGGTCATCTACTTCATGGAGACCGGATCCTACCTCATCGGGAGCGTCATCTTCATCGCCAGTATCCTGGTTCCGGTGCTCAAGATGCTGATCCTGCTTTACCTCATCCATACCGTTCGGCACCA
>NZ_WFQN01000020.1 GCF_015487065.1 Nitratifractor sp.
CTTAGACCAATAGTTTGACGACATTATACGTCAGGAAGCTAAAGACCCAGGCGACGCCCGTGGTCCCGACGAAGAGATAGGCCAGATAGACCCAGCTGCCGGTCTCCTGCTTGAAGACGGCCATCGCGGCGAAACAGGGGATATAGAGCATCACAAAGACGATAAAAGCCAGCGCGACAGGCAGCGTAATATGCTTACGCAGCTGCTCCTGAAGCGAATGGGCTGTCTCATCCACACTGTCCCCCAGAGAGTAGAGGACCCCCAGGGTCGAGACCACCACCTCTTTCGCCGCCAATCCCGCCTCCAGGGCGACACCCAACTTCCAGTCGAAGCCCAGGGGAGCGAAAAAGGGCTGCGTCGCCTTGCCCACCTGGCCTAGATAACTCTGGGCCAGGAGCTCCTCTTGAAGCTTGCCCTGGAGCTTGGCCTTTTCCTGTGGAGCCGCCTGGGCGATCTTGGCTTCGAAGCGCTTTTCAAGCTCGGGATTTTTCGGGTAGTTGCTGGCGAACCAGACCAACACCGAAGCGAAAAGGATAAAGGTCCCCGCCTTGCGCAGATAGTCCATCGACTGCCCGGCCACGATATGATAGATCAGCTTGAGAGAGGGCAGGCGGTATTTGGGCATCTCCATGACAAAGGGGTCGTCTTCCCCCTTGAAGACGAAGACTCTGAGAACCTTGGCGGCCATGAGCCCGAAGAGCGCTCCGGCAATATAGATGAGGAAGAGAATGTTCCCCGCATGCTCCGCTCCGAAAAAGGCCCCGGCAAAGAGCACATAGACCGGAATCCGGGCACTGCAGCTCATGAAGCCCAGAATAAAGAGGGTGATCATCCGGTCGGTCCGGCTTTTGAGGGTACGTGCCGCCATATAGGCGGGGACGGTACAGCCGAATCCGGTGACCAACGGAACGAAACTCTTGCCGTGGAGGCCGAATTTGTGAAAAAACCCGTCCAGTAGGAAGGAGACCCTCGCCATATAGCCTGTCGTCTCCAGCAGCGCAATGCCGAAGAAGAGAATAATGATATTGGGCAGGAAGCTCACCACCGCTCCCACCCCGCCGAGAATCCCGTCGGCGATGACTGAGGCCAACTCCGTATCCCCCAAAACACGATGGGTCTCGCCCGCCAGCCAGTCGAACCCCGCCTGGATCCAATCCATGGGCAGCTGCCCCAGAGAGAACGTCAGCTGAAAGAGCCCCCACATCAGAAAGAGGAAGATGGGGATGCCCAGATATTTGTTGATCAGCAGATTGTCGATCTTCTGGGTCAGGTTCTTCGCCCGCATCGACCGGGTGGAGATCACCTCCATCTTCGCCCCTTTGGCAAAGGCGAAATGTTCGTCGGCAAAGATCTCGTTGATGTCCTTTTTGCCGCTATGCAGATAGATATGATCCAGGGCATCCCTCAACAGCGGCAGCAGCTCGATCCAGATCGGCTCATCGTGCATTCGTTTGTAGACCTGGGTATCCTCCTTGAGCAGCCGGATCGCCAAATGCCGGTAGGGGATTTCACTGGGGTAGTGCTTCGCCTCGAAAAACTTCACCAACTTATCGATCTCTTCCTCGATGAAATCGCTGTAGACGATCTTCGATTCGGTTTTGGGTTTCTTGTAAACCTCGACAATGGACGCTTTGAGTTTGTCGAGTCCCTCTTTGGTCTTGGCGCTGACAGGGACTACCGGCACCCCCAGGATGACGCCGAGCTGCTTGGCATCGATCTCGATCCCCTCTTTTTGAGCCTCGTCGATCATATTGAGTGCGACGACCATTTTCTGCCCAAGCTCCAGCAGCTCCGCCGTCAGAAGGAGGTTGCGCTGCAGATGAGTCGAATCGACGACATTGACGATGAGGTCATACTCCTCGTGAAGCAGGAACTCTTTGGTGACCCGCTCCTCCATCGAATAGTCGTTGAGAGAGTAGGTTCCGGGGAGATCGACGATAGTGATCTCATACTCCCCACACCCTTCCGGGTCACAATAGGTGGTCTTGACCTCCGAAATATCCACTGTCACCCCTGCGAAATTTCCCACATGGAGCTTCGCATTGGCGATGGCATTGATGAGGGAGCTTTTGCCCACATTGGGTTGACCGACCAGGGCGACTTTGATCTTCTCTTTTTCCATGATTTTCTTTGAACCTTTGTATTTTGATATTCAATATCATTTAATGAATGATATCATACTCCTACGCACTTAAACTTATCTTAATCATAAGACCTGTTACTACCCTGAACAGCAGCTGCCGCCGGAGGCTTTGGGGAAAAAGACCTTCCAGGCCAGATAGAGGAGCAGGAGTGCCGAGACATTCGCCAAAAATCCCAATTGACTTTCACTCCGTGCTATCTGAGCCACTTCCGCGGCCTGATAGGCGAAGGTCACGTCGAAAATCCACCCAAAGAGCAAGGTCCCCGTCACTACCGAAAGCAGATAGATCAGCAAAGAACGCCTTCCCAGAATTTTGAGCACAACCGACATGGTCACGGTGCTCGTGGCCGGTCCCGCCGTCAGAAAGACAAAGACCGCTCCCGGAGAGAACCCCGCTCCCAGCAGTGCGACGCCCAGCGGAATCGAGGAGGTGGCACAGATATAGAGCGGTGCAGCGATGAGGAGTACCAGCAGATAGTTGAGCCAGAGGGAGCTTCCCAGGTAAGCGTTCAACTCCGCCGGCATGAAGGTCACCAGCAAAGCCCCCAGCGCAATCCCGATGAGCAATGCTTTGGCGAAGTCACCGAAGATCCTGTAGACCGCTTCCTCCCAGAGCTTCGTCAAAAATCCTCCTTCTTCCGAAGCCGTTTCCGTCCCACTGCAGCAGGCTCCGCCGCCACAACTGCCAGTGTCCGCCTTCGGTTCCGGCTGAAGTTTCAATACGGTACTGCCGGAAGGCGCCGCAAAAGAGAGGGAGGGCTCGGGGGTGGCAACCTTGGTGTTATTTGCTACGTCAGCAGTCGAGATAGAGCTTGTCGATTCCTCCCGGTCAAAGATCAGACTCAAAAGCCCGGCAAGGATCGCTATCAACGTAGAGGTAATGACCCGATAGAGGGTAAAAAACCACCCCAGTACTCCGTAGGTAGCGATGATAGAATCGACCCCGGTAATGGGGGTGGCGATGAGAAACCCCAGAGTCGAGGCTCGAGAGGCTCCGCTTTTGCGCAGTGCCGTAGCAAAAGGGATCACCGAGCAGGAGCAAAGCGGCAGCGGAATTCCCAGCAGGATCGCCCGAAAGAGTGACCCGAGACTTCGCCCTCCCATCTGGCGTCGAATCCACACTTCGGGAACCGACAGCTTCATCAATCCCGCCAGGAAGATTCCCAACAGGATATAGGGAGCGATATTTCCAAGCAGTTGCCAGAAGTTCTCCAGATAATTTAGAATAATCGTTTTCATTATACTTCCTAATAATGATAGTTATTATCATTATTATATCCCTATTTCTTTATTCGACGCTTAACAACATAAAATAAAGTAAAGTGGAAAAGGGAAGAAAAAGAAAAGGTCAGGACTCTTTGAGTTGAAGAAGGATCTCTACGGCTTTCTCCGCTTTGAGGCGGTAATCCCCTTTTTTCTTTTTCTCCACGGCACTGTCACCTTTTTTGTAAAGCTTCTTTGCCTTTTTTGTAAAACGTTCCCTCAATTTCTTCTTGTCGATCCCCTGTTCGGCAAGGAACTCCTCCAGAGAGATCCAAGAATCCTCTTCGGTGGTTTCGGCATGCTCTTCGATCACCTCTTCTAGTGCCAACGTCTCTTCTTCGTTGTGAATCTGTTCAATCCGCGCGGCATAGAGAGTTTTCATCTCTGTGAAGGCCTCCTTGAGAAGCTCCACTTCGCTACGGAGCGTCGAGGTGATCATCTGGTTGGTCTCTTTGAGATCCCGGATCGTCTCTTTGAGGACAGAGATCGTCTCGTCTTTGGCGGCCAACAGGGGTTGAATCTCCGACGCTTCCTCTTTGCGTTCCTCTACATTGTGAGGCGTTTCATCCTGCATCACAATATAGATCTTGCCGCCGACGTTTCGAGAGGGGAGAATACCTTTTTTGATCTTGGCATAGACTGCTTGGCGTGAAATCCCCATTTTATTGGCATAATCAACCGGTTTGATGAGATTCTCCATTGACATCTTCCTCTCTGCTCTTTTGACTTAATCATAACATAGAGCTTGTCACAAGCGGCTTCAAGCTGAAGGGGATTTGTCAAAAGGATCAAAGGCAAAAGGCCGTTTTTAGGCTACTTTATCCGTAGGATAGGTGCTTGTCAAGAAAAAGAACCGGCTTGACAAAGGATCTCAAACACTCTTGACGCGCTCAGCCTCGAGGGCGGAAATTTCCGGAACTAGTGCTGCGTTCCGTCCAGGACCGGGACGAAAAGACAGGGTTCGATCGCTTCAGAGCTGATGCGACCGTTACGTTTGTAGTAGCGGGTAATGATCTGAAGGCCTCCCTCGTTGACCGGGGCGAGAAGAATCCCCCCGTCAGCCAATTGATCGAAGAGCACCTGAGGAACTTTATCCGCCGTGGCCGAGAAGAGAATCCGCTCAAAGGGAGCATACTCTTTCCACCCACGCTGACCGTCATCATAACGCGTAAAAATATTGCTCATTCCCAACGTCCTGAAACGCTCCTTCGCCTCCCTCAGCAGCGGTTCGATCCGCTCGATCGTGAAAACTCTTCGGACGATCTGGGCCAAAATCGCCGCCTGATAACCGCTGCCGCAACCGATCTCCAGCACGCTATCTACCCCTTCGAGCTCCAGATGCTGTGTCATCTTGGCGACAGTCAAAGGCGAGGAGATCCACTGCTGCTCCTGCATCGGCAGGGCATCCAGCGTATAGGAGAGATGACGAAACCCCGGCGGGACGAAGGCTTCTCGATCCACCTTGAGAAAGGCATGGCGCACCCAGGGCTGCAGCGGGAATTTTGCGTCGATCTCATCGACCATTTTCTTTAATTGTAACTGTTTGACCATCGACCCGTCTTCAAAAGGGATACTTCCCATATTTTTTAATAGGGATTTTAGCCCCCTTTGGCACAAAAGAGGCTTAAAGCCCCGCTATAGCGGGAGAAAAGGATAAATATGAACGATTGTTCATAGCAAAATACTTATCGCATTTTTATATAACGGCGCAGTTTTTTCACCAGGTTCAGGTCCAGCTCTCCCCGAATCCGCTCCGCCAGATCCTCCAGGACCAGGCCGCCATCCGGAGAGGCGATGAGACTGGAGCGGGCCATATCCTCCCGGGCGCTGTCGGCGACCAAAACGTAACACTGATTCATCACTCCCAGGGCTCTCGCCAAGATCTCCAGATGGCGCTTTCTCGGCAACCCCCACTGAGAGGGCAGCAGAATCACATCGCACCCTTCCAGCCGTTTCCAGAGCTCTTTGAATCGGAGTTCGAAACAGATCATCAATCCATAGCGTACGCCGTCGATCTCGAAAGGACGGATCTCCTCCACCTCTCCGGGGATCAGATAGCGGTCCTCCTCTCCCAGGAGAAAAAGCTTGTGTTTTGCCTGACGATGCACCACCCGGTGATCGTGGATAACAATCGCTTCGTTGGCATAACCTTCGGGGCGTTTCACCAGCCGGGTCAACACCAGGATCTGCTCCTCCACTTTTTCACAGAGGATCCGCTCCGCCTCCTCACCGAAGGCGACCGCCGCCTCCAGATGCTCGTAGTCATAATCGGTCAGACAGACTTCCGGAGCGACGATAAGTTTTGAGGACTCCTCCTCTTCCAACGCCGCGAGGATCTTCTCCAGATTGCGTCGGTAGGGATGCAGATTCTCCAACTGGAGCAAGGTACAGTGCAGGCTTTTTCCCATTTTTCTTCTCTTCCCGTCCCAAGATTAATCCAAAAGCATTATACTATCCCTCAAAGAGAGACCGTTGAGGAGTTCTATGAGTCATACGTCCGCCGAGATCCTGCGCGAAGTGTTGGAGTCGCTTCAGCCCTATCCCCAGATGCAGTTTCTTCTCTTTGCCGATCGATGGGGAGCGCTGGAGGAGGAGCTGCTGGAGTTTTGCCGCCAAAAAGACCACTCCCTGCTGCTCTACGGCCTGGGAGAGTTGAGCGAAGAGGCCCCGCTGGAGGATCAGCGGCTGCGTCATCGGCCCTACCGGATCGAGCAGCCCCGCTACAATCTCCAGGGACGGCTCTACAACCATGCCTTGGTCACTGCAAAGATCCCCGACGAACCCGAAGCCTTCGCCCGCAAGCTCTACACCGGAATCGCCAACGCGGGAGGACTCTATCTCCGAACGGATTCCGAAGCAGTCTCCCGCTGGCAGACGGTGTTGGAACGTGCCAACTATGTGGCGGCCAGCACCATTCCCCTGGGAAAAGGAGAAGAGCTGCTCTACGCCCGTAAAATGCATGGATGGGGCAGCTAAGCCCCGAGAGACAGACAAAAGCACCCCCAAAGGAGCCCCGATGGCCAAACAGCGTTTCCGCGACGTCAAACAGGGACGCATCCGTCCCGTCGAAACGAAAAAGAAGCGATCTGCGTCCACCCCGACCGACCTGCCCGCCACGCTGAGACAGCGCTTCAAAGCTTTCATCACCGACAGCTTTATGATCCTCATGCCCCTGATGTATATCGTCTTTTACCTGGTCTTCGACGGGAGGGAGGGCTTCGCCCAACACAAACTGCTGGGCTGGCTCTACATCCTGATCCCCTACATCCTCATTACCGCCCTGTTCCTGGCCAAGAGCGGACAGACTCCCGGAATGCGCGCCTATGAGATCCGTACCGTCGATTGCCGCAGCGGCAAGCCCCCCTCCATCGGAGCGAGCCTGCTGCGGCAGCTCCTCGGTGTCTGGGACTTTTTCCTCTTTACCTGGATTCTCCAGTTTTTCCGCCGGGATCATCGGACGCCCCATGAGATCCTCTCCGGAACCTGCCTTCTGCAGGAGCCGAGTCGTTGAAACCCCCCGTCTCCGCCCTCTGGCTGCTCAGCCTCTTCTACTTCGCCTATTTCGCTCTGGTAGGCGTCTATGTCATCTTTTTGCCCAAGATGCTGACACAAAGCGGCTACAGCGCTACTCAAGTCGGAGTGATCTTTGCCGCCGCCCCTTTAATGCGTTTTGCCCTGCCTTTTTGGTTCCAGCGCCTTGGCAGTGTCCACCGCCGACACTATCTGGGAGCGCTGATCGCCGCTTTCGGCGCTTCGCTTCTCTTTTTTGCCACCCTGGAGAGCTTCACAGCGTTTTTCGCCGCCAACCTCCTCTACGGTGCCGCCATGGGAATCATCCTCCCCTATGTAGACACCATTGCCTTGCAGGTCATTTCGCGGGAGCGCTACGGCCGCGTCCGTCTCTGGGGCTCCATCGGCTTCATGGCCATCGCCCTCTGGCTGGGACAGGTCCTGCAGACGCCGTTGCAGAGCCTGGTCTATCTGGCGTTTCTGGCTTTGCTGACCCTGGCGACGGGCTGGACGCTGACCCGTTACGACCGGGGAGAAACCATTCCCACTGCCGGGGAGAAGATCGAAGAAACCTTTTCACTGCGACGCTACTGGGCCTTCTGGCTGAGTGCTTTTTTGCTTCAGGTGAGTTTCGGAGGCTTCTACAACTTCTTTACGATCTACGAAACGGCACACGGTATCTCCCTGGAGATGACCAGCTGGCTCTGGAGCTTTGCGGTTCTCTGTGAGATCGCCATGCTCTACTGGCAGGGACCGCTGCTCAAACGGGATCTGCTCGGAATTATCGAGCTGGCGGTAGCCACGGCAGTGATTCGCTGGGGAATCCTCTGGCTCTGGCCCGATTCGCTGCCGGCCGCCTTTGCCGCCCAGTCGCTACACGCATTCAATTTCGCCCTCTACTATACCGCCGCCATCGCCTACGTCTACGATCTCTATACCCAGAAAAAGCTGGCCCAGCAGTTTTTTCTGGGGATTACCTTTGGCCTGGGAGGTTCCGTCGGAGCGGTGCTGGCA
>NZ_WFQN01000021.1 GCF_015487065.1 Nitratifractor sp.
CATTCTTTCCGCTAAACTGCATTCATACTCCTTAAAATTTTAATTGTAGCTATCGCTCGATCAGGGATGCATCCATCTCTGCCGGTTTTTCGAGTCCCATCAGTTCCAACACCGTCGGGGCGATGTTGTTGAGCCCGCCGTGGGCCTTGAGCTTCGTCACCCCCGGGGCTTTGACGAAGGCCCAGACATCCCCCACCGTATGGTTGGTGAGCATATTTCCCTCACTGTCGCGCATCTCTTCGCAGTTGCCGTGATCGGAAGTCAGGACGATATTGTAACCCTGTTCCTCGGACTTCTCCAGAATCTTCCCCAGTTCGGCATCCACCGCCTCCACCGCTTTGACCGCCGCGTCGAAATTGCCGGTGTGGCCCACCATATCCCCGTTGGCAAAGTTGACCACGATGAAATCATACGCCTCATCCATCGCCTTGCGAACCGCTTCACCCACCTCGGGAGCACTCATCTCCGGCTTTAGATCGTAGGTCTTGACCTGGGGACTGGGAATCAGTACCCGGCTCTCCCCCTCCACCGGTTCCTCCACCCCGCCGTTGAAAAAGAAGGTCACATGGGCATACTTCTCCGTCTCGGCGGTATGCAGCTGCCGCAGCCCCACCCGGCTGATCACCTCCGCCAGGGTGTTTCGAGGCGGCTCTTTGGGAAAGAGCACCGGATAGGGAAAGGAGGCGTCATACTGGGTCATGGTGGCAATATGCAGTTTCAGAGGCTTACGGGGAAATTTGTCGAATGCGGGATCCCCCAGGGCTGTGGTGATCTCCCGCATGCGATCGGAGCGAAAATTAGCCATGATCACCCCGTCACCGTCTCGCATCCCTTCATACCCTTCAAAGGCCGTGGGGAGGATAAACTCATCGGTCACTCCCTCCTCATAGCTCTTGAGCACATACTCCATCGGAGTATAGGCGGTTTGGGGTTCCGCCTCGGCGATGGCCCGATAGCCCTTTTCCACCCGTTCCCAACGTTTATCCCGATCCATCGTATAGAAACGACCGCCGAGGCTGGCGATCCGGATATCATCATCCAGGATCTTTTCCGCCTCTCTGAGGTACTCCGGAGCCGAGGTTGGCGAGACATCCCGGCCGTCGGTAATCAGATGGAGCCAGACCTTTTTGCCTTTGGCTTTGAGGATCTTGGCCAGGCCCAGAATATGCTCCAGATGGGAATGGACTCCTCCGTCGCTCATCAGCCCCACGATGTGCATATCTTTGCTGGCCTCCACCGTCTGTTTCAAGGCCGGATTCTCTGCCAAAGAGCCGTCCTCCAACGCCAGAGAGATTTTGACCAGATCCTGATAGAGAACCCGACCGCTACCGATGGTCATGTGGCCCACTTCCGAGTTGCCCATCTGCCCTTCGGGTAGTCCTACACTCAATCCGTAGGTGGAGATCAGCGTATGGGGCACCGACTCGAAGAGCCGGTCATAGGTGGGTGTCTCGGCCGCCTCGAAAGCGTTGGCGGTGCTCTCGGGCTTGTAGCCGATCCCGTCGGTAATGATCAACAGTGTTTTCCGTCCCTGCGTCTTTTGCACTCAGTTTCTCCGATCAAGAATTTATATTATTGTAGTAAAATATCACTTCTTAACCGATAAATCAAGAAAGAGTGCCATGATCTATTACCTGCATCAATTGATGGGAGTCCACCTCTTTTATTACATCTCGGTACGGGCGGGCATCGCCTTTTTTATCTCCTTTTGCCTGACACTCTTTCTTCTTCCCCGTTATATCGCCTGGGCCCGGGCCCGCAAGGCCAATCAGCCTATCAACAAATATGTCCCGGCTCATGAGGAGAAGCAGCACACCCCCACCATGGGAGGCGCCATTTTCGTCGCGGCGACAGTAATCGCTACCCTGCTGACCGCCCGACTCGACAACTGGTATGTCATCGGCGGACTCCTGACTCTGGTGGGTTTCGCCGGTGTCGGACTCAAAGACGATCTGGGCAAAGTCCTCAGCGGTGACAATCTTCAGGGGCTCACGGCACGGGGAAAAATGGGCCTCCTCATTCTGGTCTCTTTTCTGGTGGGATCGCTACTGCTCTTCGGGGCCCATTTCCCAAGCACCCTCTATGTCCCTTTCGTCAAAACGCCCCTCTTTGATATGGGCTATTTCGCTATTGTCTTCTGGATTCTGGTGATGATCGCCACCTCCAACGCCGTCAACCTCACCGACGGGCTCGACGGCCTGGCCACCGTCCCCACCGTCATCGGACTGGGTACGCTGGGGGTCATCGTCTATCTCACCGGTCACGCCATCTTCTCCAAATATCTGCTGCTCCCCTACATCCCTGGGGTCGGAGAGGTCACCATCGTCGCCGCCGCCCTTGCCGGCGGACTCCTGGGCTTTTTGTGGTACAACTGCTATCCCGCCGAGATCTTCATGGGAGACACCGGTTCCCTCTCCATCGGCGCCTTCCTCGCCTACATGGCGATCCTGGGCAAGAGCGAGGTCCTTCTGATCCTTATCGGCATCGTCTTCGTCATCGAGACCGTCTCGGTCATCCTCCAGGTCGGCAGCTGGAAGATTCGCCAAAAACGCATCTTCCTCATGGCCCCCATCCACCACCATTTCGAGATGAAAAAGTGGGCAGAGAACAAGATCATCGTCCGCTTCTGGATGATCGCCTTTCTGGCCAACCTGCTGGCGCTCATTACGTTGAAGATACGATGAGTTTGGTTATTGGTCATTGGTTATTGGTTATTGGGGGCACTTTTCGTCGTTTGTCGTTTGTCATTTGTCGTTTGAGATTGGTTAGAAGTCGGCAGTCGGCAGGAGGGAAGTCGCAAGTCGCAAGTCGCAAGTCGCAAGTCGCAAGAAGTGTCGCCTTCGGCGACATTATTGGTATATTGGGATATTGGTATATTCGTCGTTTGTCATATGTTATTTGCTGTTTGAAAAAAAGCGTTGCCATGCAACGCATACCGAAACCATTCACCATTCACTATTCACCATTCACCAAAATTCCTCACTCCTCACTCTTCACTCCTCACTTGTATCAACGGAGAGTGCTCCGATGAAACACCTCTCCTTTTTCGGCTACGGCAAAACCACCCGGGCTATCGCTACGCTCCTGGGCGAAGGCTTCGATTTCTATGACGATCGCTGCGAAAAGCCATGGACCGATGATGCCGGCAACCGGATCCACCCCTCTGAGGCTTTTAATCCCGATCAGAGCCTCATGGAGATCCTCACGCCCAGCATCCGCCCCGACAGTCCCCTACTGGCCCAAGCCAAAAAGCCTGTCAGCGAATACGACCTTTTCCTCTCCGAAAGACTGAGAAAAGAGAGCAAGACGTGGTCACAGGACCACCCCCTCTACCC
>NZ_WFQN01000022.1 GCF_015487065.1 Nitratifractor sp.
ACCTGGGGAAGGAGGACAGGAATATGAGGGGATTTTTTGCTGTTTGAACTGCTGTTTGGGCTCATGGTCGCTTTCATGCCGAAAAAGTGACGTTATCATACCAAAATTGTCGTTTTTCTTTTCTATATTTTTTAACATAAATTACAGATACTCATGGTATCATTACACATATTTTTCTAGTGCGACGGATGGAAGCGGGGTATCAATGGAAGAGATTACTACACGATTTGAAATCGTCCGATTGGCGGTCAAACTTGGAGATTTTCGGACAATCGACGTACAATGTGATGCACTGAGAAGCCTGAGTCTTGATGAGAAACTCAATGAAATCATCGATCTGCTCGAAAGCCGAAACTACCGCCAGGCGCTCTATGAGATGAAACATTACGCACGGAGCCTGGAGGATGATTTCTTTACTTCCCAAGCCCCCCAATCTTCGCCGTCGTCCCGCTCCGCTACCCGATCTTCCGCGGGTTCCGGCGAGATGGGACTTTTCGACCTGGGAGTGGAATCGCCGAAACCTGAACCTGAACGGGAAGAGCGGGTTCTGGATCTGGACGATATCCTGCGCTACTCTCGGGAGTCCCAGAGGCCTCCGGTCAAAGAGTATGTCCCCGCTCCCACCTTTGAATTGGAGTCGGAAGATGCTACTGAAAAAGAATCTGAAGGACCGAAGGTAGAGGAGGAGACGCAAAAGCGAGAAGCGGATCTTCCGACGCATGAAACTCAGACGAGCTCTTTGACAGAAGCGACGCAAGCCCCCCTTGAGACCCCATTGAAGATTGAGGAGGAGGAAGCGGAAGCGGCGATGGAAAGAGAGGAGAGTTTCCCGCCGCCTTCGGCAGAAGAGGAGACGAAGGAGATCTCCGAGGCAGCCGAGATTCCAGCAGAAACGACTTCGGTCGATGAAGAAGCCTCTGCTGGCTATGCGACTGCACCAAAGAGCGAAAAAAGAGGGGGCGAGGACCAGCGTTATTCTCCGATTCCCTATGTGGGACAGAAATTCCGCAACATGATCCATCAATTTCCCCCGGTAGAGGAAGCCGAGCGGATTCCCGAAACGGTTGAAGCGATGCAGAAACAGATCGCCTCCGAAGGATATACGGAAGAGGAGATCGAAACTTTTCTCCGCTCCTATCAACAGTATAAAAAAGAGGGCAAAAAGGGTGAAGCGGCCCTGGTGCTTCTCCTGGCGGCGGCCACCGAATCCCAGTTCGCCCAGTTCCTCCTGGCGAGGGAGCTCTTCAAAGGCGAGGTGATCGAGGAGGATCATGCCGAGGCCTTCACTCAGATCAATACCCTGGCGGATCAGAATTTCCCCGAAGCGATCTGCGATCTGGCGCAGTTCTATGAGCACGGGGTCGGGATCGGAAAAGATCGCCAGCTGGCACTCCTGCTCTATGAAGAGGCGGCTGAGATGGGGGTGGCGAGAGCCGCCCGGCACTATGAGCGCCTGAAAAACTCCCGGGGGATCAAAAGCCTCTTCGGAAAAGTAAAGCTGCCGAATCTCTCCCTCAAGCTTCCCGGTAAAGACGATTAAGGATCTCCCGATTCTTTTTTTATCCTCTGAAAAATGCCGTGGATCCTGAATCAAGTTCAGGATGACGAGACAACCCCCGATCTCTTTATAGAAGACTCATTTATCGGTTCAGACCGGCGATCCCCTCGTAGGCCGTCTCCATCATTTTGTCAATCTCTTTGTCTGTGATGATATAGGGGGGCATGAAGTAGATCACATTCCCCAGAGGCCGGAGCAGAACCTCGTGCTCCAGACCGTAACGGTAGACTTCCAGACCTTTGCGCTCTTCAGCCGGATAGTCGATCATCTCCACGGCGGCGATCATCCCGGCCTGGCGCACCTCCTTGACATTGTCAAGTTCCAGGAAAGACTGGAGATTGTCAGCGATGCGTCGGCTCTTGTCACGGTTGACACGCAAGGTATCTTCCCGCTCGAAAAGCTCCAGGGTCGCCAGGGCCGCACTGCACGCCAGGGGATTGCCGGTGTAGCTGTGGGAGTGGAGAAAGGCTTTGTACTCGCTGTAATCGCAGTAGAAGGCCTCGTAGATCCGGTCATGGGTCATGACGACCGAGAGGGGGAGGTAACCGCCGGTCAACCCTTTGGAGAGGGTCATGAAGTCCGGGACGATCCCGGCCTGTTCGCAGGCGAACATCGTCCCCGTGCGACCGAAACCGGTCATGATTTCATCGGCGATGAGGTGGATGCCGTGCTGTTCTGTCAAGCGTCGGGCTCCCTTGAGGTAGTCGGGGCTGTACATATGCATCCCCCCGGCGCCCTGGACCAGAGGCTCCAGGATCAGAGCGGCAATCTCCTCTCCCCGCTTGGCCAGGAGATCCTCCAGAGCCTCCAGGGCCTCTACGGTCGCTTCGGCGCTGCGGTTTCGTGGGACGGGGGTCTGGATGTTACGGATGAGGAGCGGTTCGTAGGTGCTTTTGTAAAGTCCAACATCCCCCACGCTCAGGGCTCCGAGGGTCTCTCCGTGATAGCTGTTGGTCAGCGAGAGGAAGAGGGAACGGTCCGAGCCCCGGTTGCGGTGGGTGTGGTAGCTCATCTTGAGTGCCACCTCCACGGCACTGGAACCGTTGTCGGCGTAGAAGACTTTGTCGAGATCCCCGGGGGACAGGGCGGCGAGCTTCTCGGCCAAGTCCACTGCCGGCCGATGGCTGAACCCGGCCAGCAGGACATGCTCGAGCTCCTGCGCCTGGCGGGCGATCCGGCTGCTGATGTAGGGATTGGCATGGCCGAAGAGGTTGACCCACCAGCTGCTGATGGCATCGAGATAGCGCCGTCCGTCGAAATCGTAAAGCCAGACCCCCTCGGCACGCTCGATGGGGATCAGGGGGAGGGTTTCATGGTCTTTCATCTGGGTGCAGGGGTGCCAGATGTGCTTCAGATCCCGCTCCATCAGTTCCCGGTTTGTCACGTCTGCTCCTTCGTCTTCGGCAGGTAATCCACCCTTAATCACATCTTGACTAAAATAATGGACAAATTCTAACATAAGGCATACCGGTCATGATTGCATGGATGCAAAAACACAACAAGTACCTGGTCGTCACGATCTGGATCGCTACGATCGCATTTATCGGAGCGGGATTCGTCGGCTGGGGAACCTATCACTACGGCTCCAAAGCCGGTGCAGTCGCCAAAGTGGGCGAGGTGACGATTTCCCAGGAGAAATACAACTTCACCTATCAGAACCTCTATCGACAGGTCGGTGCAGCACTCGGCGGAAAGTTCGACGATGCCAAAGCTAAAAAAATGCAGCTTCCCCGACAGGCTTTCAACCGTCTGGTCGTCCAGGCCTATCTGCTCAATCTGGCTCGGGAATACGGTGTGATCATCTCCGATGAAGAGTTGGCCGATGCCATCGCTTCACTTCCCGCCTTTCAGGATCAAGGCCGTTTCAGCAAAAAGATCTACGAGACTTTCCTGGAATCCCGTGGACTCAATGCCCGGACCTTCGAAGCGATTTTCCGCGACGATTTGACCGTCGAAAAGCTGATGAAGTTGATCAACAAAGGGGCGGTTCCCTATGAGCGCAGTGTCATAGCGGGGGCGCTGAGCCTCTCCGATAAGATTCGCTACCGTGTCCTCATTCCTGCCGATGTCAATGTGACGATTGACGAAACGGCGCTCAAGTCCTATTGGGAGAAGCACAAGGATCAGTACAAAACTCCCCGGCTTTTCAAGCTGGCCGTTCTCTGGACCGATACTGCCGATATCAATGCGTCGGAGGAGGCACTGAAAAATTTCTATCACAAGAATAGTTTCAACTACACCGATGCCCAGGGCAAAGAGCTCTCCTATGAGCAGGCCCGGAAACTTGTCCTCAGGGATTATCGGATCAAAAAAGGGAAAAAACGGGCTTTGCTGGATTATATCGCCTTGAAAAAAGGGAAGAAAATGCCCACTGAAGTCCGGGAGTTCGCTGAAGGAGACCCCACATTTTCCAAAGCGTTATGGCAGGAGATCGTCACGCACTCTCCGGGATCGCTGGTCAAGCCCAAGCCCGTGGGTGCACGTTATGCCACGGTCCGGATCGACAAGGTCATCGAGCCCCGTATCATGAGCTTCGATGCGGCGAAAAGTCGCGTGGCGCTTGCCTGGACAGCGGCCGAAAGAAAGGCGGCGCTCAAGGCCAAAGCCGAAGCGTTGCTCAAAGGTCCCGCCGCCTTGACAAAAGAGAGCGGTGAAGTGAGTCTGAGTTCAGCCGAAGCGCTGTCACCTTTGAATCTGCCGGAAAGTTTACAGTTTTTACAAAAATTATTTACATCTAATAATAAAAAAGGTATCATATTCGTAAATGGAAAAATCGTGGTTTACGAGATCGTGGACCAGAAATTTGGAAAAGGTGACGGGGAATTGTCTGCAAAAATCGGGGCCACGGCAGATCGGATCAAAAAAGATGAGTTTGAACAGAACCTGCTCAAAGCACTTTCCAAACGATACCCCGTCAAAAAATTCGTAAAAGGAATCTAAGGTGGCAGAGACGATTCTGGCGGTAGATATCGGTTCGACCAAGATCGCCGCGGTGATCGCCGAAGTGGGAGAAGACGGTTCACTGACGGTTACCGGACACGGTGTCGTCCGTTCCCACGGGGTCAAAAAAGGGGTCATCACCAATATCGAACTGGCGGCAAAATCGATTAAAAAAGCGGTCGGGGACGCCCGTCGGATTGCCGGAAAAAATATCTCCGGTGCGACAATTTCCATCTCCAACGCCTATGCCAAAAGTCTCAACTCCACGGGCATTGTCAACATCCCCCATCAGGACATCACGATCAAAGAGATCAAACGGGTGATGGATACGGCGCTTTACAATGCCAACATCCCCAACGAGTTTGAGGTGATCCATGTCCTCCCCTACAACTTCAAAGTGGATGAACAGGATTTCATCGAGGATCCCTACGGTATGAACGCCAGCCGGATGGAGGTGGATGTCAATATTATCATTACCCAGAAATCAGCGTTGAACAATCTGATCAAAGCGGTCCGTTCCGCCGGATTGGAGATCGAAGGCATCGTCCTCAACAGCTACGCCTCGGCGTTGGCCGTCATGGGAGAAGATGAGCGGGAGCTGGGTGTCTGTGTCATCGATATGGGCGGCCAGACCAGCAATATGATTGTCCATATCGGCAACTCCATCCGCTACAACGATTTTCTGGCGGTGGGTTCCAACCATATCACCAACGATCTCTCCATGGCGCTTCACACTCCGCTGGAGACGGCGGAGAAGGTCAAGATCCGCCACGGAAACCTGCTGGAGAAGTCCAACGAATCCATCGAACTCCCGGTCATCGGCGATACGGAGAACCGCAACACCATCTCTCTGGAGATCGTCCACAGTGTCATCCTGGCCAGGGTGGAAGAGGCGTTGATGATCCTCTCCAAATCCCTGGACAAGAGTGCGCTGCGGGAGCAGATCGGGGCCGGTATCGTCTTGACCGGCGGCTTGACCAAGCTCAAAGGAATCCGGGAGCTGGCTCAGGCGATCTTCCACGGGATGCCGGTGAGAATCGGGTTGCCGCGGGAGCTGGGAGGCATGTACGACGAGCTCAAAGACCCGGCTTTCTCTACCGTCGTCGGTCTGTTGCTCTACCAGGCGGGGGAACATACCCAGTATGAGATTGATTACAGCAAGACGCTGCTGCATCACAAAGAGGTCCAGACAGCCAATGTGACCGATATCGCCGAAATCGGCAAAAAAGAGGAGACGCCGCGGGAAACGCCGTCACGTCATCAGCGAGAGGAGATCGATCTCGGGCTTGACCTGGGCGAAGGCGGGAAACTGCCGAACGATTTTGACGGGGATCTGTTCGGTTCGATCTCCAAAAAGCGCGAAGGGAATCCTTTCAGCCGATTCGTCAACTGGGCGAAACAACTTTTCTAAACCATAAAAAAGGGGAGTGAAACTTATGGAAAATTTCGAAATTGAGATCGAGACGACAAGAGCGGGTGAGAGCAACGTCGAGGGGGCCAGGATCAAAGCAATCGGAGTAGGCGGTGGCGGCGGAAACATGGTCAACCACATGATCTCCGAAAACGTCAAAGGGATCGATCTGGTCGTAGCCAATACCGACGCCCAGGCTCTGGACTCTTCTCTGGCACCCATCAAACTGCAGTTGGGGGCCAACGCCACCCGCGGACTGGGCGCCGGAATGAAGCCGGAGATCGGCCGGGAGGCGGCCCTGGAGAGTTTCAGTGAGATCAAGGACACCCTGGCCGGGGCCGATATCGTCTTTATCTCCGCCGGACTGGGCGGCGGAACCGGGACCGGAGCCGCTCCCATCATCGCCCAGGCGGCCAAAGAGGTCGGGGCTCTCACCGTCTCCGTCGTGACGACTCCTTTCAAATTCGAGGGCCGCAAACGTCAGAAACTGGCCAAGAGCGGCCTGGAAGAGCTCAAGCGTGAGAGCGATTCCATCATCGTTGTTCCCAACGAGCGGCTCCTCTCTATCGTCGAGAAGAACCTGGGGATCAAAGAGAGCTTCCGGTTGGTGGATGATGTTCTCTGCCAGGCGGTCGCCGGGATCTCCAATGTGATTCTTTCTCACGGCCCCAACGATATCAACCTGGACTTCGCCGACGTCAAGACCGTCATGAGCCATCGCGGTCTGGCCCTGATGGGGTCGGGCAGCAGCACCGGAGCCAACGCCGCCTACGATGCCGCCAAGGCAGCCATCGATTCGCCGCTGCTTGACAACGTCTCCATCAACGGGGCCAAAGGGGTGCTGGTCCATTTCCATATCCATCCCGACTATCCCATTCTGCAGATCTCCGAAGCGATGGATATCATCGAGGAGCATGCCGACGAGGATGCCAGCGTCATCTTCGGTACCACCACCGACAGCAACCTTGAGATCGATCAGGTCAAGATCACCATCGTCGCCACCGGTTTCGAAGAGCCCGAAGCGGTTCCCGCTCCCTCCCAGGCCGAGAAGGTCCAGCAGGCCTCCGACCTCCTCGGTTCCCAAGGCGTCAACAGCGACAACCCCTATCAGAACTACGGCGGTGGACGCAAAGTGGTCGGTGGGGATACCCTGGATGAAGATATCCTGGATGTTCCCACCTTCCTGCGCAAGCAGATGGACTGATTTTCTACACCGGAAGGTTTCCCCCTTTCCTTCCGCCTTTTATTCTTTCTACCTCCTCTTTTTTCGCTACCATTACTCCATAACTTTTGACAAAACAATCATCCGAAGTTGACAAGGAACAACCTATGAAATATATCAAAAAACTTTCACGCTACGGTACCGGTGTAGGGCTGGGAGCGCTGCTCGCCGTGGGATTGGGCGGATGCCAGCAGCGTGATTCTCAGGAGCAGAGCAGTACGCAGACCCAGGAGAAAAACGCCTTCGTCGTCATCGAGGAGGTCAAGCCGGGCCGCTACAAGATCGCCGAGGAGTTCCCGGCCAAAGAGACGCGCATCATCCTCAAAAAACTGGACGGCACCGAAAAGGTTCTGACCCGGGAGGAGATGGACGCTCTTGTCAAAAAGGAAGCAGCTAAGATCGATAACGGCACCTCCCCCCTGACCAGCCCCCAGGGGGCTCAGATGGCCCAGCAGGGCGGTTTGAGCCTGGGCGAGGCGATCCTGGCCAGTGCCGCCGGCGCCATCATCGGATCCTGGATCGGCAGTAGACTCTTCAACAACCCCAACTATCGGCAGACCCGCCGCTCCGGCTACAAAACACCCGCTGCCTACAACCGGAGTGTCAACAGCTTCAAAAAAGCCTCCTCCACCCGCAGCCGCTCCGCGACACGTCGCACCGGCTTTTTCGGAGGGACACGGGGAGGAAGCGGCGCACGCAGCGGCTTCTTCGGAGGCTGAGATGGTCAGACTCCTGCCGGTCGAACCCCTCGATACCGCCTATCTGGAACAGCTGGGCTTTGTCTGGCATACCGACAGCGACGAGACTCCCTATCTGGCGGACGTACTGGTCGAGGTGAGCCGGGAAGAGGCGGAGGCCTACTACGAGGCGGGCAACGAGCTCTACGATATGTTCGTCGCAGCGGGAGAACATGTGGTGGAACACAATCTCTTTCACGAGATCGGGATTCCCTTCAATCTGGTGGATCTGGTCAAAGAGAGCTGGGAGAACGAGGTCCACTGGCATCTCTACGGCCGCTTCGATCTGGCCGGGGGGATCGACGGCCGTCCCATCAAGCTCCTGGAGTTCAATGCCGATACCCCCACGGCCCTCTTCGAAACCGCCATCATTCAGTGGGCGATCCTCAAACGCAACGGGCTGGACGAAGCGGCTCAGTTCAATGTTGTCTACGATGCCCTCCTGGAGAACTTCAAGCGGATCGTGACCCTGGAGGCGAGCGTGGAATCTTTTGCCGAACGCTATGAGGGGTGGCGCTTTCTCTTCACCTCGGTCCGGGGCAATGCCGAGGAGGAGAATACGGTCCGGCTGCTGCAGTATATCGCCGAAGAGGCGGGCTTCGCCACCCAGTTCGCTTACATCGACGAGATCGAGTTCGACGGCGAGGAGGGGATCTTTTTCGAGGGGGTCAACTACGAGCTCTGGTTCAAGCTCATCCCCTGGGAGGATATCGCCCTGGAGGAGCCGGACCTTGCGATGCTGCTGACGCAGATCGTCCGCAACCAGAAGGCGATCCTCTTCAATCCCGCCTATACTCTGATGTTCCAGAGCAAGGGGATGCTCAAGATCCTCTGGGATCTCTACCCCGATCATCCTCTGCTGCTGGAGAGCTCTTTCGAGCCGCTGCCGGGCAAGATGCAGGTACGCAAACCGATCTTCGGCCGGGAAGGGGGCAACGTGGCGATCCTGGAGAGCGACGGACAAACCGTCGTCACCGATCTGCAGGGGGAGTACGGCGCCTATCCCATGCTCTATCAGGAGTATGTGGAATTGCCAAGAGATAGTGAGGGACGTCGCTACCAGGCCGGACTCTTTTTCGCCTACGAGTCCTGTGGCCTGGGGTATCGCCGGGGAGGGGAAATCATCGACAACCTCTCCAAATTCGTGGGGCATATCATCCGATGAGAGTCTGGCTGTCCCTTCTTCTCCTGTTCTGGCCGATTCTGGGTTCGGCGGGAAATTCCCCGCTGAAAGCACTGGACGCCAACGGTGATGCGATAGGAAAACCGATGAAAGAGAAAACGATCCCCAAGGCACAGAAGGTCCTGATCGTCAAATCGGAGCGGAAACTCTATCTTATTCGTAACGGTCATCCCTATCGGGAATACCATATCGCTCTGGGGAAAAACCCCATCGGTCCCAAAGAGCGGGAGCACGACCAGAAAACCCCGGAGGGGAACTATACCCTCGATTTCAAAAAACCCGACAGCAGCTATTATCGGGCGATTCATATTAGTTATCCCACTCCGGCTCAGAAGGAGAAAGCCCGAAAGAGGGGAATCAATCCCGGAGGATCCATCATGATCCACGGACAGCCAAACTGGTGGGGCTGGCTCTCGGTCATCCGGCAGCGTTTTGACTGGACCGCCGGCTGTATCGCCGTCAGCAACGGCGACATGGACGAGATCTGGCAGGCGGTGGATCCGGGGACGCCCATCGAGATCCGCCCCTGAGGGAGTGTTGAATCTCGTAGCGTGGGATTGCCATCCCACGGAAAATGAGGCCGGAGTTTCCAGCATACTTCTTCATTTCTTTTTTCTTTGTTCCGCGACAAAGAAAAAGAGAAACGAAGCAAAGAAAAAAGAAAACGCGAAGGACTGACGTCACACAGGCAGTACCTTTGTGATTGCGAATGGAGAATTGGGAATAGATGATTCGGATGGGTGTTGCTTTGCAGTGCTTCTTTTGGAACCGGGAATTCATTCCCGGCAAAAGGATGTCGTAAGAGAGAAAAGCTATCCTTCGGATAGACGCTAACGAATTGGTATTTCCAAAATTTGGAACTTCAGTTTTTTTATCGGTGGATCACTGACACGTAACATAGAATGAAAAAAGGATTCCCATGGCCAAACCTGCGGCACAGTGGTTGACCCTTCCCGCGGAATATCCTCCCGAAAAGCGGGAGCGGATCCTGCGGCGTTACGGGATCAAAGCGGGCAATATCGACCGGGTCTGGGAGGCCGACGGCGCTGTGCTCTATCGCCTCAAGCGGGGGCTGGTGCCCAAACTCCCGCCCGAGATGCTGCCCGACGTGGAGCGCAAACGTCGGATCCTTCGGATCGCCGACTATATCGAGGAGTACAAGCGGCTCATCGAAGCGGAGCGGGAGGCGGAGCGCCGCAGCCGGATCGAGGAGATCCGGCGTTTCAGCGGTCGGGAGCTGGAGAGCTTCGGCCGGGCGATCCTGGATCTGAGGGGGCGCAGAGCCGGGCGGCTTTTCGATCTGGAGCTGGTGCGCTACGGCCGGGACCGCCGGATCGAGACGGAGATCAGCAGCGGGGATATCGTGCTCATCAGTCGAGGCGATCCCCTCAAAAGCGATCTGAGCGCCACGGTCATGGGGGTGGGGCGCAACCATATCGAGGTGGCCTTCTCCCAGTCGCCGCCCCGCTGGGCCCTCAAAGAGCAGGTGCGGATCGATCTCTTCGTCAACGACGTGACCTTCAAGCGGATGGAGAGCAATCTGGAGCAGATGCGCCATCTGGCCGATCCCTACCGTAGGATCCGGGACATCCTCCTGGGGCTGGCGGAGTGCGGCCCGGCCCCCAGGCTGGAGCGGGAGTCGGTCCCCGGCCTCAATGCGCTGCAGCAGGAGGCGGTGGAGCGCTCCCTGGGGATGCAGGATCTCTTTTTGATCCACGGACCGCCGGGGACGGGCAAGACCACGACCCTGGATCGGGTGATCCGGGCTCACGTGGAGCAGGGGGATCGGGTGCTGGCGACGGCCGATTCCAATGTGGCGGTGGACAATCTGCTGGAGAAGCTATCTGCCGAGGGGGAGCTGGATCTGCTGCGTATTGGCCATCCGGCGCGGATCGATTCGGCCCTGGAACGTTACAGTCTCATGGTTCGGCTCTCCCAGGCTCCCGAATACCCGGAGATCCTGCGCCTGCAGGAGGAAGCCAAAGCCGCAGCCGAGCGGCGCAGCGCCTACAGCAAACCCACCCCGGCCCGCACCCGGGGGATGAGCCGGGAGCGGATCCTCAAGCTGGCCGAGGAGGGGCGCAGCTACCGGGGAGTGAGTCACGAGACTCTGCGCTCCATGGCGAGCTGGTACCGGGAGGAGGAGAAAACCCAGGCGGCCTTCGACCGGCTGCGCGAGCTGGAGGAGGCGACGATCCGGCGGCTGGTGAGCGAGGCGGATGTGGTCCTGGCCACCAACGCCATGGTGGGAGCCGAAGCGCTGGAGGGGGTCACTTTCG
>NZ_WFQN01000023.1 GCF_015487065.1 Nitratifractor sp.
ACAGAGCCCCCGTGGCCTGAAACCAGGCATAGTGGCCGATCCAGGGGATCATCTGCAGATAGGAGGCAACGAAGTGTTCGAAGGGGTTCCAGAAGAGCCACAAAACGACGATCCAGAAGAGGAAGGACCCCAGCCCCACCTTGAGGATGAACCCCAGAACCGAAGGACTCAGGATGTCGCGGAACGTTCGTGTGATAATCTGTGTGAAGCTCATAGTAATCCTCTTTTGAGTTAATAGTTGAGAGTGAATAGTAGGGGTAGGGTGGGCTCTATGAACCCACCTTCTCCAAGATCCGAAGGTCTTAGACTATCATTTTATCGTTTCCGTCAATCAAAAATTTTATTCGGTGGGCCCGAAGGGCGCCACCCTACATCTTAGTTGCTGGTTCCTCACTATCCCTGTAGTTCTTCATAAACGCTACATACCGTTTCGCCGAGGCGTAGAGTTCCGCCACCTCCTCATCGGTGAGCTGACGGACCACCTTGGCGGGGGAGCCCAGGATCAGGGAACGGGGCGGGAAGACTTTGCCGCCGGTGACCAGGGCCCCGGCGCCGACGATGGACTCCCGGCCGATGACGGCGCCGTCCAGGATCGTGGCGCTCATGCCGATGAGGCAGGCGTCTTCGACGGTGCAACCATGCAGCATTACCCGGTGGCCTACCGTGACATCGTTACCGATGATGGTGGGATGCCCGTCGCTTTTGTCGGGCTGTTTGTAGTGGGTGACATGGATCATGCTCAGATCCTGGATATTGGTGCGGTCCCCGATGCGGATATGATGCACATCACCGCGTATCACGCAGCCGAACCAGACGGAGGAGTCCTCTCCCAGCTCTACGTCACCGATGACGGTCGCACCGGGAGCGATCCAGCTGCCTTTTGCCAAGTTGGGGGAGAGGCCCTGGTAGTTCAGGATTCGCGGCATTGTTTCTCCTTGGAAAGTTATTTTGGGCTACGCCCAGTCATTTGGTAGTCATTTATGGTCATTGAGGCAGGTTTGCCCAATCGCCTGCAAGTTAACGTGCAAAATGACCTCCTCTCTTTTGCGGGAATGAATTCCCGCTTCCAAAAATGCGTGTCGCGAAGCGACGCCCCAAAACTTCCAGCTACTCGTTACTCGTTCCTTGTTACTAGTTATGTCAACTCTCTTTCAAAAGCTTTTCCGCCAGCCGTTTGACGTAGTTGCTGCCCTTGCTGCTGTCGTGCTTGCGGGTCCGGTCGTAGAGTTTGTTGACATACTTCTCCAGGAGCTCCTGGGAGTTGACGGGGCGTTCGCCTTCCCGGGGGCGGACTTCGGCGTAGTTTCCGTCGCTTTGGAGGATCCAGCGGAGCTGGTTGTCCGCCAGCTGGAGGCTCAGGATCTGTTCGATCCGTTCGGCCAGATTCTCTTCGAAGATCGGGGTCATCAGTTCGATGCGCCGGTCCAGGTTCCGGGGCATCAGATCGGCGCTGGAGATGTAGCAGCCCGGTTCGTCGTGTTTGAACCAGTAGATCCGCGGATGCTCCAGGTATTTGCCGATGATGGAGGAGACAGTGATGTTGTCGCTAACCCCTGCCACTCCGGGGCGGAGACAGCAGATTCCCCGGATGATCAGGTCGATCTTGCACCCCTTTTGGCTCGCCTTGTAGAGCGCCCGGATGATCTCGGGATGGGCCAGGGAGTTGGCCTTGAGGATCATATGCCCCTCGCTGCCATGGGCCGCCTCCTGCTCGATCAGTTTGAGCAGCTTCTGCTTGATCTGCAGCGGGGACATATAGAGAGCCTGGAGCTTGGCGTAGGCGGAGAAGCCGGTGAGAAAGTGGAAGAAACGGGTGGCGTCGCTGTTGAAATCCTTGCGGGCGGTGAAGTAGCTGATATCGGTATAGATTTTGGCGGTGCCGGGGTTGTAGTTGCCGGTGGCCAGGTGGAGGTAGCTCTTGAGCTGTCCGTTTCGGCGTTTGAGGACCTGGGCGATCTTGGCGTGGACCTTGAGGCCGGGGATCCCGTAGACGACGTGGGCCCCCGCCTCCTCCAGACGCTTGGCCCATCGGAGGTTGTTCTCCTCGTCGAAACGGGCTTTGAGCTCCACCAGGACCGTGACCTGTTTGCCGTCCTGGGCCGCGTCGATGAGCGCTTTGACGATGGGAGATTTGGTCCCGACCCGGTAGAGGGTCATGCGGATCGCCAGGGTCTCGGGATCGGCGGCGGCTTGCTGGATGAATTTGACCACCGGCTCGAAGCTTTCGTAGGGGTGGTAGAGGAGACTGTCCTGCTGCTCGATGGCGCTGAAAATCTCTTCCTTGTCGAAAGGGGGCAGAGTTTTGGGAGTGTAGCCCGGGAGCAGGAGATGGGCCAGGGACTTCTCGCCGACGATCTGCCAGAGGGCCCCCAGGTTGAGGGGAATGGAGCGGTAGTAGTAGATATCTCCGGTCTCGACATGAAGGTGGCTGTTGAGAAACTCCACCAGGTCCGCATCGGCATCGCCGGTGAGTTCCAGTCGGACGATCTGCCCCTTGTTACGGCTGCGCAGCCCCTCCTCCATCATCTCCAGGAAGTCGTCCGCCTCCTCCTCTTCGATGGCCAGGTCGGCATTGCGGGTGACCCGGAAGGGGGTGCTGGCGATCTCGCTGTAGCCGGGGAAAAGATCTCCGATGAAATGTTCCACGAGGCTCTCGATGGGGACAAAGGTGTGATCGGCTTTGAGGAAGCGGGGGAGAAGCCTTGGGATGCGTACCAGCCCGTGCTTGATATTCCCCTCCCGGTCCTGGAGCTTGACCGCCAGGCCGAAGCTGAGGTTGTTGAGGTGGGGGAAGGGGTGGGTGGCGTCGATGGCGATGGGGATGATGACGGGATAGATCTCTTCGTAAAAGATCTCCCGAAGCTTCTCCTGGAGCGAGGGATCCAGCTCGGCAAAGGGGCGGATGCGGACGCCTTCATTCTCGAGTTCCGCAGTGATGGTGTTGTAACGCGTTTCGAGCTCCTGCTTCTCGGTATGCAGATACTCCCGGATCGCCGCCAGCTGCTCGGCGGGGGTGAGCCGGTCGGGGCCGGTCTCCTGGATGCCGGCTTTGTAGAGGGAGATGAGTCCGGCGACTCGGACCATATAAAATTCGTCCAGGTTGGTCCCGTAGATAGCGATGAATTTGAGCCGCTCGAGAGGGGGCAGCTCCCCTTTGCGGGTCTGAGCCAGGACCCGGGTGTTGAACTGGAGCCAGGAGAGCTCGCGGTTGATGTAGAGGGAAGGGTCTTTGAGATCCATGGGATAATCCTCTCAATTGAATTGAGAGGATTATAGTTAATAGTTAATAATTAATAGTTAATAGTTTCGGTTTGCATTGCTTATTGAGAGATTGTGAAAATCAAAGCTTTTTGATTTTTGCAATCTCGTCCCTGAGTCTCGCCGCCTCTTCGAACTCCAGTTTCTTCGCCGCTTCGAGCATTTTGGCCTTGAGTTCTTTGATGATCCGTTGGCGTTCGGCTTTGGGCATTTTGTCCATTTTGCTGTGGCGGTTGTAGAGTTCACCGGGCTCGGCGACTTTGAGATCGGTGTCGAGTTCCCGGACGGTGGTCTGGGGGGTGATGCCGTGGCGTCGGTTGTATTCGATCTGCTTCTGCCGTCGGGCCTGGGTGGTCTCGATACAGGCCTGCATGGAGGGGGTGATCTTTTTGGCGTACATCAGGACCCGGCCGTGGACGTTCCTCGCGGCGCGTCCGGCGGTCTGGATCAGGGCGGTTTCGCTACGCAGGAAGCCCTCTTTGTCGGCATCCAGGATCGCCACCAGGCTCACCTCGGGCAGGTCCAGCCCCTCCCGCAGGAGGTTGATCCCCACCAGCACGTCGAACTCCCCCAGGCGAAGGCTGCGGATGATCTGGTTGCGTTCGATGGCGTCCAGATCCGAATGCATATATTTCACCCGCAGGCCCAGGTCGTTGTAGTAGGTGGTGAGCTCCTCGGCCATCTTTTTAGTGAGCACCGTCACCAGGACCCGCTCGCCCCGCTCGACGACCTCCTTGATCCGGTCGTGGAGGTCGGCCACCTGGTTCTCGCTGTCACGCACCTCGATCTCGGGATCCAGGAGCCCCGTGGGGCGCACCACCTGCTCGGCGACGACGGCGGAGTGTTCCATCTCCCACTCGCCCGGCGTGGCGGAGACAAAGAGATAGTGGGGGGCCTTGTCGATATACTCTTCGAATTTCAGCGGCCGGTTGTCCAGAGCGCTCGGCAGCCGGAAGCCGTACTCGACCAGCACCTCCTTGCGGCTCCGGTCGCCGGCATACATTCCCCGAAACTGCGGCAGGCTCACGTGGGATTCGTCCACGATCACCAGGTAATCCTTGTGCATCGCTTCGAAGTAGTCCAGCAGCGAGTAGGGGGTCTCGCCCGGTTTTTTGCCTGTCAGGTGGCGGGAGTAGTTTTCGATCCCTTTGCAGACCCCGGTGGTCTCCATCATCTCCAGGTCGAACTCGGTGCGCTGTTTGAGGCGGTTGTACTCCACCATCCGCCCCTCCCGCTCGTAGAACTTCAACCGCTCCGCCAGCTCCTCTTCGATGCTCTTGATGGCGTGGGCCATTTTCTCCTGGCCCACGATGAACTGGTTGGCGCTGTAGAGGGTGAACTCTTTGAGCTCGGCCACCTTTTCACCGGTGAGGGCGTCGAAACTGTGGATGCTCTCCACCTCGTCCCCGAAAAATTCGATCCGGTAGGCCAGCTCTTCGCTGTAGGCGGGGTAGATGTCGATCACTTCGCCGCCCACGCGGAAATCCCCCCGGTCGAAAAAGTCGTCGTTGCGCCGGTAGCCCATCTCCACGAATTTGAGCAGAAGTTCCCGCTGATTGTACTCCTCACCCACGACGATCTTCTGGACGATGCTGCGGTACTCTTCGGGGCTTCCCAGGCCGTAGTTGGCGCTGACGGAGGCAATGACGATCACGTCGTCGTGGCTGAGCAGGCTCGCCGTGGCACTCAGACGCAGCCGCTCCAGCTCGGCGTTGATGGAGCTGTCCTTTTCGATGAAGAGATCCTGACGGGGGATGTAGGCTTCGGGCTGGTAGTAGTCGTAGTAGCTGATGAAGTATTCGACATGGTTGTTGGGGAAGAAGCTTCTGAATTCGCTGTAGAGCTGGGCTGCCAGGGTTTTGTTGTGGGTCATGATCAGCGTGGGGCGTTGGGTCTTTTCGATGATGCGGGCCATGGTGTGGGTCTTGCCCGACCCGGTGACGCCCAGCAGTGTCTGGTAGCGGTTGCCCGCCTCGATGGAGGCGCTGAGTTTTTCGATGGCTTCGGGTTGATCCCCGGCGGGAGCGTAGGGGGCTTTGACTTTGAACAAGGGTTTCCTTTGGAAGAATTAATAGTTAATAATTAACAGTTAATAATTTTGCTTGGCGATTCTTTGAATCGCTTCTCATTGTTTTTTTGTTGAGTTGATGATGGAGGTTAGGAGCCTGAGCGATTCGAGATTATCTTTTTCCATGCTTTCGTAGGCTCCACGTTCAATGTATCCGGTATCCTTCAGCAGTCGAAGCCAATAATGGGTTTCGTTTGCTTCTTTGATAGCGATTTGAAGCTTGTTGACAAAATCTGCCCGGGATTGGGCATATTTCGCTTCGCTGACCAAGGCTCCTATGGCTGTGCCACTCCGCAGGACTTGCCGGCTAAGGACATATTCTTTCTTTTCGGCATGTAAGAATTGGCTTAACCGGACAATGCGCACCGCAAAAGCATAACTCTTCTCCTGCAGTGGATTTTCCCCGGCCATTTCAAAACTCCATCCAACCAGCTTTTCGCTATTATAACAAATAGCGTTGCTTCAGCAACGCTTACCATAACTATTAATTGTTAACTATTAATTATTAACTGAAAAGGATTTCTATGAGTGCACTGGACAGATTGAAAGAAAAAGTCGAAGGGTGGAAAAGCCGGATCGCCGAACTGGAGGCAGAAGCGGAGGCCCTGCGCAATGCCAACAAAGACCTGACAACCCAGCTGCAGGCGTGTCAGGAAGGAAGCAGCCAGGAGCTAGAGACGCTGCGGGGAGAGACCGCTGCTCTGGCGAGTCAGCTCGAGGCCAAAGAGGAGACCATCGCCGCCCTCCGGGCCGAACTGGAGACCAAGGACGCCGAGATCGAAGCGATCATCGCCAAGGTCGAGGCTCTGCTGGAATAGCGGGTGCTATTCCAACAGGTGAATGATGAATGGTGAATGGTGAATGATTTTGGATGGCGTTGCCCTGCAACGCTTACAAAAATTATTAACTATTAATTATTAACTATTAATTTTTTCCGAAGGAAAACAATGAGAGACCTCGCCCTGACCATCAACGGCATCCGTTTCAAAGCCAAAAATCTCGACGACGAGTTCGCCGCCCATGTGGAGAAACTGCTGGAGGAGTCCGACATCCACAGCAATCGGGATAATGCCGCGGAGAAGCTCTTCCTCGCCTATCTTCGTTTGGCGGCCCAGAACTACAACTATGAAAAAGAGATCGAAGGAATTATAGAGGAGTAAGGGCGGCGTTTTGTCATTTTGAACTTGATTTAAAATCTGTGACGTTATGACTTTTGAAAATTCCTAAAAATAATCTTTTCCTCGTTATCCTGAACTTGAGGATCCACTGTTGGATCCTGGGTTAGGCTCGGAATGACGGAAATTTCAGGAGAGCGATTCAAAGAGCCGTGAAGTATCCGGTTCTTTTAGGCGTGGCGTTTGATACTCCGTTTCCAGAAATCGTTACACTTTTCTCCCTCTTTTAACGTGAAAGATCCCACCTCGATCTCTATTTTGTCTTTCTCTTTTTCAAAACGTTTGTTTAGCAATGTATGGATGCGCTTGACCGCCATCTCCGCCCCTTCCTGGTCGGTATTGGGCATGAGGATGAAAAAGGTATCGTCCTGAATGCGACAAACCACATCACTGAGCCGCGTCGTCTCCTTGAGGACGTCGCCGAGTTTTGTGAGGATCTTGGCATAAACTTCGACACGGTGTCCCGGTATTTTTTTGACATCGATACGCGTGGTTGAGAGGGGGCGTTCGCTTCGCTCCGCTTGGGCACAAAGCTGGGTCAGACTCAAGCGACAATACTCCCGGTCATGCAGCCCCTCCTCCGGACTGTGGACAATTCCTTTGCAGACCTGATGATACATATAGTAACGGACGACATAGACCAAGAGGAGCAGGAGGATGACACTCAGGATCATCGTCAGGAACATCTTGTTTCGGATCGAAGTGAAGGTAAGCGTGTTGAGCCGCTCGACGGCAAAGGTCAACGATCGAGCCTCCGTCCAACACTGCAAAGCTTTCTCCCGGCTGGGAGATTGCTTCAGATCTTTCCAACATTGCAATAGCGATTCATAATCTTTCAGGGGAGTCGAATTCCCTACATAATAGGGGCTGCCATCGTTTTGGACAAACCAGGATCGGTCATCCTTGAGCGTACGATCAATACGTTGAATCAGTATCTTCTGTCTCTGGGAGTCGGGGGTCAGCGCCATCTCCAGCATGTCTCCTCCACTGCGTGCCGTATCCCGCACGACCTTCTCACATGAGACAAAATTTCCCATCTGGTGATAGACGATATACATACCGATCGGCATCAGAAGGATACCGACATAAAGTACCCATGTTACTCGATAAATTGACCAAAGTTTTTTAATGGAGTCCATTCTTTTCCTTTGTTATAGGCTGAGTCTGCTTCCGTGCAGCGGGATAGGAAAACGGCCGCTATCAATCAGGCTACGCAATCGATCGCATTCATCGCTGCTGCTTCCGTTGGTTTCCAATACCAGAGTTTCGGTTGGAGTATTCTGTCCCTCGATTTTTAAAACGAGGCAGTTATTGACGCCCCCCCAATGGATATTCAGCGTCGGCGTGCCGGCCACCTGAGAAGCCACCCCGTGATTGACCATCGTGGCTATGGCGTCGGACATACGACTCAGATCCGTCTCTGTTTGCCCTTTGGCGACGGCATAGGATGCGATGTCTGTCGCCGCAACCATCGTATTGTGGGCAATAGTCGACATCTTGGCGTCATCTCTCGTCGCGGCGAGTTTCGGGAAAGCTGTCGCTGCCAAAATCCCTATTATCAGGATAACAAAAATCAATTCTATCTGAGAAAAAGCACTCTTCATCTTTCTCCTGCCTTTTTCTTTGATCATAATATTTATAACGAATATAAACTTAAATAAAAGCATAGAAATAAAAGAAATATGAATTCTTCTCCCAAATAGTTTTTTAAGGAAGAATTGATTATACTACTGATGTAGTGTGGATTTTACCCTCACTCGAATTGATTTTTTAAGGAGTTCTCTATGAGACGCGGTTTTACTATGATTGAATTGATCTTCGTGATCGTAATTATCGGAATCTTGGCAGCTGTAGCCATCCCCAAACTGGCAGCGACCCGGGATGACGCGAAAGCTGTCAAAGCGGTACAGAACCTGGCTACCTGTGTATCTGATATCGGTGCTGGTTATACTGCACGGGGTGTAGAAGACAACGGAACAGCATCCTGTACGCAAGTTGCCAAGGAAGGCTGTTTCAAGGTCGATCCTCTTGCAAGCGGAAGTGTGACAACAGGTCAGACAACAACCGATGGAAATATCACGGTAACCAGCCTGACAACAAACACTGCGACATGGTGTAAGAACGCTCAAACCATGGCACAGGATCAAAACCTCTCCAACGCTTCTGGATATTTGCATAGCTTCGGTGGCTCTCACGTCTCTTTCTAAGCTACTGCTTTATCCATCCTGATCGGTCCGGCAAGGTCCGGTCGGATCTTTCAAAAATTTCCTTTTTTATACTTCAATTTTCTCTTTATCTGCTAAGGTATTTTCCCTTGTACGGCTTTAATGGTTTCCAGTGATCAGATTCAGGCATTTGGAGAATCTCTCTCATTACTTTGGTCCACCATTTGTAGTCTAGATAAAAGTGCATAAACCCAAATTTGCATTAGCCAGCCCGCCATCTGCATCGATCATAGGCGGTATGGAAGACACATCAGACGCACTTTCTACTGCAAAATTTGGAATGATAGGTTTCGGAGAATTCGGGCTAATTCTCTTTTTCGCTGCTCGGAGCGAGACAAAACGCATAAGCCAGTGCCAGAAAAAAAGAACTCTGGGTAAAAAAGTAGATCCCGCCGAAAAGGGCGGTGGCTGTCAATCCCAGGACCATAGTCCATCCAGCCAGATGTACTGCCGAGAGCGAGTTTTGCTTCGTCTGTATCGAGAGATTTTTGAAACCGCTTTTGCAGGCGAGAACAATCAGATAGAGAAAGAGCCCCGCTCCGATGATCCCCCATTCTCCGAGAAACTGAAGAAGAAAGTTGTGGGCATGGATGATTGACGGACTTCGTCCGGGATAGAAAAAGTAGCTTTGGGGACCGTTGCCGATCAACGGGCTCTTTTGCACTTCACGCCAGAGCAGGCGCCAAACATCATCCCTCCCCGAACTGAACTGGTGGAGGGAACGGGCATGGAGGGTCTGTTGAACTTTTACCGGGGTATAGTTTGCATTTTTAGCCGAGATTTTCAGATTGATGATGCTGATCGAGACGAAGAGCAGCAGATAAAATCCTGCCAGAGAAAGTGTTTTGCGCCATCCGATAAAAAAGCCCATAGAGAGAATCCCGACCAGAATTCCCAGAACCGATGCCCTTCCTCCCAGCCAGAAGATCAACCAGAGCATCATGAGAGCCAGGAACCCCCAGAAAAGCTTTCGTCGCCCTATGATCCAAAAGGGAATGGTGGCCAAGACGGCCGTTTCCATCTCGTAGCCTATCCGCCGAATGTTTCCGTTGATTGCCCATCCGTGCCACAGCGGGATCTCGGGAAGCCAGCCGATAGTGGAGAAGTGGAGCTTGACCAGTGCGATAAAAAAATAGAGAAAAACGAGGAAGGAGGAGAAGATCACAGCACCGATCAGCCAACGGACCTTGATCCGGTAGTGCGAAAGGGCATCAAGAAGTACGGCGAAAAATAGAACATGTCCCAACGTCTCTTCGACCCGCATCTGTGCTAGGATGTTCTCCGGTGTATAGTAGTCGGAGAAGAGATAAGAAAGCAGCAGGGTGATCATCCACAAGAGGATGACCCCGAAGACCCGAGCGTCTCTCCTCCAATAATCGGAGAGGATACGCAGGGGTGATCGCCCCAGAAAAGAATAGAGCACAATGAAAGCTGTTTCCATCCAGAAGGTATAGCGGCTCAGGGTATACCAGTATTGAAGATCATTATTCGCCGGACCCGCCGCCAGCCCTACGATCATAATCATTGCGGTAAGAAGGAGTGTGAGCAGTTGATCCTGCCATGTCGACGTTTCGGTTTCCTCCTGTCGTTCCGGCATCGCTTCTCCTTTCTCCTGCAATGAGAGCCAGACTATACAAAAACTACGATAAAATATTAATCATAATAGTAAATGTATGATTGCGGAAGGAAGAGAACAGATTGGGTTTACAGAGTCAGAAAGAGGGTGTATGCGAAGCGGATTTACGATGATCGAACTGATCTTTGCGATTGTCATCATTGGGATTCTGGCGGCCATCGCCATCCCCAAACTTGCGGCGACACGGGTCGATGCCCGTGCTACTCAGGAGGTGCAAAACCTCTCCAACTACATCGAGGATATCGCCACGCACTATATGGGAACCGGTATTGTCGACGGCAACTACAGCAATGTTCAGCTCAGATGTTTTGATGTCAATATCTCGGAAGAGACTACGGGAGAGCGTAAAATATCCATCAATATCACCGCCGGGGGGAGGGACAATGGCAAGGATTATTGTACCCTGGCTCAAAAGATGGCGGAAAGTAATCATCTGACAGGTGCGGCGGCAGGGGTGACCATCGGCGGAAATGTTGTAAGTTATTAAAAGAGAGGGAAGACAATGGCAAAAAGAGAAATATGGAGAAGCGGTTTTACGATGATTGAACTGGTTTTTGTAATTGTGGTGGTGGGGATTTTGTCAGCGATTGCTATTCCGAAATTCGCTGCAACCCGGGATGATGCCATCATCACCAAGGCCAGAACGACAGTCGGAGCCTTGCGTTCGGCAATCAGCATGGAACGGCAAAAGCGGATTCTGGAGGGAAATTTCACCAATGTGACGCTTTCGGAGGCGGTGGGATTGCTGGATTATGGATTGGATAAACGATGGTCAACCAGTGGGAACACCCTGAAATTTACTGCGCCGAACGGGCATAGCTGTAGCTTTGTGCTGCAAAATAACAAACTGGATCGCAATGCCACCAACTGTAACGTTGCCGGGTTGGATACTCTCTAGTTATTTTCCGGATAATGAACAGCCGGACAGATAGAAAAGGAAGGGGCAGAGGGGACGCTCTTCACTCCGGGGCCTCCGTGGAATCCGGACATGAAACGTCTACGGGTGTCTATTATGAAATTGCTTTGCTGCGTTCCGCCGCACCCTATCTGACTTACCGGTATAGATCGGATTTGGAACCGGGTCAGCCGGTGAAGGTTCCGGTGAAAGGAACCCTCAAAGAGGCGGTGGTGCTTCGCTCTGTCGGGGAGCCTGAGTTCGAGACACAGTCGATCACGGAAGTCCTTCCCTACTGTTATCGTCCCTGGCAGATGGAGACGGCACGCTTTATCGCCGAGTATTACTTCTCTTCGTTCGGAGAATCCATTGGACTTTTTCTCCCTTTTCTGCAGAATCAAGAGGTTGACAATCGAAACAATCCTCCCGAAAATCTATCCATTGAAGAATTGCCACAACTGAGTCCGGCCCAGAAACAAGCCTACGAAGCTCTGAATAAAGAGCAGAATGCTCTGCTATTCGGTGTGACAGGTGCCGGCAAGACTGAGCTCTATATCCACCGGATGGCCGAGAAGCTGGCAGAGGGTAAAAGCTGCATCCTTCTGATGCCGGAGATCGCTCTGACCCCTCAGATGGAGAAGCGGCTCAAACGTTATTTCGGTGAGCGCGTCGCTCTCTGGCACTCCCGCCTAAGAAAAAAGAAAAAAGAGGAAATACTTGAGGGGATTTACGAGGGGCGTATCCGCATCGTCGCCGGGGCCCGTTCGGCGCTTTTTGTTCCGTTGGAGGATCTGGGGCTTATCATCGTGGATGAGGAACACGATGATAGCTACAAAGCGATGACCCGTCCCCGCTATCATGCCCGGGATCTGGCGGTCTATCTGGGGCAAAAGATCGGGGCGCAGGTCTGGCTGGCCAGCGCCACTCCCAGTGTCACCAGCTATGTCCGCTTTCCTGTGATTCGCCTCAAAGAGCCCTATATCCAGACCGAAAAAACCTATCGTTTTGTCGGCGGTGATACCCTGAACGCCCCGATCCTCAAAGCCCTGGAAGAGAACTATCGTTGGGGAGAGCAGAGCCTGGTCTTCGTCCCGACCCGGGCCAATTTCAAATATCTCTGGTGCGAAAACTGCGGGCGGACCCACCAGTGCCCCTACTGCTCCGTGGGAATGAGCCTGCACCGTCGTCGGCGCCATCTGCGCTGCCACCACTGCAACTATACCGAGCCGATCCGGGAGAGTTGTGCCGAGTGCGGCCATACCCCCCTCAAAAGCGACCGGATCGGTACCGAGGAGGCGATGGAGATCATCGAACGGGCGATCCCCGGGATCCGGATCGAGCAGTTCGACAAAGATGCCATCACCACCCCGGGCAAGCTGGAGAAGGCCCTCAAACGGATCGAATCGGGAGAGAGCGACGTGATCGTGGGAACCCAGATGCTCAGCAAAGGCCACGACTACCCCAACATCACCCTCAGCGTCATCACGGGACTGGACTATCTCCTGGGCTTGGGGGACTACCGGGCGAGAGAACGGGCGGTGGCCCTGCTGCACCAGATCGCGGGACGCAGCGGACGGAGCAAGGATGCGAAGATCCTGATCCAGAGCGCTCAGGCCGAGACCTTCGCCCCCTGGCTGGACGATTATGAACCCTTTTTGAAAGAGGAGTCGGAGTTCCGACGGCTTGGGAACTATCCCCCCTTCGCCCATCTGGCCCGGGTGCTCATCGCCCGCAAAGAGGAAGATACTGCGGCGGCCAAAACCGCGGAATTGGCAGAAAGGCTGAAGTGTTACGAGGGGATCGAAATCGTCGGCTACGGCCCGGCCCCGCTGGAACGGATCGCCGGGAAGTACCGCTACACGGTCCTGCTGCGGGCGGCCCGACGCACCGACCTGCTGCGGGCACTGCACGCCGTGGCTGAGCGGGGAGTGGAGATCGACATGGATCCTGTGGAATTTTCGTAGAAAATTCCACAGGATCCCGATGAATGGTTAATGGTTAATGGTTAATGGTGAAGGGTTTTGGTATGCTTTTCTGCGAAAAGCTTATATCTTTGATTGGTGAGAAATAAGAGTGGGGCAAATGCAGACGAATATTGAAGAGTTGAGTTATCGCTTTGCATTGCGCATTGTGAAGCTGAATGAAGCGCTTCAACGTCACCAGCATTATGTTCTATCAAAACAGATACTTCGCTCCGGTACTGCGATCGGTGCACTGGCAGCGGAAGCACAATATGCCCAATCAAAGCCTGATTTTATCCACAAACTCCAAATCGCATTGAAAGAAGCCAACGAAACGAGATACTGGCTGAGATTACTGTATGATAGCAATTATGTCGAAGAGGATGTTTTCTACAGTCTATTGTCAGAGCTTGAGAGTATCATTCGTATCTTGACACGTATCATCAATACCAGCAAAAAGAGACTTAAATGACTAGAATAATAATGAAAAACGTTGCATTGCAACGTTTCCGAAACCATTCACCATTCACCATTCACCATTCACCTTTGTCATCGGAGTTCCTCCGATGACAAAACGTTATCCCACCAAAAAGATCTACGTCGGTGATGTGCCTGTGGGCGGGGATGCGCCCATTTCGGTGCAGTCGATGACCTTTACCAATACCCGGGATGTGGAGGCGACGGTGGAGCAGATCAATCGGCTCCATTTCGCCGGATGCGATATCGTCCGGGTGGCGGTGCCGGATATGGAGGATGCTCTGGCACTCAAAGAGATTGTCAGCCGTGTCAATCTACCCGTTGTCGCCGATATACACTTCAATTACCGACTGGCGCTCGAAGCGGCCAAATGGGTGGACTGTATCCGCTTCAACCCCGGTAATATCGGAGAGAAGAGCCGGATCAAAGAGATTGTCAAGGCTTGTCAGGAACGTCAACTGCCTGTCCGGGTCGGCGTCAACGCCGGAAGTCTGGAGAAGGAGTTCGAAGATCGCTACGGGGCGACGGCGGAGGGGATGGTGGCTAGTGCGGAGTACAACATCAAGTACCTTGAAGACCTGGGGTTTACCGATATCAAGGTTTCGCTTAAAGCCAGTGATGTGGAACGCACCGTGGAGGCCTATCGGGTGCTGCGCCCCCGGAACAACTATCCTTTCCATCTGGGAGTGACGGAAGCGGGGACCCTCTTTCACGCTACGGTCAAATCGGCCATCGGGATCGGTTCGTTGTTGCTGGACGGCATCGGGGATACGATCCGAGTCTCCATCACCGGAGAGCTGGAGAAGGAGATCGAAGTGGGCCGGGCCATTATCAAAGATGCCGGACGGGCCCAAGAGGGGCTCAATATCATCTCCTGCCCCACCTGCGGCCGGATCGAAGCGGACCTGGTCAGCGCCGTAGCGGAAGTGGAGCGGCGCACCGCCCACATCAAAACGCCTCTCAACGTCTCGGTCATGGGTTGCGTAGTCAACGCCATCGGCGAAGCTAAACACGCCGATGTGGCGATCGCCTACGGCAAGGGGGTCGGCCTGGTGATGGTCAAAGGAGAGGTGGTAGCCCGACTGCCTGAAGCCGAGCTGGTGGACCGGTTTGTCGAAGAAGTTGAGCGGTTGGCTCAACTTCAGAGTGAATAATTAATAATTAATAGTTAATAATTGAGGTATGCTTTTCTATCGAAAAGCTTTTATTGAAAAGGAGAGTTTTGCAAAGCAAAACATACATTAATTCCTCATTCCTCATTCCTCATTCCTCATTTTTTCCATCACAAGGAGTCTTGTGATGGAAAATCTCTACAACCTCAATATCGAACGTGCCGTACTTTCGGCGATCATCTTCGATCCGGGGATCTTCGAGGAGGTGGCGTCTCGTCTCAAGCCTGAGGATTTTTATCACCCCTTTCATCAGCACCTTTTCGCGGCGATGGAGCGGCTCTCCATGGCCGAACGGCCTATCGACGAAGAGTTCCTGCGTAAGGAGCTGGAGAAGGCCGGGAAGTTTGATGAGGTGGCGATGGTGGAGGTGCTCTCCGCCAACCCCATTACCGATACCAAAGCCTACATCGAAGAGATCAAAGCTCTGGCGGCCAAACGCTCTCTGGTGACGCTGGCGACGGAGATCAAAAAGCTCACCATCGAAGAGAGCCTGGAGGCGATGGAGGTGATGGACCGGGTGGAGCAGAAGCTCTACGAGATCACCCAGGAGAGTGTCAGCGAGGATTTCCGCCCCTCCCAGGAGATCACCGTCTCGATGATCCAGGAGATCGAACGGCTCAAGGCCATGGGCAACTC
>NZ_WFQN01000024.1 GCF_015487065.1 Nitratifractor sp.
GCGGCTAGTTCTTCGCTGACGGTGGAGAGGCCGCGTCGGTTGTAGCACTCCGGATCGGCCAGGCAGGCGTTGAGTTCGTCCAGCTTTTGCTCCAGCGCTTCGATCTTTTCCGGCAGTAGGTCGAGATCCCGCTGCTCTTTGTAGCTGAGCTTCAGGCTGCGCTTGCGTTCTTTGCGGATCGCTTCGACCTTGGGGGCCTCTTCGATCTCTTTTTCCATCCGTTCCAGTTGACCGATCTCTTTCTCGATTTCGAGGTATTCGGTATAGCTCCGGTGGGACTCTTCCACCGTTCCGTCACCCCGGAGGATCAGGAGCTTCTGGGCGATCTTGTCCACGAAGTAGCGGTCGTGGCTGACGAAGAGCACGGAGCCCTGGTAGCTCAGCAGCTTCTCCTCCAGAACGTTGATGGTCTGGATATCCAGATCGTTGGTGGGTTCGTCCAGGATCAGACAGTCGTAGTGTTTGGTAAAGAGCAGCGCCAGGGCCACCCGGTTCTTCTCTCCGCCGCTGAGCTGGCCGACTTTTTTGTCCAGATACTCTTTGGGGAAGAGGAAGGTCTTGAGGTAGCCGAAGACGTGCATATTGCGCCCCTGCACCTGGACCCGATCACCGCCGTCGGGGCAGAAGGTCTCGATGAGGGTGGCGTCGTCTTTGAGCATCTCCCGGTGCTGATCGAAGTAGCCGATACTGATATCGACGCCCCGCTTGATGGTGCCGCTTTCGGGCTGGAGACGGCCCAGGAGGAGTTTGAGGAGCGTCGATTTGCCGCTGCCGTTGGGGCCGACGATGGCGATTTTATCCCGTTGGAGGATTCTCGCCGTAAAATTGCGGATCAGCTGCCGATCGCCGATGGAGTAGCTCAGATTCTCGATCTCGAAGAGGACCTTCTTTTTGGCCAGGGTCTTCTCGCCCTTCCAACTGCGCTTCTCCCGCTCCAGCTCCACCCGCAACTTTCGGATCAGTGAGGGATTGGCCCTGGCCTTTTCCCGCAGCTCGAAGACCCGCGCCTTGCGCCCCTGGTTTCGGGTCTGTCTCGCCTGGACGCCCCGGCTGAGCCACTCCTCCTCTTTTTTGAGCAGCCGCAGCAGGTTTTCATGCTCCTTCTGCAGGGCCGCCAGCCGCCGCTCTTTCTGCTCCAGATAGCTCTGATAGCCTCCTTTGTAGCTGACCAGTTTACGGTTTTCCACCTCGACGATCCGGGTGGCGACCCGGTCGATGAAGTAGCGGTCGTGGGAGATGAAGAGCAGGGTGAACTTCTCTTTGAGCAGGACCTCCTCCAGGAACTCCACCATATAGACATCCAGGTGGTTGGTGGGTTCGTCCAGCATCAGCACGTCGGGCCGGCGCAGAATCAGTCCCGCCAGAGCGACTCGGCGCTGCTCCCCGCCGCTGAGGGTGGCCACCAGTCGGTCTTCGTAGGCTTTGAGCTGAAACTCCTGGAGGACCCGTTCGATCTTGGCGTCCAGGTTCCAGGCGTTGTGGTGATCCAGATAGGCGGCCACTTCGGCGTGCTCCTGGAGCAGCGCTTTGTCGTCGGGGTGTTGGGCGATCGCTTCGCTGAGGGCCTGGTAGCGCTCCTGGGCGGCCTTGAGCTCGGTCAGCTGGGCTTCGATGGCTTCCCGGGTGCTCTGCCCCGCTTCGAAACGGGGTTGCTGGGCCAGCACACCGAACTCTACGGAACGGTCGATGACCCGCTTGCCTTCGTCGGGTTCCTCGAGTCCGGCGGCGATCTTGAGCAGTGTCGATTTGCCGCAGCCGTTGGGGCCGACGATGGCCACCCGCTCCCCCGCCTCCAGGTGAAAGTCCATCCCGGCAAAGATCGGCTTGACGTCGTAGTTTTTGTGAATGTCGTAGAGGTCGATGTAGGCCATGTTTTTCTTTGGTTGTTTGTGAATTGAGTGCTCTGAAAAACAACCGTCATTCCGGGCTTGACCCGGAATCTAGGGTTTTGAATGCCCATTAAACCGTGGATCCTGAATCAAGTTCAGGATGACGAAAGCGTAACTCTTAGGTTTTTCAGAGAGCTCTATTGGGGGAATTTTAGCGAGATTTTCAAAAGGGCCTTGTAAAACAACGTAGTTCGAGATCATTCATCATAGAGTGCTATAATGCTGACAAATTTACTCAGAAAAGGTAACTCGTGTCTCTTCTCAGCTGGATCATCGGGATCTACTCCCTCTATATCCTCGCCAAAATCTATCTCTCGATCATGCAGATCGGCTATATCAATGTGGAAAAGCGGCGCAAACCGGTGCTGATGCCTCAGGGCCGCTACTATGTCGCGGGCAACTACGCCGTGGCCAAAGAACGTCTCTCGATTCTCGAGAGCTTTACAGAGTATCTGCTCTTTCTCTGGTGGGTTCTGGAGGGGTTTCGTTGGATGCAGGGGCTGGTGGGAAGCGAAGATACGGTGACAAACGCCGTGCTCTTTCTCTTCGGCTTTTTTGCCGTCAACTGGCTGGTGACGCTTCCTTTCGAGATCTATGGACGTTTCAAGATCGATCAATCCTTCGGCTTCAACAAGATGACTCCCAAGATGTTCATCGTCGACACCCTCAAATCGATCCTCCTTTTCCTGGTGCTCGGCGGGGTGCTTTTCGCCGCTTTGGCCTGGATCGTCTCCCGCTATGAGAGCTGGTGGCTCTGGGGCTTTGTGCTCCTCTTTGCCGTGGCACTCCTGGCCAACGTGATCTATCCCACGATTATCGCGCCGATTTTCAACAAGTTCACTCCTCTGCCCGAGGGGGAGCTCAGAGACGAGATCGAAAAGATCATGGCCGACGCGGGCCTACGCAGCAACGGTATCTTTGTCATGGATGCCAGCAAGCGTGACAGCCGGCTCAACGCCTATTTCGGCGGCTTGGGCAAAGCCAAGCGGGTGGTACTCTTCGATACCCTGCTGAACAAACTGAGCGACAAGGAGCTCCTGGCGGTGCTGGGACATGAGCTGGGCCACTATAAACATGGGGATATCTGGAAAAACGTGGCGATGATGGGAGGCTTTCTCTTCGTCGCCTTCTATCTCTTCGGTCATTTGCCTGAGAGGCTCTATGCCGAAATGGGGGTCGTCCCCACGGCCGGGGTGACCCTGGCGACGATCTTTTTGCTCCTGCCGGTGCTCAGCTTTGTCTATACGCCGCTGATGAGCATGCTCAGCCGTCACAACGAATACGAAGCGGACCGTTACGGTTCCGAGATAGGTGGGCGGCAGCATCTGATATCCGCCCTGCTGAAGCTGGTGAGCGAAAACAAATCTTTCCCCAAATCCGATCCGATCTACTCCCGCTTCTACCACACCCATCCCCCCATCCTGGAGCGGCTGGAGGCTCTGGGCTTCGATCCCGAACGGGTCGATATGGATGCCGAGCTCCCCAAAGAGGGGATCTTCGAGTTTCTGGACCGGGACGAGGAGCAATAGCGTTGCGATCAGTGCCGGGAAGAGAGGTAGCAGGATGATGATGGTTGCCGAGGCTCTGCAGGAGGCGGTCAGGCAGCTGCAGCCGGTGGCGGAGCGACCGCGGCTGGAGGTGGAGATTCTACTGGCGCATCATCTGGGCTGCGAGCGCAGCCGTCTACTGCTGCGGGATCGGGAGCCCTTGGAGAAGGCGGAAGAGTTTTTCGCGATGATTGAGCGGCGTTGCGCCCATGAACCGATCGAATATATCACCGGAACGGTGAGCTTTTATGGCGAAGAGTTCTTCATCGCTCCCGGTGCGTTGATTCCCCGTCCCGAGACGGAGATTCTGGTCGAGGAGGCGGCGGTACTGATCCGGGAGCAGCGGGGGATCGAACGAATCGCCGAGATCGGTGTCGGCAGCGGAGCGATCTCGGTGACCCTTGCCAAGCTCTTTCCCCGGCTGCAAATCGTCGCCACCGACATCAGGCCGGAGGCCTTGGCTGTTGCCCGGGAGAATCTGCGCCGTTTCGGGGTGGAGGGTCGCATTACGTTGAAAGAGACTTCCCTACTGGAGGGGGTGGATCCCTCCCGGGTGGAGATGATCGTCTCCAATCCCCCCTATGTGGCCCAGGGGTGTGTGCTGGAGCCCAATGTGGCCCGCTACGAGCCCCACATGGCGCTCTTCGCCCCCGGGGACGGCACGGAGCTGTTGCGCCGGATCGTCGATTTGGCTGCTAGGCTGGGCGTTCCGACCGTTTGCGAAATGGGCTATGATCAGCGTAAACCGATGGAGGCGTATTTCCGGGAAAAGGGAATCGAAAACTACCGCTTCTATCGGGATCTGGCGGGATTGGATCGGGGATTCATTGTTGATTTTGGATGATGGATGATGGATTTTGGATGGAAAGAGGAAGCGGGAATTCATTCCCGCACTTATGGGTGAATGGTGGATGGTGAATGGTGAATGATTTTGGTTTGCGTTGCTGGGCAACGCCTTTATTAAATAAATCGTCACCAAAGGCGACACCAAATACTGTCGACTATCGACTAGAGACTAACGACAAAAACTAAGGATAAACAATGAAAAAAAATTTTCGAATAGCGACGATGGCCTATCTGATCTGGCTGGGAATGATGTTGGGGGCGGTGATCTATGCCGGAGCGGTGGTGGCGCCGGTGATCTTTCACTCAGCCCAATATCTGGGAAGCCAGCTGCTGAGCCACTATCAGGAGGGGCTGTTGATGACCCGGAACTTTGTCCTGCTGAGCTATGCCGTGACGGTGACAATCGTGGCGGTCTTTCTCTACGAAGGCTTCCGCTACAAGATGGGTGAACGGGACAAGATCGCCATCGCCGCCGCCTTCGTCGTGATCTTCACCGGGGCGATGTTCAACTGGTACTATCTCCCCGATATCGTCACGATGCAGATGGCGGGCGAGCAGATGACCCAAAGCCAGGCCTTTATCAACACCCACAAAGGAAGTGAGCTTGATTTCAAGATCTTTGCCGTGGCGATACTGGTGCTGATGGTGCGCAATATGCAGAGGGCGTGTAAATAGAAGTGAGTAGTGGGTAGTGGGTAGTGGGTAGAATATAGACAAGAATTTGAAGGGTTTACAAATGGCAGAGCGATTAGCACATCCTTTCGATCCCATTGTCTTTCCCGATACGGAGATTCTGATCCTGGGGAGCTTTCCCAGTATCGATTCTTTCGAGAAGGCCTTCTACTACGCTCATCCCCGCAATCAGTTCTGGCAGCTTCTCTCCGAAGTGACGGGCTATCCCGTCAACAACCGGGACCAGAAGATCTGGCTGCTCAAAGCCTCCAAACTCGGTCTTTGGGATATGGTGGCCGGCTGCCGGCGCAGCAATTCCCTGGACAGCTCCCTGGAGAATATCGAGGTCAACGACATTCCGGCGCTGTTGCGGCAATATCCTTCGATCCGAAAAATTCTCTTCACCGGACGCAAAGCCCAGGAGCTCTTCGAACGGCATTTCGGCGATCTGACGATCGAACGGGACTATCTGCCGTCACCTTCACCAGCCTACGCAGCGAAGAGTTTCGAGGAAAAATTGCGTGAATATGCGGAGAAGTTGGAGATGAAACGACGATGAGTTATTGGTATATTGGTGTATTGGTATATTGGGGATGTTTTTCGTCGTTTGTCGTTTGTCGTTTGTCGTTTGAAGAGAAGCGTTGCAACGCAACGCAAACCAGAATTCTCCATTTTCCATTCTCCATTTTCCATCCGAACTCCGCAGGAGTTCGCCCATGATCTGGGCTATCGGCGACATCCAGGGCTGCTTCGATTCCCTGCAGCGGCTTTTGAAAAGGATCGATTTCGATCCCGAGCGAGATACCCTCTGGCTGGCGGGGGATCTGGTCAATCGGGGGCCCAAGTCCCGAGAGGTGTTGGAGTATCTTTACTCCATTCGCGAGAGCCTGCGGGTGGTGTTGGGCAATCACGACATCGCGCTGCTGGCGGCGGCCTGGGGGATCAAAAAGTCCAATCCGACCCTGGATCCTATCCTCGATGATCCCCGCGGTGGGATCTGGCTGGAGTGGCTGCGGGAGCAGCCTTTTGTGCAGGCGGATCTGAAGCTCGGCTATGTGATGGCCCACGCGGGGATTCCTCCCGAGTTTGGGTTGGGAAGTAGCCTGCACTACAACCGGATTTTGATGCGCCGTTTGCAGAGCGACCGGGCGGCGGAGTGGCTGCGGGCCATGATGAGCAAAAACGAGGATCATTTCGACCCGTTGGGCGGGGATCTGCAGCATGAGCGCTATATGTTGGCGGGATTTATCCGGATGCGCTACTGCCGGCCTGATGGACGGCTCGATTTCGATCAAAAAGGCGCACCCACCGAAGCGGTTCGGGCCAAAGGGCTGATCCCCTGGTTCGAGTGTCCGGTGCGCAAACCTCTCAAAGAGAAGATCCTCTTCGGCCACTGGTCGACGCTGGGCTATTTCGAAAACGATGAGGTCTGCTGCCTCGACAGCGGATGTCTCTGGCGGGGGAAGCTTACCGCCAAACGGCTCGATAGTGAAGAGAGGGAGATTGTGCAAGTAGAGTGCCCGGAGGGAATCAGCCCCGTCTGACAGCGACATTGGAAATGGGACAAATTCGGCACTTTCAAACGGTTTATTTTATTCGATTTTGATCTTTTTCGGTTTGCCCCTTCATTTCTTTCTCTTTGTTTCGCGACAAAGAGAAAGGAAACGAAGCAAAGAAAGAGAAAACGCGAAAGACTGACGTCCGATCGGAGGCGCCATGCAGCTGGGTGCTTTGGTGAATGGTGTATGATTTTGTCATGAGTTGCGGATCGATGCCTTGTCGGAAGCGGGATCTCGCTTTGGAAAAATAGAGGTGCATCTTCAAGCCTGTATGGGTGACTCAAGTCCCGTAACCAACAGGTATGGTAAACCGATGAAAAAGGAGAAAAGCAAATGCAAGACCTGGATCGGATTCTGAAACATTTCCGCACCCTCTGCACCATTCCCCACTGCAGTAGAGAAACAGAGCAATTGCGGGAGTATCTGGCCGATTTTGCCAGGGAACAGGGCTACGTAGTGCAAACGGATGCAGCAGGGAACCTGCTGATGCGCCGGGGGAAACCGCGGCTCTGTCTGCAGGGACACTATGATATGGTCTGCGTGGGTCGGGCGCCTGAGATCGAGCCGGTGGAAGAGGGGGGATGGCTGAGCGCCCGGGATTCCAGCCTGGGAGCCGATAATGGTATCGCCCTGGCCATGATGATGGTTCTGATGGAGGAGGGAGCCGAGCTGGAGTTTCTCCTGACAGCCGATGAAGAGGTGGGATTGGTGGGGGCCAAAGCTCTGGCCTTCGATCTGGCCAGCCCGAATCTGCTGAACCTCGATTTCGAAGAGGAGGGGATCGTCTGCATCGGCTGCGCCGGCGGGGTGGATCTGATCGCTCGGAAAGCAGCGGAGACGGTGCCGGAGGATCGTCCCGCCTGGCGAGTGAGCCTTTCGGGTCTACCGGGAGGCCATTCGGGGGTGGATATCGACAAGGGGATTCCCAACGCTATCAAAGAGCTGGCGCAGGCTCTGGCCGATCTGGAGGGGATGGCTCTGGCCTCCTTCCGCGGCGGCGAACGGCGCAACTCCATCCCGACCCATGCCGAAGTGGTGATCTATGCCGGGGAACGCCCGTCTCTGCCGGAGCCTTTCAGGATCGAAGAGGCCGAGGAGGCAGGGGAGGCGTTGCAGGAGGGTGAAACGCTGCTGCGGCTTCTGGCCACCGCACCCCACGGGGTCATCTCCAGAAACGAGGAGCTGAAGATTCCCGAAGAGAGTCTGAACCTGGCCCTGGTGGACTTTTCACCGGAACGATTGCGGATCGACTACAGTCTGAGGGCCATGAGCGACGAGGAGCTGGAAACTTTGGCTAATCGGATGGAGACGCTGCTGAAACGTTACGGCTTCACCGTCTCCAGGGAAGAGGCCTACCCGGCCTGGAAACCCCAGATCAATCCCTTCGCCCGCCGTGTGGCCGAAGCGATGGAGGCAGAGTTTGGCCGGAGTGAGTTTCAGGCGATTCATGCCGGGCTGGAGTGCGGGATATTGAGCGAGAAGTATCCGAAGATTCAGATGGCCTCCATCGGTCCGACAATCGAAAATCCCCATTCTATCCGGGAGCGGGTCGATCTTGCTTCTGTCGGGCGGACCTTCCGGGTACTGCGGCAGATCATCGATTCGGTCTATTCCGGTTCGATATAGTACCCCTCACCCGCCCTGTTGCGGATCAGCTCTCTGCCGGTTTTGTTACGCAGACGGTTGATAAAGACCCGCACGGCGTCGTCGGTGGGCTCATCATCGGGCCAGAGGAGAGATTTGATCGCCGCAGTATCCAGAAAATTTCCCGGCTCTGCCAGCAGGGCTTCGAGAAACTGTTGTTCCCTCGCCGTCAGGGAGATCGGCATTCCTTTTCGAGTGAGGCGGCGGTGATAGCGGTCGTAACGGTAGTCGGGGCGGAGCGCGATCGTCTGTCGAGTTGCAATACGGGTTGCCAGGGTCCCGAGATATTCCAGCAGTTCTTCCGGATCGAAGGGTTTGATGAAATATTTGCTGACCCCCACATCGATGGCATTGAGGAGCTTCTCCTTATCGCTGTAGGCACTGAGGATAATCAGCGGGGTCTCCGGTGAAAGCTCATGGATGTGCTGCCCCATCTCCAGGCCGTCCATCCTCGGCATGGTGATATCGGTAATGACCAGATCCGGACGGAAGCTTTGGAAGATCTCCAGCCCCTCCTCTCCGTCGGCGGCCAGGCGAAAAGCCGAAAAATACCGACTGATAGCATGTTCCATCATCTCCGCAAGGCTCTTTTCATCTTCCACATAGAGGACTTTCAGTCGTTTCAGTGCTTCCTGTCGGGTCATCTCGCTCCTTCCTGAACCTGAGATAGAGAGGGAGAGGGGTGCGTTTCAGAGAGCGGGATCTTGATGACGAAGAGTGCTCCTTTCAGGCTGTTGACCGCTTCCAGGGACCCGTGGAAGCTTTTCTGGATGATCATCCGGGACATAAAGAGTCCCAGCCCGGTTCCCTGGGAGCTGTGTTTGGTGGTGAAATAGGGCTCGAAGATCCGTTCCCGTGCTTCGGCAGGGATACCTCCGGCACTGTCTTCCACGACAATGACAGCGTTTTCCTCGTCCCGGCTGACATGGATCCGCAACCATCGCATACCCTCTGTTTCGTTTTCGAAGGCGTCCCGGGCGTTTTGAAAGAGATTGACAAAAACCTGGGTCAGTTCGTTGGGGATTCCGGAGATCGGCAGATCGGTCTCTCCCTCGATTCTCACCTCGATTGCCGCTTTCTCCAGGGCTTTTCGGATCAGCGCCAGGGCATCCTCCAGGCTCTCTTCGACCGGGAAGGTGATGCTGCTCCGGTTGGGTTTGAAAAAATCCATGAAGCTGTCGAGAGTTTCGGACATACTTCGGATGATGTGTCGACTCTGACGGTAGAGGAGATCGAGCTCTTCGACATTGTTCCGGCTGCAGGCCTCTTTGAGGCTGAAGAGAGAGAGGTTGAGTTCGGTCAGCGGCTGACGCCATTGGTGGGCGATGTTGGCCATCATCTGTCCCAGGCTGGCGAAGCGGGACTGCCAGAGCAGCATCCGCTGCTTCTCTTCGTTTTTGGCGATCTCCTGACGGACCCGTTCTTCGAGACTGCGGTTGAGTTCCTGGAGCTGTCGGGTTTGTTTGCGGACTCGCTCTTCGAGGCTGCGGTTGAGGAGCTCCAGCTCCCGCTCCTTCTGCTCCAGCTTCATGCGCAGCTCCACCTCCCGGGTGACGTCGTAGCGGATAGCGACGAACTCTTTGATTGCTCCGGTTTCATCGAGGATGGGGACGACAGTGGTGTTGACGTAAAAAGTGCTGCCATCCTTGGCTCGGTTTTTGACGGTGGCTTTGTAGGTTTTTTTGGCCAGGATCGTCTCCCAGAGGCGACGAAAGTTCTCCGCCGGGACATCGGGGTGACGAACGATATTGTGGTTTTTCCCGATGAGCTCTTCCCGGCTGTAGCCGGAGATTTTGCAGAATTCATCGTTGGCGAAGGTGATGATACCGTTGATATCGGTTCGGGAGACGATATTGGAGCTTTCGACCGCTTCGACATATTGTTGCAGCATAGAGATATTATCCCCTAAAAAGCTTTAGGAATGGTGGAGGATGGAAGATTGAAAATGGAAGATGGAAGATGGGATGTGCCTGTTGGGGTGCCGAAGGCTTAACGCCC
>NZ_WFQN01000025.1 GCF_015487065.1 Nitratifractor sp.
GCCCCCTGCCGGGCGCCACGCCCATCAAGCCCGGATGCGCCACCTTCCCGTTGCCGGGCATCATGGCCGAAGTTCTGGAACGCGACGGCACTCCGGTTGAGCCCGGCGAGCAGGGGCTGCTCTGCATCACCAGGCCCTGGCCCAGCATGATCCGCACCATCTGGGGAGATCCCGAGCGCTTCAAAAAGAGCTATTTCGGCGACGTGGTCAAGGAGGGCAAGCCGGTCTACTTCTCCGGGGACGGCGCCGTCGTCGATGAAGAGGGGTATATCACCATTACCGGACGGGTCGACGACGTCATCAACGTCTCAGGCCACCGGATGGGAACCGCCGAGGTCGAATCGGCGATCAAAAAGCATCCTCATGTGGCGGAAGTGGCGGTCGTGGGCAAACCCGACGAGATCAAAGGCGAGAGTATCTTCGCCTATATCGTCCTCAAAGACGACATTCCCGATAATCTGGGGGAAGAGGTGGAGCTGAGCAAGGAGATCAACGAGGTCATCGCCCGGGAGATCGGCAACATCGCCAAAGCCGACGCCATCGTCGTGGTTCCCGGCCTGCCCAAGACCCGATCGGGCAAGGTCATGCGCCGTATCCTGCGGGCCATCGCCAAAGGCGAAGAGATCAAACAGGATATCTCCACCCTCGAAGACCCCTCCATCGTCGCGAAGATCCAGGAAGCGGTCCGCTGCGCCGGCTGCTGAGGAATTTTTTGTTTCCGACGCTTTCCCGGAAGAGGGTATAATTTTCTATCCTCAAGTGAAAGGAGAATACATGGGGTATTTCAAAAAAGCGAAAGTAGGGGACAAGGTTTACGGACTGGTGTTTGGGAAAGGTAAGATTATCGATGTTCTTCCGGACAGTCACTATACGATCATGGTTGAGTTTGACAACGGTTACCAGGTGCCTTACACCGAAGAGGGAGTTCCGGGTTGGGGAAAATTCAAAAAACAAACTCTTTTCTATCGCAGTGATGTGGATCTGAGCAAGGCGGATTTTTCTCCGGTCGACAAGATCCTTTCTCCAAAGAAAATCATCAAATTGCGTGAAAAAAACCAACTACAAGTACGGCTTCCCTCGGGGCTCTGGACCAATGTCAAAAAAGCGGATCCGGATTACGTCGAGCAACTACTTGAAGACGAAAAATATCATCTCTTTCGCAAAAAACCCTGATGTAACTATCTGCAACATACCCTCTCACTCTCTGCCGGAAAGCGGGGAGGAGCCAGTAGCTTTTATACGGCTTTCGATACCATCTTTCTATCTCAACATATTCCACATAAAGAGGAGTGATCATGTCTCTGATCGAAGATTACAAAAAACACACCGAGGAACGCGCCAAGCTGGGTGTCCCCCCGCTGCCGCTGACGGCACAGCAGACCGCCGAGCTGGTGGAGCTGCTCAAGCAGGACCCCATCCCCGAGGAGGCGTATCTCCTGGATCTGCTCAAAAACCATATCAATCCCGGTGTGGATGACGCCGCCTACGTCAAAGCGGCTTTCCTTAATGCCATTATCACCGGTGATGCCCACTGCAAGGCTATCGATAAAGTCGAGGCGGTCAAAATCCTGGGCACGATGCTGGGCGGCTACAACGTCGGTCCCCTGGTCGAGGCGCTCAAGCACGAAGATCCCGCCGTGGCCCAGGCTGCAGCCGATGAGCTCAAGCATACGATCCTCGTCTACGATGCCTTCAACGACGTCAAGGATCTGATGGACGAGGGCAACGCCTTCGCCAAAGAGGTGATCGAATCCTGGGCCGACGCCGAGTGGTTCCTCAATCGTGAGCCTCTGCCTGAAGAGATGAAGCTGACGGTCTACAAAGTCCCCGGCGAAACCAACACCGACGACCTTTCTCCCGCCAGTGAAGCTTTCACCCGATCCGACATCCCGCTGCACGCCCAATCGATGCTGACCAGCCGGATGGAGAAGCCCCTCGAGACCATCAAAAAGCTCAAAGAGAAGGGGAACGACCTGGCCTACGTGGGCGACGTCGTCGGAACCGGAAGCTCCCGGAAATCGGGTATCAACTCCGTACAGTGGTGGTTCGGTCACGACATCCCCGGCGTACCCAACAAGCGCACCGGCGGGGTCGTCATCGGCTCCATCATCGCGCCGATCTTCTTCAACACCGCCGAGGACAGCGGCTGTCTGCCGATCGAAGCCCCCGTCGACAAGTTGGAGACCGGCGACGAAATTATCGTCAAGCCTTACGAGGGTGTCATCCTCAAAAACGGTGAAGTGGTCAGCGAGTTCGAGCTCAAGCCCAACACGCTTCCCGACGAGA
>NZ_WFQN01000026.1 GCF_015487065.1 Nitratifractor sp.
AAACAAGGCTTCATAGATATGAAAAAAAACCTTTCTCTATTTCTCGCCCTTACAACCGTCATCTTCTCTCTCTCCGCCTGCTCCGGCGGCAAAAATCGAAGCAGCTTCCTCAAGGAACATGTCAGCGACTACAACATCACCGAGACCGCCCGGCGTATCAGCGCGGCCCTGGAACCCAAAAACTACCACCTCCTACGCAGCATCGACCAGGAGCAGCGTGCCGCCGCCATCAAAATGTACCTCAAACCGACCCTGACGCTGGAGATCGACAACCCCAAGATCAGCGCCAAACTCCTCGACTGCAACCCCACCATGGCGGTGGATCTGCCCCTGCGTATCGGGATCTACAATGAGCTCAACGGCACGACGCATCTGGTCTACACCAACCCGGAATACTGGTCCCTCAAACACAATATCAAAGAGAAAACCTGCATCGACCTGATCAACCTGATGGCCAGAGACCTGGATATCGCCAGTGACGCCGTCAAAAAGGTGCATCGTTGAAACCGGGTCAGGTTCTCTACAAGATCAAAGAGGCACTGCGCCTCGATCCAGAAACCATGCTCAAGATCTATGAACTCGAAGCCTATCCCATCGAAGAGAAACGCCTCAAAGCCATTCTCAAAAAACCCTCCGCCAAAGGTCATGAGAATGCCGACTACGAAGAGCTGGGGATCTTCCTCGACGGGCTGATCCGCCTGACGCGGGGAAGCATCCTCAACCCGCCGCCGGAGGATGCCGAAATCGAACTGGACAACAACCTCATCCTCAAAAAACTCCGCATCGCGCTGCAGCTCAAAGAGATGGATATGGAGATGATCTTTGAAATGGGAGAGCGGCCGATGAGTCGCTCCAAGCTCCGGGACCTCTTTCGTTCACCGGAACACCCCAAATACCTCCCCTGCTCCGACGCGGTTCTCAACGACTTCCTCCTGGGACTGGAGGAGTACCGGGCCGACATGCCGCCTCTCAGTCACGCCGGCTGATCTTTCTTTCAGCCAACTATGTCATAATCTTTTTTCAACTCAACGATAAGGACAACCATGGCTCTCGAAACTCTCACCGCCGAAAATTTCAACGAAAAGATCAGCGCCAGCCCCATCGCCATCATCGACTTCTGGGCTCCCTGGTGCGGACCCTGCAAATCCTTCGCCCCCATCTTCGAAAAGGTCGCCGAGGAAAACCCCGATATTCTCTTCGGCAAAGTCAACACCGAAGAGGAGCAGGCCATCGCCGGCGAATTCCAGATCCGCTCCATCCCCACCGTCATGGTCATCAAAGAGGGAATCATCGTCTTCAACCAGGCCGGTATGCTCCCCGAAGAAGCCCTCAAAGATATCATCCAGCAGGTCCGGGAACTTGACATGGATATGGTCCGTGCCGAGATCGCCAAGCAGGAACAGGGCAACGCCCAGTAAGCTCACCGAAGCCCCGGCGGGCTTTCCCGCCGCTTCATATCTCCCACTTTCCATTCATTAGATTTTTTCCATTCAAACGAACCGACATCAAGATAATCTATCGGACTCTCTGTATAATCATGAAAAGAGAGGTTTCACACGATAGCGACAAAGGAGCTTGCCCTGAAAGGGTACCAAGAGTATTAGCGACTGCCGGAACTATCGAATAAAACCTGCCGTCATTCCGGGCTTGACCCGGAATCCACGGCCCGAAATACCCCAAAAGCCATGGATCCCGAATCGAGTTCAGGATGACGGAAGCATAACTCTTTGGATTTTCAAAGAACTCAATTTATTTTGAAGGTGGTGAAATGAAGATTATGATTGTAGGCGCCGGCGGTGTCGGCGGGTATCTGGGGGCACGCTTTATCCGTGCCGGAGAAAACGACGTCACCCTCGTCGCCAGGGGAGCGCATCTGCAGGCGATCCAAACGCAGGGCTTGCATATCATCGACCAGCAGGAAGAGTACACCGTCCAGCCTGCTCATGCCGTGGAAGACCCCTCCGGCCTGGGAATCCAGGATCTGATCCTCCTCACCCTCAAAGCGACCGACCTGGAGGCGGGTCTGGAGGCGATCCGTTCCAACGTCTCGGACCAGACGGTCATCCTCCCCCTGCTCAACGGCGTAGAGTATCGCCCCCGAATCCTTAAGCACTACCCCCGAGCCGACGCCCTGGAGGGGTGCATCTATATCCTCTCCAACATCGTCGAACCGGGAGTGATCCGCAAAAAAGGAGAGATCTTCCGTCTCTGCTGGGGCAAGGAAAATTTCGATCCAGACAACTACGCTCAGATCCTCAAACTCTTCGACCGCTCTCTGCCTCGTCACAAACCCACAGCCGATATCGCCTACGAACAGTGGCGCAAATTTCTCTTCATCTCCCCCATGGCGGCTCTCACCTCACTCTATAAGGTTCCGATGGATCAGGTCTACCGAGAGCATAGCGCGCAGCTCAGCCGCCTCCTGGAGGAGATCACCGCCCTCGCCCGGGCCAAAGGGATCTCCCTGGGGGAAAAAGAGATCGAAGCCACCATTGCCCAGGCCTCCAAAGTCCTCCCCGGCGCCAAAACCTCCATGCAACTGGACCTGGAACGGGGCAAACCTGCCGAGATCGAAGCGCTGGTGGGTTATGTAGTCAAAGAAGGTAAGCGTCTGGGGGTGGATGTATCGGAGATGGAACGAATCTATCAGCTTTTAAGAGCTGAACCTTCACCAGGCAATCATCATGAATAGAAAAACCAATCCCAAAACAATCAAATTGTTCCTTCTTGACGGTGTGCCGTTTTACAGTCCTTCCGCCGCGGCATCCCTTGTGATGGGCAGAAGCGCCAACGGTCTCACTGAATGGAAATCATAAGACGAGAGAGCCCTCCAATCGTTTGAAAGTGCAGAATAACGGGAAGAAGAGCCGCTTCTATTTTTCCCTCAGTTTACTAAACTGGACACGCATCTCCCCCGATCCCTTATTGAGATAGAGACCTGCTTTGTAATAGAAATCTTTGACATCGCGCCAATTTTTTTCCAACTCCGAATCATTGATATCTTTAAAAAGATCGATCGTTTTGGAATCAATTGTGAGATAGACCCGACCGTCATGTGAAGAGATTTTCGCACCGACAAATTTTCCTTTCGGACGGTCAGCGAGATAAAGGTAGTAACTTCCTGATCCTTTGACATCACTTTTGGAGACTATGGCCCAAAGAGCATCACGATGGATCTGACCGCTGAGAGAATCTTTGTGTTCATCCCTCCAGGCAAGGCGGATAAACGGCCGATGAGCATTTGCGTGATGCATCTGCATCCAGGTAAACTCCTCCACATCTTCCCCGATTTTGGAAAAGCGAATACGTCCCGAGAGTTCATGCGACTTTTTCAGATCAAACTCCTCAAAATGGCGTAACTCATCCCGCTCCAGAGCGTCAGCTGTCATAGAAAAGGTCATATATTTTCCCTTTGCCAAATAGAAAAAGTCACTGTGATAATCTTTGAACCCCTCTTTTTGCGCTACGACGGTATGGGAATCGGGATAAGTCAATTTCGCATCTTGAAGGAATGCCCGAAATTTATCATCACTGTAGGGAGCTTTCGGGTCACTCACAGAGGTCTCATCCGGAGCCCAGAAGTTACCGCTCATCACCAGCAGTGAGAGGAGATTGACACTATCCTCGTAGTAGCCTTCATGATCCTTTCTTACCGCGTTGTAGATACGATCGAGAAATTTCTGATACTTTTTATCTGCCATGGCGGCTACCCCGAAAGGAGCCTGGAAAAATGAACTGGTATAGTTACCGATTTTTCGACCCTTGAGAGTATAGCCCGATTTGATTTTGGCAGCACGCCCTTTGGTACGCTTATTGAGCCAGTTGATCATCTTGACAACGATTTTACGAGAGTGCTCGTCTCCGGAAATCAGGTAATCAAGACCGACACGCCAGGGATCCCGTCCCGCATTGTAATAATATTTACCGTCATTGGGTCCCTCCAAAAAATTACGGGGCGCCGGACGACAGGAGCTCACCGGGTCGCAACGAACCATAAAGTCGGGAAGGAGGCCGGTCTTTTTACTATATTTTTTCTGGATGTGTTCCAGTGCCTTTTGGCAAGATTCCGCCACATCATACCAGCTATCATCGCCGCTCGCCCAGGCGAAGCTTTTGAAAGCACTCAAAATACAATCGGAGCTACGCGGGGTAAACTGATTGTATTTCTCACCGTCATTCTCCACCCAGTCTCCCAATTTCGGCAACAGACTGTCAGGACCGATCGTAGAGGTCTTGATTCCCTCGATCACTCTGCGAGCTTCGGCCAGATAGTTGATCGCCCCGTCACTTCCCCACTGCTCATTGGCCAGCAGCAGGGCAAAGGCGATATCTGCATCACCGTCGAAAGCGCTGTCCGCCCCGTCAACTCTTTGACCGTTTTTGATCTTCCAACTCATAAGCCGTGAATCAATCTCACTGGGGTAGCGTCGTGAAAAGCGCCACATCCCGTCAAAAATCTCCCGGGCCTTTTGGTCATATCCGGCCATCAGAGCCGTAATCACCATCCCATAGCCCTGCCCTTCCGAGACCGTCACATCCGATCCCTTGCCGAAAGCGACCCGGTAAAGAAGGTTGCCGTTGTCATCTTTCCCGGCTGAAACCACATAACTCTTTTTCCAGTAGTCATAGAAATCGGCGACATCCCGATCCATCTGCTCCTGAGTGTATCGACTCGGTTTGATAGTTCCTGCCGTATAGTCCACATGCTGCGGAAAGGGATTATGCGGTTCCCCGCTCCAAAGAGTGTTTCCAATGAAAAGCATTGCAGTCACGGCAAAAACGCTTTTCAGTTTTCTGATTCCGGATATCTGATGTTTCATCCCGTTTTTCTCCTTCCATCTCTCGTATGCGATGAAAACCCTCCATCTGTCGATGAAGCCATCCTACGTTCCTCTTGTTTAATCTTTGTAAAGATAACCGAAAACCAGTAAAATCTCTATGAGAAGCGATTCACTTCCTCCAACACCTCCAAAAACAGCTCCCCATACCGCTCGAATTTCACCTCGCCGATGCCGTGGATAGAGAGCATCTCCTCCCGGTCGGCGGGACGGTGGATCGCCAGTTCGCGAAGCGTCTTGTCGGAGAAGACCACATAGGGAGGTACGCCGTGCTCCCGGGCGATTGCCTTGCGCCGCTCTCTCAGGCGCTCGAAAAGCTCCGCATCGAAATCGTCGGGCAGCTCAGGTTCCACGGAAGCCCTCCGGCTCGGGGCCTTGGTCTCCATACGCTCCTGACGGATCGTCACGGCCTCGAGTCCCTTGAGGATCTCCGCCCCTTTTTGAGTCAACACCACCCCTTTGTGTTCATTGAGTGTCGTCGCTCCCAGTTCCAGGAGCCGGTCGGCGACAACCCCCCACTGTTTGCGATCCAACTCCTTGCCGATGCCGTAGACCGAGAGCGATTCATGACCGTTGGCCAGGATCCGCCGGTCCCGGCTGCCGCGCAGCAGGTCGATCAGATAGCCGGTGCCGAAGCGCTGGCCGCTGCGCCAGGCCGCCGCCAGGAATTTCCGGGCCTCCTCGGTGATCTCTCTCTGTTGAGAGGCGGGAGCCAGGCAGTTATCGCAGCGCTTGCCGCAGGCCGGCAGCTCCTCGCCGAAATAGCCCGCCAGCGCCCGGTGGCGGCAGGTTTCCGACGTGCAGAGCCGCCAAAAGGCCTCCAGCTTCTCGTAGGCGTGGGCTTTGTAGGGGATCTCGGGCAGTTCGTCGATGAAGCGCCGCTGCATCAGCAGATCCTGAGCGCCAAAAAGCAGCAGCGTCTCCGCCTCCAGGCCGTCGCGGCCCGCCCGACCGATCTCCTGATAGTAGTTCTCCACGCTTTTGGGGAGGCTCATGTGAACCACATAGCGGATATTGCTCTTGTCGATCCCCATCCCGAAAGCCACCGTGGCCACCACCGTCTCGATCTCGTCGGCCAGAAAGGCCTCGTAGACCCGGCGCTTTTCCTCCGCCTCCAGCCCCGCATGGAAAGCAGCGGCTTTGTGCCCTTTGCTCCGTAGAAATTCCGCCAGAGACTCGGTCTGCTTCCGGGAAAGGGTATAGACGATCCCCGACTCTCCCCGGTGGGCCGCCAGTAGCTCCAGCAGCTGCCCCCGGCCGTCACCGAGGCGATGCCGGGCGGTAACGGTGAGGTTCTCCCGGTAGAGGCTTCCCCGAACCCGCACCGGATCCCTCAGCCGCAGCTGCTCGGCGATGTCCCGCTCCACCTCCGCCGTCGCCGTGGCGGTGAAGGCGGCGATGGGGATGGAGCCAAAACGCTCCCGCAGCCAGGAGAGACGGCGATAGTCCTGCCGGAACTCATGCCCCCACTCGCTGACGCAGTGGGCCTCATCGATGACGAAAAAGTTGACGGGTAGGGTCTGCAGGAGACGGGAGAAAAACTCTCCGGCCAGTCTCTCGGGAGCCACATAGAGCAGCTTCAGTTCCCCGCGGCGCAGCTGCGCCAGCACTTCGCGTTGCTCCTCCTGCGACTGCATCGATCCCAGCATCGCCGCGGCGATCCCCTGCTCCCGCAGGGCCGTCACCTGATCATGCATCAGCGCCAGCAGCGGCGAGATCACCACCGTCACCCCCGGCATCATCAGGGTCGGCAGCTGGTAGCAGAGGGATTTTCCCCCGCCGGTAGGCAGGATCATCAGCAGATCCCGCCCGCTCAATATCGCATCCACCGCCTCCTCCTGCAAGGGACGGAAAGCCTCATGTCCGAAATGGCGTCGGAGTGTTTCGAGTTTGTTCATATCAAAACTGTAACACTGTTTCCGGGGAGAATCCAAGAATCTTTCATTTTGTACGGTTCTTCCCTCTTTTGCCTCTTCCGATCCAATAGTCCGCCTCCGCATCGCCCTCTTTTTTCAAAAGCAGGCCGTAGTTGAGCGCTCCCTGCCTGCTGCCGTTCAGCGCCGCCTCACGGTACCACTTTTTGGCCCGTTTCAGATCCCGTTCCACTCCCTCACCGTGAGCATAGAGCCAGCCCAGATAAAACTGGGCGCCGGCATGGCCCAGCTTGGCGGCTTGTTCGTAATAACGCCGTGCCATGGTGAGATCCCTGGCCACCCCTTTGCCCCGATAGTAGAGATTGGCCAGGTTGTAGGCGGCTTTCGCCACCCCCTTGCCGGCGGCCTTTTCGTAATACGCTCTGGCCTTGGCAAGGTCCGGCTTCACCCCGTAGCCGCGCTCCCAGACCACCCCCAGGTTAAACAGGGCATACCCATACCCCTGGGCCGCCGCCTTTTCGTACCAGTGCCTTGCTTCTTCCAGGTCCTTGTAGATCCCT
>NZ_WFQN01000027.1 GCF_015487065.1 Nitratifractor sp.
CGATAGGACGGGTCTGCATCCGCTCCATTCCGACGGCGGCGTCGTAGGAGACCTCCCGCCGGTAGCCGCCGTCCACGACGATGCGGATTCCCTCGATGGTGAGGCTGGTCTCAGCCAGATTGGTGGCTAGGATCACTTTGCGCCTGCCGGGGGGTGCGGGGCGGATGACACGGCGCTGCGCGGCGGGATCCAGGGCGCCGTAGAGCTCCAATACCTCCACCTCCGGTCCCACCCCCTCCAGGAAGCGGGTACATTGTCGGATCTCCCGAAGGCCGGGGAGGAAAGCGAGCAGGGAGCCTTCGTGCCGCTGCAGTGCCTCTTTGACGGTGCGGGCGGTTTCGGCAGCCAGGTTGTCCGGTGTGACGACAGGGGCACGGGGGTCACGGTAGTGCAGCGTCACCGGATGGGAACGACCGGCGCTTTGGATCAGGGGGGTCTCCCGGCCCAGCAGGCCGAGAAGTTCGTCGCTCTGCAACGTCGCGGACATCACCAGGATCCGCAGATCCTCCCGGAGCAGTTCCTGGCTCTGGAGCGCCAGGGCCAGCCCCAGATCGGCGTGGAGGGAATGTTCGTGGAACTCGTCGAAGATCAGCAGCCCCACTGCTTCTAAGGCTGGATCGCCCTGAAGCATCCGGGTGAGGATCCCCTCCGTGACCACCTCGATCCGGGTTCGGTCGGAGACCTTCGCTTCGCCCCGCATCCGATAGCCCACCCGCTCTCCCGGACGTTCTCCGAGGGTTTCCGCCATGCGCGTCGCCACCATCCGGGCCGCCAGACGTCGCGGTTCGAGCATGAGAATCCGGCGGTCGCCCAGCCACGGCTCCTCCATCAGTTCCAGCGGGACCACGGTACTTTTGCCCGCTCCGGGATCGGCCTGGAGGATGACGCGGTGACGGGAGTGCAGTGCTTCCCGCAATCGGGGAAGGACGGAGTGGATCGGGAGAGCGTTCATTTTTCGTTTTGTCGTTCCCGACCGAAGAGCATCCGCCAGCACCGGAGGGATCGGGGAACGAGCGGGGTCTGCCGGCGGTACTCCCGGTAGGCGTCACCGAATTTCCCGATCGCTTCTTGCTCCTCCAGGGTCAGGATCATCACCAGGATGAAGAGGGCCTCCGCCGGCGCGACGAAAAAGATGAAGGTCGGTGATCCCAGCAGCAGAGCGACCCCCAGAGGCAGGAGCATCAGGCCGAAGAGCATCGGGTGGCGGCTGCAGCGGTAGATCCCGCCGGTGACCAGTCGGTTGGTCTCGAGACGGGGGAGACTGCCCTCGCGTCCGTGTCGGGCCAGTTCCCGTCCTCCGACGGCGGCGGCCCGAAACGAGAGGGTCAGGACAATCAGCCCCAGGGGCAGGGTCAGGAGGTGGAACGGGAGGCTGTCGAAAAGCTCCGGGAAACGGTTCAGATCGTTTCGGATCGAGAAGGCGGCTCCTCCGACCAGCAGGAGAATCCAGATCAGGATCCGAAGGACCACCGAAGGGGTGGTGATACGCCTCATCCCCGTCAGATCCACTTCTGCTTTTTGAGCCAGCGGTAGATAAACCAGCCGATGGCGATGTTGAGCCCCCAGACCAGGGCGTAACCGTATTTCCATTCCAGCTCCGGCATATATTTGAAGTTCATCCCGTAGTTGCCGACGATAAAGGTCAGAGGCAGGAAGATCAGGCTGATGGCCGCCAGGCGCTGCATCGCCTGGTTCATCCGGTTGCTCAGAAAGCCCATCAGCAGGTTCTGCAGGTATCCGGTGCGGTCCAGATAGTTTTTGGACTCGTTGATGGAGAAGGAGAGGTGCTCCTTGAGGTCGATAAACTCATATTTGAGCTTTTTGCGCGTTTCGACAGGGAAGTGGTTGTAGATCTTGTTGACCACATCCGTCGATTGTACCGAGAGTTTGGCGACGCGGTTGAGGGTGCGCCGGGCGAAATAGAGGTCTTTCTGGACCGTCTCTTCGTCCAGCTCTTCGGCAAAGATCCGGTCCTCGATCTCTTCCAGCCGGTCGTCGATTCGGTCGATGATCCACATAGTGTGGTCCACCATGATGTCGATGACCGTGTAGGTGATGTAAGCCAAAGAATCACTTTGGCGGTAGCGCTTGTAGAGTTTGGCGGTGAGGCTCTTGATGATCTTCTCGTCCCGTCCGAGGAAGATGAAGGTGTTTTCGGTGACGATGATGACCACGTTCTCATCATGGTAGAGCAGGTCATCCTCCTCGTCGCTGATGAAATATTTGAGGATGATGAGTTTGAAACGATCGTGCTCTTCATAGGTGATACTTTGATCTTCGTTGCGGATATCTTCGATGAAGCTCTCGGGGAAGTCATGATCCCGCAACCACTGTAGGATCGTCGTATTGTCGATGGTGGTGAAGATCACCTGTTTTTTCTTGTCATCCAGTACAATCTCCTCTTTGCGGTAGAGGCGGTCGGAAAACAGATACATCTCATCCCTCCTTGGCTGGCAGCAGTGCGAAAAAATCCTCTTGAGGCATCGGGTGCTTGAAATAGTACCCCTGACATATTATCTCAGGACAGATTTCAAGGAGTTTTTTCATCTGTTCCCTGGTTTCGATTCCTTCGGCGATGATACTATAGCCAAAATGTGAAGCGATTTCGACGATATGTGTAACAAGAAAGGACGTATTGGGATTTTCGATGATTCCGGTGATGAAGCTTCGATCGATTTTCAGCAGCGAGAAGGGCAACCCTTCCAGGTACGAAAGCGATGAGTACCCGGTGCCGAAATCATCGATGGCCCAACGAACCCCCCAGTCTTTGACTTGGTTGATCTTGCTATGGAAGAGTTCAAAGTTGTCCATCAGTGTGGTTTCCGTGATTTCTATGACGAGTTGTGTCGGATCGATATTGTAGGATTTGAGGGTTTGCTCCAATGTGGGGACAAAATCCTCATAGCCCATTTCACGAGCGTCGATGTTGGTGGAAATAAAGGAGAGTCGGTTCCCCCGTTTGTTGAGTTCGTCGAGGGTCTTACAGACCTCTGCTCTGACCCAGCGGCCGATTCGGTGAATTTCTCCGCTCTCGACGGCGAGAGGAATGAACTCGGCGGGCGACAAAAACCCGAGGGTCGGGTGGCGCCAGCGAAGCAGAGCTTCGGCCCCGATAAGTTGCTGACATTTTCGTGTATAAAAAGGTTGATAGTAGAGTTCAAGCTGGGAAAAGAGCTCCTCGCGGTTGAGTTCCTGGTGCAAAAAGAAGCGCTTACGTTGTTGTGCATCCATTTCACTGTCATAAAAGGCATATTCCTGTTTCCGGCTTTTTGCCCGGTACATCGAAATATCGGCAAGGCGGATGATCTCATTGGCATCATCCATTTGGGGAGTCACAATGACGATTCCGATACTGGCGCTTATTTTCAGATGATAATTCTCGAAAAGCAACTCTCCTTTCATGGCATGGTTGATGGCTTTGGCAAAGCGGGCCCCTATCGTTTTTGCCTCCGTGTCAGTTTGGCAGCAGTCGGTATGGAGTATGACAAACTCATCCCCGCCGTGTCGAAAGACCTCCGCGTTTTCGGGGACCAGCGTTTTGAGTAGATCGGCGACCTCTTTGAGAACCCGGTCTCCGAAGGGATGCCCCAGGGTATCGTTGATCGGTTTGAATTGGTTGAGATCGAGGAAATAGAGCAAAGAACGTTTGGAACTGTGTACCTGATTTTCTACCACGGGTTGGAGGCGTTGCAGGAGACTGCGGCGATTACGCAGATTGGTCAGGGGATCGAGAGAAGCCAACTCCTCCAGGTGTTCGATACTCTTGATCTCTATCGTTTTGTCCTGAAAACTGGTGACGCCGCCGATCAAGTGACCGTCGGCGTTGAAAAGCGGTGCCGCCTTGGCCTGAAGCCAGTACTCTTGGGGGGTGAACGTCGAGAGATAAAGACCGTTATATTCCTTTGTCTGCCCGGTATCCAGAACGCTACGCATCATATTGACCGATTCTTTGTGGCGCAATTGATTGAGATCGAACCCCTCTAGTTTTGTATGAGGAGGTATCTCAAAAAAATCCTTGAAAGCCTGATTATACTTTTGGATCTTGAGATTCGTATCGAAATAGAAAATCGGAATAGGGGTTTGTTCGAAGAGGGCAAGAAGCTCTCCCTCTTTTTCAAGCAGCTGATTGCGATGGCCGTAAACCTCTCTCATGTATCGATGTGTCGTCTGGGCGATGAGTGTGATGACGATGATGAAGAGGATGACAATCCCGACGTAGAGCAAGGCGTAATGATCGGATAGACGAAAGAGATAGAGGATCATCGGCAGGGTCGTCAGCGTCGCATAAGAAGCGGCCAGTCTGAGACTGGGGAAGAGGGCGGCCATTGCCCCGGCAGTGATGCCGATAATGTAGGTAAAAAGAGAGAATTTGAGATAGGTATCCTGCAGGTAGGGAGCAAAAAGCGGAACAGAGATTCCCACCATCAGAGCCGTCAACATCGCTGTAATAAAAAATTTTCGGTAGAGACGATAAGCCTGAGACCTATTGAGACGTGCAAAAGTAAAATGTTTCTGATAGGCGAGAACATCCCCAAGCCGGTAGCCGGTCATCCCGATCAGCAGGAGGCTCCAGGTATAGAGGATACCATGGGGTATTGTCCCTATATCCGTTAGGAGTACGGTCATGAAAAATGTTACCATCAAAAGAAAGAGAAGACTGCGCCTGGCATGAAGATAGAGTTGTTCGACGATAAAAGGCTCGATCGACTCTTCAAGTAAAAAATGGGAATGTTGTCGGTTTTTCTGTATCGGATTCATTATCGGTGATTGTAACGGAAAAGGACTTAGATGTGTAGAAGTGTAAGGTAATTGTCAGATTTAGGCGAGTGAATTGTCCAAGTGCTTTTGTAACTATCCGATACATCCTTTATGGGCGTTCAGGTGAATTGCCGGGTTTATCCGAGACTTTCACCGGGCTTTTGCTACCATCAATGTTACCCAATCCAAGACAACGAGGGAGAAACGAATGTCTCTGATCGAAGATTACAAAAAACACACCGAAGAACGCGCCAAGCTGGGCGTACCTCCGCTGCCGCTGACCGCGCAGCAGACCGCCGAGCTGGTGGAGCTGCTCAAGCAGGACCCCATCCCCGAGGAGGCGTATCTCCTCGACCTGCTCAAAAACCACATCAACCCGGGTGTGGATGATGCCGCCTACGTCAAAGCGGCGTTTCTCAATGCCATTATCACCGGTGATGCCCACTGCAAAGCCATCGACAAGGTCGAGGCGGTCAAGATCCTGGGCACCATGCTGGGCGGCTACAACGTCGGTCCCCTGGTCGAGGCGCTCAAGCACGAAGATCCCGCCGTGGCCCAGGCGGCAGCCGACGAACTCAAGCACACGATCCTCGTCTACGATGCCTTCAACGATGTCAAGAGCTTGATGGATGAAGGCAACGCTTTTGCCAAAGAGGTGATCGAATCCTGGGCCAACGCCGAGTGGTTCCTCAAGCGTGAGCCCCTGCCTGAAGAGATGAAGCTGACGGTCTACAAAGTCCCCGGCGAAACCAACACCGACGACCTTTCTCCCGCCAGTGAAGCTTTCACCCGATCCGACATCCCTCTGCACGCCCAGTCGATGCTGACCAGTCGGATGGAGAAGCCCCTCGAGACCATCAAAAAGCTCAAAGAGAAGGGCAACGACCTGGCCTACGTGGGCGATGTCGTCGGAACCGGAAGCTCCCGCAAGTCCGGAATCAACTCCGTGCAGTGGTGGTTCGGCCATGACATCCCCGGCGTCCCCAACAAACGCACCGGCGGGGTGGTCATCGGTTCCATCATCGCGCCGATCTTCTTCAACACTGCTGAGGACAGCGGCTGTCTGCCGATCGAAGCCCCCGTCGACAAGTTGGAGACCGGCGACGAAATTATCGTCAAGCCTTACGAGGGTGTCATCCTCAAAAACGGTGAAGTGGTCAGCGAGTTCGAGCTCAAGCCCAACACGCTTCCCGACGAGA
>NZ_WFQN01000028.1 GCF_015487065.1 Nitratifractor sp.
AGATATTCGTACTCACCCAGCTCCTCTTCGATGGAGAGGAGACGGTTGTACTTGGCGATCCGCTCACTCCGAGCGGTGGATCCGGTTTTGATCTCTCCGGTGTTGAGCGCCACGGCGAAATCGGCGATGAAACTGTCTTCGCTCTCTCCCGACCGGTGGCTCATGACACAGGTATACCCGTTGCGCTGGGCCAGGCGTACAGTCAACATCGTTTCACTTACCGTACCGATCTGATTGGGTTTGATGAGGATGGAATTGGCCACACCCATTTCGATCCCCTGCGCCAGAATGTTGGCGTTGGTGACGAAGAGATCGTCACCGACGAGCTGGATTCTGTCGCCCAGACGCTCGGTCAACTCTTTCCATCCTTCCCAGTCGTCTTCGCTAAGTCCGTCCTCAATGGATACGATGGGGTATTTGGCGACCAAATCCTCATAATAGTCGATCATTTCACTACTGTTGAGCTCACGATTTTCGGATTTGAGGAGATACTTGCCGTTTTCTCCCACCAGTTCACTGGAAGCGACGTCCAGTGCGATGACGACATCTTCGCCGGGAGTGTAGCCCGCCTGCTCGATCGCCTGCATGATTACCTGGATCGGCTCTTCGTTGTTGCTGAGATTGGGGGCGAAGCCTCCCTCATCTCCCAACGATGTGCTGTGGCCCATTTCGTGAAGAATCTTTTTGAGGGTATGATAGATTTCGCTACTGGCACGCAGCGCTTCGGAGAAGCTGTCGAAGCCGGTGGGCATGATCATATACTCCTGAAAATCCACATTGTTGTCGGCGTGTTCTCCTCCGTTGATGATGTTAAGCATCGGCGTAGGCATGACCACAGCGTTGGCCCCGCCCAGATAACGGTACAGGGGCATCTTCAGCGACTGAGCCGCCGCTCGGGCGACCGCCATGGAGACACCCAGAACCGCGTTGGCCCCCAGATTCGCATAGTTGTCGGTTCCGTCGAGATCCTTCATGATCAAATCCACTTCCGCCTGGTTGAAGGGGCTGATCCCCACCAGCGCCTCGGCAATTTGAGTGTTGACGTTTTCGCAGGCTCCCAGGACTCCCTTGCCCAGGAAACGGCTCGGATCGCCGTCGCGGAGTTCCAGGGCTTCCCGCTTTCCGGTGCTCGCTCCGCTGGGGACGATCGCCTCCGCGACCGTTCCGTCGCTCAGGCTCACTTTCGCCCGGACGGTAGGATTCCCCCGGCTGTCCAAAACTTCGTCGGCTACGATATCTTCAATGTAGATCATGCACTGTCCTTTTATCTAAGATGTGAATATTTTATCGCGGATTGGATAAGAGAGCGGTGAGAAAACTCCTTCCCACTGCCTCACCCTTTCACAGTATCCATAGGTTCGGAATACTGACCAAACCGTAAATTCTCATCCAATCCAAGATGACACAATGCACTCGTCACGAGAATCGAAAATGATGCATCCAAAGATATTTTTGAAAGTTGATTTTGGAGAAAATATGTATCAAGAAGAGTAAATGGTCGGAGTGACAGGACTCGAACCTGCGACCTCTACCACCCCAAGGTAGCGCGCTAGCCAGACTGCGCCACACCCCGACTGAAAGTGGAATAGAATATTAGCGAAGAAAGCTGAAAGAAACTTGAAAATCCTCCCGGAATCGGGAGAAACTCTCGATTAGCGAGTGCTGCAGGCGCTCACACCCGGAGGGGTGGTCGGCTGAATGGCGGCGTTGTCGGCTCCGCCCTCTTCGTTGACCTTTTCCATAAAGGCGATCACTTTGCTCGCCGCCTGCTGGAAGCGCTTGGCGGTTTCGCTCTCGGGCTGGGTGTAAGTGACCGGCTTGCCGGTGTCTCCGCCGATGCGGACCTGGGGCTCGATGGGGATGCGCGCCAGCAGCTCGGTGCCGTACTCCTTGGCCACCGGCTCGGAGGTCCCCATCCCGAAGATATCGTACTCCTTACCGTCACCGGGGCAGATGAAGCCGCTCATATTTTCGATGACCCCGGCGATGGGGATGTGCAGTTTTTGGAACATATCCAGGCTCCGGCGACTGTCGTCCAGGCTGACCTCCTGCGGGGTGGTGACGGTGACTCCGGCGGTGACGGGAACGCTCTGGGCTAGGGTCAGCTGGGCGTCGCCGGTTCCGGGAGGCATGTCGATGACGAGGACATCCAGCTCGCTCCAGAGGATATCCCGCAGGAACTGCTCGATCGCCTTCATGATCATCGCTCCCCGCCAGATCAGCGACTGGCCGGGCTCCATCAGGCTTCCCATACTCATTACTTCGATCCCGTAGGCTTCGATGGGTTTGACTTTGTTCCCGACGACTTCGGGCTTGACGTTATCGATCCCCATCATCCGAGGAATGTTGGGGCCGTAGATGTCGGCATCCAGCAGTCCGACCCGCTTCCCCTGCATCGCCATCGCGATGGCCAGGTTGACGGCGGTAGTCGATTTACCCACGCCGCCCTTTCCGGAACTGATCATCAGGAAGTTCTTGACCTGGGGGGCGATGTTCTTGCCGGTCATCGAGTTGCTGCGCTCCACGGGTTTCTTGGGGGCGATGATGTCCACATAGACATCCTCGGCACCGGCTTTGGCCAGTTCGGTTTCGATCTCTTTGATCAGCTGCGCTTTGACTTCGTCGGCGCTGGAGGTGATCTCCACGGTCACTTTGACCCGGTCGTTGTCGTCGATCTCGATCCCCTTGACGAAATTGAAACTGACGATATCTTTGGTAAATCCGGGATAGACGACGTTTCTCAACGCATCCAATACTTTTTCTTCGGTCATATAAACTCCTTGGTTGTTAGTGTTACGTGCTACGTGTTACGAAAAAGCAGGGCTGACGCCCTGCGTGCGGGAATGAATTCCCGCCTCCTTTCAATCGTGCCGCAAAGCGGCACCCCAAAATTCCTAACTCCTCACTCCCAACTCCTCACTCTCCATACTCTCCCCGTGCTCCTCGACGATACTCTGCGTGATCTTGTAGGAGCAGAACTTGGGGCCGCACATGGAGCAGAACTCCGCCTCTTTGAAGACATCCTGCGGCAGGGTCTCGTCGTGATACTCCCTCGCCCGGTCGGGATCGAGGGCCAGCTCGAACTGCTTGTTCCAGTCGAAGCCGTAGCGGGCGTCGCTCATGGCGTCGTCCACGTCCCTCGCTCCCGGGCGGCCACGGGCGATGTCGGCGGCATGCGCCGCGATCTTGTAAGCGATGATCCCCTCGCGCACATCGGCGGCATTGGGGAGTCCCAGGTGCTCTTTGGGGGTGACGTAGCAGAGCATGCTCGCTCCGTGCCAACCGCCCACCGCCGCTCCGATGGCGGAGCTGATGTGGTCGTAGCCGGCGGCGATGTCGGTGACTAGAGGCCCCAGGATGTAGAAGGGCGCTTCGTGGCAATATTCGCGTTCCAGCTTCATGTTGCGCTCGATCTGATTGAGCGGCACATGGCCGGGCCCTTCGATCATCACCTGCAC
>NZ_WFQN01000029.1 GCF_015487065.1 Nitratifractor sp.
ATACCGATCTGCAGCTTAACCGGCTTCTCAAACAGAATGTCAGAGACGGGCAGAACCTGGAGGCGATCCGCCCCTGGCTGGAGCGTTTCGAAGCTTCGGCGCGCTCCCACCCCGTCGACTGGTACAGCTACCTGGATCTGAAGGTGATGCTGGGGGAGGTCTATCTGGTCAAGCAGGACCGGGTCAGCATGGCTGCCGGGATCGAAGCCCGCTCCCCCTTTCTGGACCGCCGGGTGATCGAAACCGCCTTCGCCGCCGATCCGCAGCTGCGCCTCGAGACCGCCCCCAAAGGGCTCCTCAAAAAGGTGGCCGAGCCCTACCTGCCCTCAGCAATCGTCCATCGCAAAAAGAAGGGACTCAACTACCCCTTCATCGAATGGATCCTCGAAGAGGACGGTGTCGAAGCCCTCTGGCGAGTCCAGCAAAAAACGGGGCTTTTCCGGGAGGAGCAGCTGAGGTTCCTGACGTCGCGGGCCGACCGGGGCAGATTCCGCCAGCACCTCTTTCCGCTTTATCTGCTGGCGAGGTGGATGGAATCAAAATTGAGGATGGAGAATTGAGAGTTGAGAATTTAGGTTTTTACTCTCCATTCTCCATCCTCAATTCTCAATCCTTCCGAAGGATTCTCGGCAGCGTGATGCCCGTCTGCTGCTGATATTTCCCCCGCCGGTCGGCGTAGGTGGTTTCGCAGGGCTCGTCTCCCTGGAGGAAGAGCACCTGGGCGATCCCTTCGTTGGCGTAGATCTTCGCAGGCAGGGGGGTGGTGTTGGAGATCTCGATGGTGATGTGGCCTTCGAAGCCGGGCTCGAAAGGGGTGACGTTGACGATGATTCCGCAGCGGGCGTAGGTGCTTTTGCCCAGGCAGATCGCCAGGACGTCGGGGGGCATGCGGAAATACTCCACGGTGCGCGCCAGGGCGAAGGAGTTGGGGGGGACGATGCAGATATCCCCTTTGAAATCGACGACGTTGTTTTCGCTGAAATCCTTGGGGTCCACCACTTCGGCGTTGATGTTGGTGAAGATCTTGAACTCGTCGCTGACGCGGATATCGTAGCCGTAGCTGCTGAGCCCGTAGCTGACGACCCCCTCGCCGACCAACCCTTCGCAGAAAGGGGTGATCATCTCATGTTCCAGAGACATCTTTCGGATCCAGGAGTCTGATTTGAGGCCCATTTTCATTCCTTTTGGGTAATTTCCGGCCAAAAAAGCCGCATTTCGGGGGAATTCGGTGCAAAAACGCTTTGTTATGCAAGTATGGATATAATGATGCCATTATATCTCAAGGGGGTCGTAAAGCCCTTGAAAGCAGAGGAGAAACGAAGAATGAAATTTGATGAGATCAAAGAACTGATGCGGCTTTTCGGCAAGAGCAAACTGGACCGGATCCAGATCAAACAGAAGGATTTCGAGATCGAGATGGAGAAGGGCGGGACCGTCGTCGTGGAGGCGGCCCCTGTCGCCAAAACCGCGCCGGCCGTTTCGACCGCTGCCCCTACTGCCGTGCCTGCTTCGGCTCCCGCCGCCGAAGAGACACAGGGGGAACCTGTCGCCAAAGGAGAGCTGATCACCTCCCCCATGGTCGGGACCTTTTACGCGGCGCCCTCTCCCGATTCTCCTCCTTTCGTCAAGGTCGGCGATACCGTCCGCAAAGGCCAGACCCTCTGTATTCTGGAGGCGATGAAGATCATGAACGAGCTGGAGGCCGAATACGACTGCAAGATCCTGGAGATTCTGGTCGAAGACGGCGAGCCGGTGGAGTACGACAAACCCCTCTTCCGGGTGGAGAAGCTCTGAGATGGCTGAGATCAAGCGGATCCTCATCGCCAACCGGGGAGAGATCGCTCTGCGGGCGATCCGGACCATCAAGGAGATGGGCAAAGAAGCGGTCGCGGTCTACTCCACCGCCGACAAAGATGCCCACTATCTGAAGCTGGCCGACGCCGCCATCTGCATCGGCGGTCCCAAAGCCCACGAAAGCTATCTCAACATCCCCGCCATCATCTCCGCAGCGGAGCTGGCGGAGTGTGATGCGGTCTTTCCCGGTTACGGCTTTTTGAGCGAGAACCAGAACTTCGTGGAGATCTGCGGCCACCACGGCCTCAAATTCATCGGCCCCGGGGTGGAGGTCATGCAGATGATGGCCGACAAATCCAAGGCCAAGCAGGTGATGGCCGAAGCGGGTGTGCCGACGATCCCCGGAAGCGACGGAGCCGTCCCCGACGCCGAAACTGCCAAGAAACTGGCCAAAGAGATCGGCTACCCCGTCATCCTCAAAGCCGCCGCCGGCGGCGGTGGCCGGGGGATGCGCGTCGTGGAGGACGAGAGCTACATCGAAAATGCCTTTCTGGCCTGCGAAGCCGAAGCGGTCAATGCCTTCGCCGACGGGACCCTCTATATGGAGAAGTTCATCGAAGCCCCCCGCCATGTGGAGGTGCAGGTGATGGGGGACAGCCACGGCAACGCCATTCACATCGGGGAGCGGGACTGCTCCATGCAGCGGCGCCACCAGAAGCTCATCGAGGAGTCTCCCGCCCTGGTTCTGGACGAGGCGAGACGGCAGGAGCTTCTCGAGGCGGCGGTGCGGGCGACGAAACATATCGGTTACGAGGGGGCAGGGACTTTCGAATTCCTCGTGGACAAGCACAAAAACTTCTACTTCATGGAGATGAACACCCGTCTGCAGGTGGAGCACTGTGTCAGCGAAATGGTCAGCGGTATCGACATCATCGAGTGGATGATCCGGGTCGCCGAAGGGGAGGCTCTTCCCTCCCAGGAAGAGATCACCCTCAAAGGTCACGCCATCGAGTGCCGGATCACCGCCGAGGATCCGGTGACCTTCCTTCCCAGTCCCGGCAAGATCCAGAAGTGGATCGCCCCCGGAGGCAAGGATGTCCGCATCGACACCCATGCCTACTGCAACTACATCATCCCCACCCACTACGACTCCATGATCGGCAAACTGATCGTCTGGGGCGAAAACCGCGACCGGGCCATCGCCAAGATGCGCCGGGCACTGGACGAGTTCGAGGTCGGCGGCGTGCGCACCGTCATCGAGTTCCACCGCAAAATGATGCGCAACGAAGACTTCATCTCCAACAACTTCGACACCAAATACCTCGAAAACTACAAAGGCTAGATCTCTATGAAAATTCTCGTCACCGGCACCGCCGGATTCATCGGCTTTCATCTGGCCAAACGTCTGCTGGAACGGGGTGATGAGGTGGTCGGCCTCGACAACATCAACGACTACTACGACGTGCGGGTCAAATACGGCCGACTGCGCGAAACGGGCATCGTTGGGGACGAGGCGATCGAGTACGCCAAGCCTGTTCGGAGTGACAAATACGAGAACTATCGTTTCGTCAAGCTCAACCTGGAAGATCGCGCCGCCATCGACGAGCTTTTTGAAAAAGAGCGCTTCGACGCGGTCTGCAACCTGGCCGCCCAGGCGGGAGTGCGCTACAGCCTGGTCAATCCCCACGCTTACATCGACAGCAATATCGTCGGCTTCGTCAATCTCCTGGAGGCCTGCCGCCACAATAATGTGGGACACTTGGCCTACGCCAGCAGCTCCAGTGTCTACGGCCTCAACGAGACGATGCCCTTCAGCGTCCACGACAACGTCGACCATCCCATCAGTCTCTACGCCGCCAGTAAAAAGTCCAACGAATTGATGGCCCACACCTACAGCCACCTCTACGGCCTGCCGACGACGGGGCTGCGTTTCTTCACCGTCTACGGTCCCTGGGGACGGCCCGATATGGCCCTTTTCCTTTTTACCAAGGCAATACTGGAAGGCCGCCCCATCGACGTCTACAATTACGGGGATATGCGACGGGATTTTACCTATGTGGACGATATCGTCGAGGGGCTGGTGCGCGTCATCGACCATCCCCCCAAGGGCAATCCCGAGTGGAGCGGCAAGCATCCCGATCCCGGCAGCTCCAGAGCCCCCTACAAGATCTACAACATCGGCAACAACAATCCCGTCAAACTGATGGATTTCATCACCGCCATCGAAAAGGCCGTCGGAAAAGAGGCACAGAAGAACCTCCTGCCGATCCAACCCGGCGACGTGCCGGCTACCTATGCCGATGTCAGTGATTTGATCAAGGACCTCGGGTACAAGCCCGCGACGCCGATTCAGGAGGGGATCGATCAGTTTGTCGAGTGGTACCGGGAGTTTTATGGTTGAAAAGTGTATTTGAAGAAATCGAACTTTTTTAGACGTTCTGGAAGATCGTTCTAAAAACCTATATTCTTTATTTGACACCCTATGAGTAAAATGGTAATTTTGCAATTCGAATAATTTATTATATGTTGAAAAACAACACCGTTATCTCTGCTGTAGGGGAGAAGGGAATTATATAGAAAGTGGTTTCATATGGGATGATATGGACTATACTAAAGTCATACGAAGGTGGAGGGTCTTTATGGGAAATAAAAAAATCGCCGTCATCGGCCTGGGATATGTCGGGCTTCCCCTCGCCCATGCTTTTAGCACCAAATACGATGTTGTCGGTTTCGATATCGCCCAGTGGCGCATTGACGAACTACGACAAGGACACGACCGGACTCTGGAGCTCAGTGACGCACAGGTCAAAGAGGCGATTGCCAACGGCATGGTTTTCACCAACTGGCTGGATGAGATCAAAGATTGCAATGTCTACATCGTCACCGTCCCTACCCCCATCGATGAGCACAAGACCCCTGATCTGACCCCGCTCAAAAAGGCCAGCGAATCCATCGGCAAGGTCCTCAAAGCCGACGATATCGTCATCTATGAATCCACCGTCTACCCCGGTACCACCGAAGAGGTCTGCGTCCCCATCCTGGAAAAGGTCTCCGGCCTCAAATACATCTCATCCGAAAATCCAGCAACCAAAAACCAAAAACCAAAAACGAGAGTCGAAGGCTTCTACTGCGGCTACAGTCCCGAACGGATCAATCCCGGCGACAAGGAGCACACCGTCACCAAGATCCTCAAAGTCACCTCCGGCTCCACCCCCGAGATCGCCAAAGAGATCGATGCCTTCTACGCCAGTGTTATCACCGCCGGTACTCACCTGGCTCCCAGCATCCGGGTAGCGGAGGCGGCCAAGGTGATCGAAAACGCCCAGAGGGATATCAATATTGCCTTTGTTAACGAACTGGCCCTGATTTTTGACAAGCTTGGCATCGATACCCACGACGTCCTGGCCGCCGCGGGGACCAAATGGAACTTCCTACCCTTCAAGCCTGGACTCGTAGGCGGCCACTGCATCGGGGTCGACCCCTACTACCTCACCTACAAAGCCAAAGAGGTGGGCTACCATCCGGAGGTCATCCTCTCCGGCCGCCGCATCAACGACAACATGGGGATTCACGTAGCCAACAAAGTGGTCAAACTGATGATCCACAAAGGCCACAAGGTCAAAGGGGCCAAAGTCCTGGTCTTGGGCATCACCTTCAAAGAGAACTGCCCCGACATCCGCAACAGCCGCGTCATCGACGTGATCCGCGAACTCCAGGACTTCGGCTGCGAGGTTGACGTCTATGATCCCTGGGCCGACCCTGAGGAGGTCAAACACGAATACGGTATCGAACTACTAAAAACCATAGACCAAAGACTATCGACCAATTACGACGCCGTCGTGTTGGCTGTAGCCCATAACGAATTCAAAACACTGGATCTGAATAGCGATGACGATATGGTGGTTTTTGATATCAAGGGAATGATGGATAAGGACAGAGTGGATGGGAGGCTGTAATTGCAAATCCTTCAAAAGCTCAATCAACTTTTAAATAGAAGAGACAAAATACTGCTTCTTTGGCTTCTCCTTTTCTCTATAATAATTTCCCTTGTCGAGATGGTGGGGATAGGAGCTATAATGCCGTTTATTTCCGTGGCAAGTGATTTTACTCAAATACAATCGAACCGTTATCTATATAAGGTCTATGATATTTTCGGATTTTCACGACCGACTGATTTTGTAGTAGCTTTCGGTTTGGTATTGGTTGCCTTTTATATTTTTCGTGCTGTTTTGAATTTGGCTTATTTCTATGCGCTTAATAGATTTGCACAGGGGCGCTACCATCTTTTGGCCTATAGGCTGTTTGAAAATTATATGGGGATGGAGTATCAGTGTTTTATTGACAAAAATAGTTCCCATCTCCTAAAAAATATCATCAATGAGGCGAATAATCTCGTTGCTTTGATTTCAGCAGCTCTGTTTATGATGAGTGAAGTTTTTGTATTGATTTTGATTTATGGGATGTTGATTTATGTCAACTGGAAAATGACATTGCTTTTAACAATTTTTTTGGGTTTCAATCTTGTTTTGCTAAAGTTATTTGTTTCGACCAAGATCAAAAAGGCCGGAGAGGAGCGTGAAGGTTTCCAACAGAGATTTTATGAGGTGATAAACAAGTCATTCGGCAATTTCAAGATCATCAAACTCAAATCGGAAGAGGAGCATCTTCTGGAAGAGTTTGGTAGGGCGAGTTTCGGTTTTGCGCAGGCCAATATAAAAAATCAGACACTTTCACAGTTCCCCCGTCTCTTTTTGGAAATGATCGGTTTTAGTCTTGTGGCGATCATTGTTATCTATCTTATCCTCAAGTATCATACCGATATTCAGGGGGCTCTGCCTGTTTTGATGGTATTTGTAGTGGGACTTTATCGTCTGATGCCGAGTGTAAACAGGATCTTCGCCTCTTATAATGAGATTCTTTTTTACAATAAATCTTTACAGATTATCCATAATGAGCTTATCTACGAGCCGGAAGAGCTCGGTGATGAACCGGTGGTATTCGAAAAGAAGATCCGGCTTGAAAATGTGAGTTTTGCCTATGAGGAAAATAAGCCGATTCTGAAGAAGGTGAACCTGGAGATCAGAAAGGGAGAGCGAATCGGTCTAGTCGGTGAGAGCGGAAGCGGCAAATCGACCCTGGTCGATATTGTTATCGGCTTATATAAACCGCTAAGCGGTGCGGTCTATGTGGATGATGTATTGCTTGAAGCCAAAAACCTTAAAAGCTGGAGGAAGAAGATAGGTTACATTCCCCAGAGTGTTTATCTCTTTGACGGCACGGTTGCGGAGAATGTTGCTTTTGGCAGCGAGATCGACCGGGAGAGGGTCAAAAGTGTTCTTGAAAAGGCCAATATCCTTGAATTTTTGGAGACCCATCAAAAGGGCATTGATACCCGTGTCGGCGAAGGGGGGATCAAATTGAGCGGCGGACAAAAACAGCGTATTGCCATAGCGAGAGCACTTTATGATGATCCGGAAATACTGGTACTTGATGAGGCGACATCAGCGTTGGATAATGAAACCGAAGCCAAAGTGATGGATGAGATCTATGCAGTAAGTGGAGAGAAGACACTCATTGTCGTGGCACATAGATTGAGCACCTTGAATCGATGTCAAAAGATATACAGAGTAGAAAACGGGGAGATTTATGGATGAACGTTTTTTGACTCTTTTTACTCCAACATATAATCGGGTTCATACGTTGCATCGGGTTTATGAGAGTATATGCAATCAGACATTGCAAAAAAAGAACGGGGAATATCTTTTCGAGTGGATCGTGGTCGATGACGGTTCGACGGATGAAACGGAAGCACTGATCGAACGCTGGAAAACTGAATCGGAGTTTCCCATTATCTATATCCGCCAGGAGAACAGGGGCAAAGCCGCTGCCGCACTGCGGGCCATCCCTATAGCTAGGGGGGAGCTTTTCTTGTTTGCTGACAGTGACGACCGGTTCGTTCCGGAGACCGTCGAGACTTTTTACGATCTTTGGATGGGATTGACGGCGGAGGAGCGCAAACGCTGCGACGGTATCGGTGTACTGTGCCAGGATCAGCACGGAAACCGGATCGGCAACGACTATCCGATTGTCGGCAGGCTCGTTCCGACCGAAGAAGCGGTTTTCAAGTGGAGAAAACTCGGTCTGGGAGAAACCTGGGCGGTACTCAAGACCGACAATCTCAGAAAATCCTTCGTGATACCGGAAGAGGCGAGAGGACTTCGCTTCATACCGGAAAGTTTTTTCTGGAGCCGGATTGCTTTTGAAGCGGGGAATTTGTCGCTCTTTTGCAATAAGATACTGAGGATCTACTATCGAGAGGGGGCAAGTCTCAGCACCGATATCCGCGATCGATATCCTGAGTCTTTCTTTTTCGAGTCGAAATGGTTCGTCACGCATTATCCCCGGGTACTTTTCAAACAACCGGGACTTTATCTAAAACACCTGCTAAAATATCTCTATTATTCGTTCAAGGTGAATCGTACAATCAAAACGATTTTTTGAAGGGGAAAAGGAAATTCATGTATCCGGTTCTCATCGCCAGTCATGCCAAAGCAGCGGATCTGTGGCCGATTACCCACCATTTCATCCGAAAAAACTGGCCGGATCATCCGCCGATCTATCTGGGGGCCAACGGAGAGGCGGACATTGACAAAGTTCCAGAGGGTTGGCAACTGATCGATCGAGGTGTAGACCGTTCGTTCTCCCGCAGTCTGGCGGAATATCTCGATGCGATTGAGTCCGAATACATCATTTTGATGTTGGACGATTTCGCCATCCTGGAGGAAGTATCGAATGAGCGTCTGGAGAAGACCTACCGCTTTGTCAGAGAGCACGACGCGGTCTATCTGAGACTGGTACCGAATCCTCCGGGCGATCTTCCGTTCGATCACGACTTTATGCGGATCGCGATCGAAAAGCGTCCTCCTTATGCTACCTCTTTGCAGATTGCAATCTGGAAGCGTGATTTTTTGCGAAAACTGCTCGAATACGATTTCAATCCCTGGGAATTCGAGGTCCGTGGAGGCAAGACGGAGGAAGCGTTGGCCAACGCATCTCGGTTTTTTGTTGCTAAAGAACCGCTGATCCGGTATACCCATTTCGTGGAAAAAGGGAAGTTTTTCCCGTTTGTACGTTATTGGAAAGACAAAGGCGTCCCTATCGATACGACACGGGACTACTGGACCGAAGAGGAAGTGCGACGGATGCAGGGCAGTCAACTGCGGCGGTTTGTCCGAATATCTGTTCCAGCAGCTTGGAGAAACCGCATCCGGGTTATGCTGGGATTATCCGAACTGTGAACATGGATTGAAAACGAAATGCAATGGATTCAAAAGTTTGAATATTAGAAGGTGGGATATGGGAGCTGACAAAGCTGGTGAAGAATACTGGAATGCCGTGTGGGATAGCAAAACACTGATTAACGAAATTGATATTGAGTACTACACCAACAAACTTCTTCACGAGTTGTATCGACGTTATTTACCGATAGATGGTACAAAAACGATCGTGGAGATCGGCTGTGCTTTCTCTTCATATTTGCCTTATTTCCATAAACATTTCGGGTATAGAATCAACGGGTTTGATTACGAACCGATAGCCGTAGAGCGGACGAAACAGATTTACGAGTCGATGGGCCTGGAGGCTAACATATATTACAGGGATTTTTTCTCCGACAAAGAAGCGGAAAAATATGACGTCGTAACTTCTTTTGGTGTTTTCGAGCATTTCGAAAACTTACGAGGCAGTATTGCTCATACCAAGTTGTATATCAAAAAAGGCGGTATCATTGTTACCTTGATCCCCAATATGAACGGGATTATAGGGCTGTTACAAAAATCTTTGAATCAAGCGGTCTATGATATCCATATTCCATATACAAGAGAAGATCTGAAAGATTCTCATGAAGCAGCCGGATATAAGACTCTTTTCTGCGATTATTACGGTTTATACCAAGGAGGTGTAGTCAATTTATCTGGGAATCGATACGAAAACGCTCTTCGGAAACTGCTTGCAGTACCGGGAAAACCGTTGTATCATTTTCATCGACTGACGAACATACGACTCGATTCGAAATACCTCTCCCCATATGTCATCTATATTGGAAAGCTGGGAAAATGAAGCTCCTATTCGTCATTTCCTCCCTTTCTGCGGGCGGTGCGGAAAGGGTATTGACGACTTTGGCGAACCATTTCAGCCAATCATGCGAAGTTGTTATTGTGACGATTTCCGACGAGCCGCCGTTTTACCCATTGAGTGATGAGGTGCGGTTGATTCAGCTCGGCCTTATGAGGGAGTCCAAACATATATTTGATACCACGGGGAATACATTACGAAGAATTCGAGAATTGGTGGAAGTCCTGCGAAACGAGGATCCGGACGTCGTGATTTCATTCATGACGCAGACCAATTTTTTGGCCGTCATCGCTTCGAAAATTTCTGGTTATAAAATCATCATCTCTGAACGAATAACATTCGATTACTGGAAATCACCAAAACTGAATGGATTGAGACGGCTTATCTACCCTTTTAGTGACGCACTTGTGACGCAAACTTACGGGGACAAAGATAACTACAAATACCTGAAAAATATTCATGTCATCTACAATCCTCTGTCAAACGGGTTCTCGAAAAATGTTTTTAAAAAAGAAAAACTCGTTCTCGGAGCAGGGAGACTGGATAAACAAAAAGGCTTCGACAAACTGATCCGTGCCTTTCACGGTACCGGTCGGAGTGACTGGAAGCTCGTGATCGCGGGGGAAGGGAACGAGAGAGAAAATCTAGAAAAATTGATCGAAAATCTGGGAGCCTCCAATATCGAGCTGATCGGCAGGACGAAAGCGATTTTCGACTGGTATGCCCGGGCGTCGATTTTCGTCCTCTCTTCCAGTCGGGAAGGATTTCCCAACGTTTTGCTGGAGGCGATGTCGATGGATTGTGCCGTTGTCAGCTTCGACTGTCCCTACGGTCCCGGTGAGATCATCGAAGACGGAATCAATGGGATCCTGGTTGAAAATCAGAACGAAGAGAAGCTGCGAGAAGCATTGGAACGTTTGATCGAAGCTCCGGAGTTGAGAAACAAGCTGGGCGAGGAAGCGAAAAAAGTACGGGAAAAATATTCGATCGAGAAAATTTCAGGCGAGTGGGAACAACTCATCCGGCGTGTTGCGGAGAGCGAGAGCCACGGGGGGGAAAGGTGATCCGACTCGTATTGGCGATCCGTTCCCTCGACATCGGAGGTGCCGAACGGCAGTTCATCGAACTGGTCAAAGGGATCGACAAAACGAAGTTTGAGGTAACGGTATGCACGATGTACGGGGGTGTCCAGGAATCGATCGTGCGGGAGATTCCCGGAATTACATACTACAATCTGGGGAAAAAGGGTCGGTACGATATTTTTGGCTTTTACCGGAAATATCGGGGACTTCTGAACGAAATACGGCCGGATGTGATCTATTCGTTCATGGGAGAGATGAATCTCTTTTCGCTCTGGTGCAAATCGAAGCAGACCAGATTGATCTGGGGCTTTCGTGCTTCCGATATGGATCTTTCCAAATACGGGAAAATGGCCCAACTCCTTTTTTGGCTCCAAAAGAAATCCTCCTGCAGGGTCGATGGGATCATCGCCAACTCCCGTTCCAGCGTCGCTTTTCACGAAACGAACGGATTCTGTATGGAGCGGGCGGTGGTGATCCCCAACGGTATCGACATTGAACGGTTTCGCAGAGATATGGGCAAACGAGAGGCGTTTCGGAAACGGTATGATCTCAGGGAGAACGACATTGCCATCGGGATCGTCGCCCGCCTTGATCCGATGAAAGGGTATCCGGTACTGGCACGGGCGGCAAAAGCGCTGCTCGAAAGGTATGAAAATGTGAAGTTTTTCGCCGCCGGGGATGGGGATCCGTCCATCAAAAACGAGTGCGAAACGATCCTTGGTGAAATCAATGGCTCTAGATTCGTCTGGCTTGGAAGACGGGAAAACATGGAAGAGATCTACAATGGATTGGATATCGCCATCTCAGCGTCTTTGTTTGGAGAAGGGTTCAGCAATTCCGTTGCCGAAGCTATGAGCTGCGGGATTCCGTGTGTAGTGACCGACGTGGGTGACAGCGCCTTCATCGTAGGAGATACGGGTTTTGTGGTACCCTCAAACGACGTTGCGGCGCTCTATGAAGGGTTGGAGCAGATGTTGCGGCGCGATCTGGACCAGTTTGGGAAGTGGGCACGGGCTCGGATTGAAACGAACTTCTCGACCGTCAAGATGGTGCAAGAAACGGAAAGGAAAATCTATGAAGTCATCGAATGACGTAAAACATGAAAAACGGTTCGATTTTGGGAAGAACTGGTCAAGTTTTCTAGACAATTTGACAGATGAACAAATCAACAATGCGAAAGAGGAACTGGCCCGTTGGCTTGGGGATCTACATGGCAAAACGTTTTTGGATGCAGGGAGTGGTAGTGGGATACACAGTCTTGCGGCTAAAATGATGGGTGCCAAAGTGTACAGTTTCGATTACGATCCGCAAAGTGTAGCATGCACAAAAGCACTTAAAGAGAGATTTTTCCCCGATGATCCTAATTGGAAAATCGAACAGGGGAATGTGCTCGATCAATCTTATATGGAAAATTTGGGAAAATTTGACATAGTATATTCTTGGGGGGTTTTACACCATACGGGAAATATGTGGAAAGCTTTGGAATATATTACGATTCCCTTAAAAAAACAAGGGAAACTATATATTGCAATTTATAATACTCAGGTTTACTGGACGAAATATTGGACATATGTTAAAAGAACCTATAATAGCAATATTGTAATGCGATATTTCTGGACCATATTCTATGTCATATTCAACACTACAAAAGGTGCCATAAAAGATATTGTGATGTTAAAAAATCCTTTGACCCGATATAAAGAGTACAAAAAAAACAGAGGTATGTCGATCTATTATGATTTGATAGATTGGATAGGTGGATATCCTTTCGAGACAGCCAAGCCTGAAGAGATCTTTGATTTTTATCGTAAAAAAAACTTTATATTGGAGAAGCTATATACCGCCAATGGAGGGTTGGCATGTAATGAGTTTCTATTTTCCAAGAGTAGTCAATGTGCGGAATAGTAGGTTTTGCCGGTAAAAAAAGGCATATTTTGGAGAAGATGCTGACAAGCATCAGTCACCGCGGTCCGGATGACAGCGGTATCTATGAAGACGAATGTGTTTCTTTCGGGCATGTGCGGCTTTCGATTCTCGATTTGAGCTCCCACGGCCATCAACCTATGGCGTATGACAATCTCGTCATGGTCTACAACGGCGAGGTCTACAATTTCCGCGAGATCAAAAAAGAGCTGGAGGCTCTGGGATATCGTTTCGAAAGCTCCACCGACAGCGAGGTGGTCCTCAAAGCGTGGCACTGCTGGGGCGAAGAGGCGCTGCACAAATTCCACGGAATGTTTGCCTTCACGATCTACGACAAAACGAAGCGCCGTCTCACTCTTTGTCGGGACCGGGTGGGGGTCAAGCCGCTCTACTATATCGATACCCCCGAAAACTTTGCTTTCGCCAGCGAGTTGCGGGCGTTGATGCCAATCAGCCGAAAGAGGATCGACCGTCTAGCCCTGGCGCAGTTTTTCACCCTCGGCTACATTACCGACGATCTGGCCATCTTCGACGATGTCAAAAAGCTCCCGCCGGGCCATCTGCTGCGCTACGACCTGGAGAAAAGAGAGAGTGAACTCGTGCGCTACTGGCGTATCGAAGAGCACTTTCACCCCGGCCAAAAGAGCGAAAAGGAGCTCATCAACGAGTTGGAAGAGAGGCTCATCGAGGGCATCAAACTGCGGATGGTCTCCGACGCCCCGGTAGGGGTGTTTCTCAGCGGCGGCACCGACAGTTCCCTTGTCAGCGCCATTTTGCAAAAGCACTATGGGCAGATCCACACCTTCACCATCGGCTTTGCCGAAGCCGGGTACGATGAATCGGGCTACGCCGCGGCGGTGGCCAAGCATCTGGGCACCCGCCACACCCAAAAGATTCTGGGTGCCCAACAGGCCAAGGAGATTCTGGAACATTTCGTGGAGATCTACGACGAGCCTTTCGGCGACAGCAGCGGCATCCCCACCTATCTGGTCAGCCAGGTGGCCAAAGAAAACGGCGTCAAGGTGGTGCTCAGCGCCGACGGGGGCGACGAGCTCTTCTGCGGATACGAACGCTACTGGTTTACCCATCGTCTGGGCAGAAAATTCCATAAACTGCCTTTGCGCAAAACCATGGCTTCTCTTGTGGGCAGATGCGAACCCTGCCTGATGCGCATCCCCATCAAAAACATGGAACACAAACTGGGCTTTTTGCAAAAGATTTTACGCAGTGATGACTGGTTTGCGATCTATCGAACGATTCTCTCCAACTACCGCGACGATATCGCCGAACTGGGCCTTCCCGCTGCGGCATTCGATCGGGCGCCTTTCGATTTCGGCGAAAAGATCCACCCCATGCAAGGGATGATGCTCTGGGATTTTTACAACTACTTACCCCACGATATCCTGGTGAAAGTGGACCGGGCCACTATGGCCAACTCAATCGAAGGTCGCGAGCCCCTGCTGGATCACGGCATCATCGAATATGCCGCTTCGATTCCTTTTGAATACAAATATCGAAACGGCGAAAGCAAATACATCCTCAAAAAGGTCTTGGAGCGCTACCTTCCCAAGGAGCTGGTCTATCGCAAGAAGATGGGCTTCGGTATTCCCATGTTTGAATGGTTTCGCAATGACCTTGTCGATCTCTTTGATCGATATTTCACCGACGATGAAATCATTGATATGCGTTACCCTAGGAAGATGCTTGCACGCTTCAAAGCCGGTGAATACGTCAATGTCAACAAGCTCTGGTTTGTGTTGATCTACAAGATGTGGCGCGAAAGATATCTTGCATGAAAAGACGATTGTCGATCCTGATCTATTCCATGGGAGCCGGTGGGGCCGAGCGTGTTGTCTCTGTCCTGTTGCCGGAGCTGATGCGACATTATCAGGTGGCCTTGGTGCTGATGAACGAGACGTGCTTCTATCCGGTGCCTGAGGAGGTGGAACTCCATTGGCTGGAACGCTCCGATCCGACGGAAGCGGGGTGGAAAAAGTTTCTCAAGCTTCCGCTGCTGGCCTGGCGATACCGGAATTTCTGCCGCCGAAACGGGATCGGACTCTCCCTGAGTTTCATGACCCGTCCCAACTACATCAATGTACTGGCAAAAAGCATGGGAAGCGGTGCGAGAACCCTCATCAGCGAACGGGCGATGCCCTCGCTGCAATACGGTTACCCCGGGATCGCCTCCCGGCTCAACCGGTGGCTGATCCGCCGGCTCTATCCCCGGACAGACCGAATTTTGTCCAATTCCTACGGGAATCGAGAGGATCTGATCGCGCATTTTGGTGTACCCCCGGAAAAATGTATCGTGGTCTACAACCCCTTCGATTTCGAAAAAATCCGAGGGGAAGCGCAGGAGCCACCGAAGAACTGGAAGAAGGGGGGATTTACCTTTTTAACGGTGGGGAGACTTGACGAGGGAAAGAACCATCGGCTGCTCATTGAAGCGCTGGCAATACTCCAAAAGAGCGATGCGGAACTGGTGATTATCGGAGAGGGACCGCAGAAAGATGCGTTGCGGCATCTGATCAAGCGGTTAGGTCTCGAAAACCGGGTCTACCTGATAGGACGGCGAAGGAATCCTTTCGCCTGGATGCGCCGGGCTGATTGCTTTGTTTTCGCTTCCAACCATGAAGGCTTTCCCAATGTTTTGGTGGAGGCCCTGGCCTGCGGGACCCCTGTCATCTCTACGGACTGTCACAGCGGTCCACGGGAGATTTTGGAGGGGCGGACCTCCTACCGGAAGCATGAGGTGGGGATCCGGACCGTCAAGTGTGGAATTCTGGTGCCGGTCGGGAATGTCGAAGCCATGGCCCAGGCAATGGAAACAGTGTATAATGACACCGATTTACGTCGAGAACTTGCCGCTAAAAGTCGGCACTGTATCCGTCGATATCAAAAAGAAAAAATTGTTCGGGAACTGGTCGGAATTTTAGATGGAAGTTAGGATAAAAAGCGTATGAAAAATAGGGAATCGGAATTTTTGAAAGTAGAAGAGGGGCGTTTTTCGACGGGAACGTTTGTTCTCCTGTTGCTGATCGCCTACAGTTTTGCCGTGGCGGTTCGCTATCTCTGGATTCACTGGGCGGGAACGCATCCGGAGTTTCTCTGGCATGGGCAGGTGATGATCAACACCAACGACGGCTATTACTGGGCCGAAGGTGCCCGGGATATTCTGGCGGGGCACCATCAGCCCCATGATCTCTCTCCCGTGGAGGCACCCCTTGCAATCCTGACAGCATGGTTGGCCCGGGTGCTTCCCTTTTCGTTCGAGACGATCATCCTCTGGATGCCGGCACTGTTCGGCTCACTCTTGGTGGTACCGATGATGCTGATTGGCCGGGTTTTGCGACTCGATTGGGTCGGTTTCCTGGCGGCGATGCTTGCCGGAATCGTCTGGAGTTATTACAACCGTACGATGGCGGGATATTACGATACCGATATGCTGACAATCGTCTTACCGACCTTTGTTCTCTACGGAATGATCAAAGCAGTGGTGAGTCAGAAAAACCGCTATATGATTTTGACGGCTTTCATGATGCTTTTCTATACCTGGTGGTACCCGGCCGCCGAGCCGCTCAATACGGCCTTTGCCGCTATCGTACTCATTTATACCCTAATCTTTGATCGGAAAAATCCCTATCTTTACAAACTGCTTCTGTTTATGCTGGTGGCGCTATTGCCTTTGGGATGGATGGTCGATGGGGGATTGGCGACGGGGCTCTATCTCTTTTTTCATTTCGGAAAGCAAAAAGCCGATCGCCTGATTTTCCCGTTGCTGCTGATCGCTGCGGCTGCCTTTGTCGGGATGGGGGGATTGGACCCAATCTGGTTCCAGATTCGGGGGTATCTGTTTCGGGAGAGTGTAGCGGGAGGGACAGGGACGTCGGACCTGCACTTTTATGCCGTGAGCAAAACGGTGCGGGAAGCGGGAAAAATCCCTTTCGAGATTTTTGCCGACCGGATTAGCGGGGATCCGGTGCTTTTTGTCCTCTCTCTGATTGGTTATCTTCTCTTTGCTCTGCGATATCCGGTGATGTGGCTGGCATTGCCGATGATGGGGTTGGGATTTCTTGCGATGAAGGGGGGATTGCGTTTCACCGTCTATGCGGTGCCCCCTATGGCCTTGGGAATGGGATATGCGACTGTCTGGTTCTCTCAGCGTTTAGCGGGAGTCCTGGCCGGTGAACGGTGGCAGGGGCAACGGGTGGCGCGCTTCCTCTCGCTGTTGATTCTCGCGGCGGTACTTTATCCCAATATCCGCCATATATCCGATTATAAGGTCCCCACGGTATTTAGCAAACCGGAGGTGGAAGTTTTGGACCGTCTGAAAAAGATTGCGCAGCGGGAAGATTATGTTCTGGCCTGGTGGGATTACGGTTATCCGATTCGTTATTACAGTGATGTCAAAACACTTATCGACGGGGGAAAACACAGCGGCGATGTCAACTTTCCTGTCAGTTTCGCGCTGACCCGTCCGCAGCTAGCCAGTGCCCGTATGGCACGTTTGGATACAGAGTACACCGAGCAGGCCTATACCACCCAAAAATCCGGGAGCTACCTGGCGATGATGATGAGGGATTATAACCTCACTGATCCGGAGGAGTTTCTGATCGCTTTGGGGCAGCCGATATTCAAACTGCCTTCCAGGAGTCGGAATGTCTACTACTATCTTCCCTACCGGATGATGGGGATCTATCCGACGATAGAGTTTTTTAGCAGGTTGGATCTCAAGACGGGGACTCCTTCCCGACAGTCAACTTTCTATCAGATCAATCGCTTTGCCCGCAAGGGGAATCTGATCATTTTCGGTCAGGATGCCTTTGTGGATCTGAAGAGCGGAACCGTCACAAGCGGCAAGAAACATTTGCCGCTCAGTCTGATTGCGGTAACCCAATATGATGCCAACGGAAAGCTGCACAAAAAGATCAAACGCTATCCCGGAAAAGAGGGGCTCTATCTGATTGATATGCGCGACTACCATAAGATTCTTCTCCTGGATGAGCGGGCCTATCGTTCGGCCTATGTTCAGCTTTTTGTCCTGGAAAACAACGATCCGGATCTCTTCGAACCGGTGATTCTGACCCCGATGGCCAAAGTCTATCGACTGAAGAAGTAGACAATGTGCGGGATCGCCGGAGGCATCAATGTTGCGGTTTCCTCCCAGACTGTTTTTGCCGCGCTTTCCCACCGGGGGCCGGATGATGCGGGGAGACTGTGCTATGACAATACGGAACTTTTTCATACCCGATTGGCGGTGCAGGATCTTGTCGGGGGAACCCAGCCGATGGAGGAGGAAGAATATGCTATCGTCTTTAATGGGGAGATCTATAACCACCTGGAGTTGAGGCAGCAGTTGTTGCCCGGGATCTCCTTCCGGACTCGGAGTGATACCGAGACATTGCTGCAGCTCTATCGGCGTTACGGAAGCAGCATGCTCAATGATCTGGATGGAATGTTTGCCCTGGCGATTCTGGACCGGAAAAGAAAAGAACTCTTTCTGGCAGTGGATCGTGCCGGGAAAAAACCGCTTTTTCTCTATCGGGAGGGGCAGCGTCTCTTTTTTGCCAGTGAGTTGAATGTTCTGGATCGGGTGTTGAAACCTCGAATTGATGAAGAAGCGATTGCTACCTATCTGCGCTGCGGGTTTTTCCCGGGGGGGCTCACCCCCTATCGCGGAGTCGAACGAATCGCGAACGGAAGCTGGAGACGGATCAATCTGGAGAATCTCGGGGAAGAGAAAGGGCGCTATTTCTCCATTCGGGATCTCTACCGGGCGCCGCTCTTTGAGGGGAGTGAAGCGGCGTTGCTGGAGGAGACAGAGCGACGCCTCCGTCGAAGCGTCAAGCGGCGGATACTCAGTTCTGATTTGGAAGTGGGGGCTTTTTTGAGCGGAGGGATTGACAGTTCCCTGATCGTTGCGATGGCGGCAGAATATACTGAGCGACTCAAGACCTTTACCGTTTCATTTGATGGAGGGTATGACGAAGCACCGCTGGCGGAACTTACGGCCCGACGTTATGGAACGCAGCACCATACTCTGGCACTTTCGCTGGATTTGAAGCGGGATGTGGAGCGGATCCTCGGGGCCTACGGTATGCCGTTTGCCGATTCGTCAGCGATTCCAAGCTGGTATGTCAGCCGGGCGGCCAAAGAGCATGTCACTGTCGTACTCAACGGTGATGGAGCCGATGAACTCTTTGGCGGATATCGCCGCTATGTCCCTTTTGCCAACCGTTCGCTACTCCGGCTGGCCAAAGGGTTCTCGCCTCTGGGAAAAGTTCTGCCGCCGCCTCATCAGAAGCTTTCCGGTTACAACTACCTCTACCGCTTGCTGCAATTGGCCGGGAAATCGGGAATCGATGCCTATCTGTCGGCGACAAGTGATCTTTTTGAGGGGGTCTATGATTTCGGTGCGAACCGTTACCTTGCCTCCCTGGATCGAACGATAGATTCCTGTGAGCTAAAAGGCGTCTCGAAAATGCTCTGTCTCGATTTTGAACTGCTGCTGTTTGGGGACTTGCTGGTTAAGATGGATATCGCGACAATGGCCCACTCCCTGGAGGCACGAAGCCCTTTTCTGGGAACGGAGATTCTGGAGTTGGCGCCCCGTCTGCCGGAGCGCTGCAAAGTAGCGGGGACCACTACCAAAAAGATTTTGAGGAAATTGGCGAAACGTTATCTTCCGGCTGCCCTCCCCGGCCAACCGAAACGGGGCTTTGAAGTGCCGTTGAAAGAGTGGGTCGAGAGTCTCCTGCGGGAGAAGATTCACGAGGCCCTGGCTCCCGGGGCCTATACCGAGCAGTTTATCGACCGTGATTGGATCGACCGCCTGCTGCAAGGCAGGCTCAGAATCTCTGCTGAGAAACGGGCCAAGATTCTTTGGACAATGTATGCACTGGAGATCTGGAAGGAACAGCGGAGATGAAGATCGCTTTTCTCAGTCATCTGGATCTCAATCTCTATCGTTTTCGCCTCCCGGTGATGAAAGAGTTGCTGCGTCGGGGGCATCGGGTCTATGCCGTTTGCCCGAAAGGGGAGCATGCTGACCGTTTCACTGCGGAAGGGGTCGAGGTGGTGCACTATCCCATCCTGCGTCAGAGCCTCAACCCTCTCAAAGAGCTGCGAACCCTCCGTTCTCTGGCAGAGATCTTGAGAGATCTGGATCCGGATATCGTACACGCCTTTACCCACAAACCCAATATCTACGGAGCCCTCTGTGCCCCCAGGCACCGGATCCAGACCGTGACCGGACTGGGAAGTTTTTTCATCGATGAAGGGAAGAAGAGCCTCCTGGTGCGGCGGCTTATCGAGGGTCTCTACCGCTGGACGGCAAGAAAAAGCGATCGTGTCATTTTTCAAAACAGCGATGATATGCGCTATTTTCTGAATCGGGCCATTGTAAGAGAAGAACAGGCGCGCCTGGTGCGTAGTAGCGGGATCGATACGGAGCACTTTCGGCCGATGGAGGCTCCAAAAGAGTTGCATCGCATCGCCGGAATCGACGGGGAGCCGAAACCGGTGGTTCTGATGATCGCCCGGGTGATCCGGGACAAGGGGGTCAGAGAGTATCTGGAAGCGGCACAACGATTGAAAGATCAGGCCCATTTTCTCTATATCGGAGAGAGTGATCCGGGTAACAAAGGGGCCTTTCATCCCGACTGGGGGGTCGTCAAGCCCCTGGGGTTTCGGGAGAATGTCCGAGAGTGGATCGCTCTGAGCGATCTGGTGGTGCTCCCCAGCTATCGAGAGGGGGTACCGCGTACACTGCTGGAGGCGGCGGCCATGGGCAAAGCCCTGGTGGCGACGGACGTGCCGGGGTGCCGGGAGGTGGTCCGACCCGAAGGCAACGGGCTGCTGGTGCCGGCGGGAGATGCCGAGGTGCTGGCCGAAGCGATGGGGGAACTCCTGGCGGATGACGCGAAACGAGAACGATTGGCAAACGAGAGCCGACGTATCGCCGTGGATGAATTTGATGTGCGCCGGGTGGTGGAAGCCTATCTTTCGATCTATGAAGAGTTGGTACAATAAACGATGTTCTATCGGAAATATCTTAAACCCCTGCTGGATAGAGTACTGGCCCTGCTGATCCTGATCCCGGCGCTGCCCATCATGGCTATCGTGGCGCTGGCGATCTACTTGGAAATGAGCCGGCCGATTCTTTTTCGTCAGCGACGCCCGGGCAAAGATGGTAGAATATTCACAATCTATAAATTTCGCACCATGACCGATGAACGGGATGAAAAAGGAGAATTGCTGCATGACGAGCTGCGCCTGAAGGGGGTTGGCAAAACGATCCGCACTTTGAGCCTGGATGAGCTGCCCCAGCTTTTCAACGTCCTGAAAGGCGACATGAGCTTCGTCGGACCCAGGCCGTTGTTGGAGGAGTATCTGCCGCTTTATAACGATTTTCAAGCCCGCCGCCACGAGGTCAAACCCGGCATTACCGGCTGGGCCCAGGTCAACGGCCGCAACGCTATCAGCTGGGAAGAGAAGTTCGAACATGACGTCTGGTATGTCGACCACTGTTCCTTTGGGCTGGATCTTAAGATTCTTTGGCTGACGGTGCTCAAGGTCTTCAAACGAGAGGGAATCAGCCAGGAGGGGGAGGCGACGATGGAAAAATTCAAAGGAAGCCGATGAAGAAGATCCATTTTCTCTCCAACATGATCGTCCAGCCCGTGGGGCGACAACTGCGCAAAAAGTACCGCTGCAGCTATGCCGACCTGGACGCCGTCGTTCCTACGCTGAGTGGCACGGTGGAGGCCGACTATCTGGTGATTTTGCTGGATCCCAGGTTTTTCTACGACGGCGATATCGACGGCAAGGCCATGGAGAGGGTGGCGATGCTGGAGGGGCTGCTGCAAACCTTCCGAGGCAAGAACCGAGCCCGCATTCTTCTAGGGAACGTGGACGACGACTTTTTCGCCCCCGATACCGCCGGCCGCACCCGCAGCTTTGCCAAACTGCTGGAGCTCAACGAAGCGTTGGAGGCCCTCAAAGGAAGCATCAGCGATCTGGAGATTCTGGATCTCTTCGCCCTAGCACATCGGATGGGGCACCGCCGCCTCTACAATGAAAAGAACCGCCACCTTTTTCAATCCCCTTTGACCCTGGAGGGGGCCCAGGCGGTCGCCGAACTGATCGACGAGGCGATCCGCCGTTTCGAGAGCAAGCGCAAAAAGGTGATCGTCCTGGACGGTGACAACACCCTCTGGGGCGGCATCGTAGGCGAAGACGGCGTGGAGGGGGTCGCCTGTGACGAAAACTACCCCGGTATTGCCTACAAGCGTTTTCAACAGCTTCTGCTTACCCTCAAAGAGAGCGGGCTGCTATTGGCCATGGTGAGTAAAAACAACGAAGCCGACGTGGCGGAGCTCTTCGAAAAGCGACGCATGCCCCTGAAGCTGGAGGATTTCGTTGTCGCCAAGATCAACTGGCAGCCCAAAAGCCAAAACATCGCCGAGATCGCCGGGGAGCTCAATCTGGGATTGGAGAGCTTTCTCTTTGTCGACGATAATCCTTTCGAACTGGAGGAGGTGGCCAGGGCCCTGCCGGCAGTGGAGACCTTCCGCTTCGACAAAGAAGAGCCCCTCAAAAACCTCGAGGCTCTGGCGTCGCGTCCCAATCTGCAGGCGATTCGCGTCACCGAAGAGGATCGGCGCAAAAGCGAACAGTATGCCTCGGAGCGGGCGAGGGGAGAGATCCTCAAAACCGCTCCCGATATGGAGAGCTTCATCAAGAGTCTGCATATCAAAATTACCTGGTGGCGCAACAACCTTAGACAGCTGGATCGGATCACCCAGCTGATCAACAAGACCAACCAATTCAACCTCACCACCCGTCGTTACACCCAGGCGGAGGTGGAGGCGATGATGCGAAAAGATCACGTCTTCTCCTTCAAGGTCGAAGACGATCTGGGGGATATGGGGATCGTGGGCGTTGTCATCGTCAAAGGGGGGCATATCGATACTTTCCTCCTCAGCTGCCGGGTCCTGGGCCGTGGGATCGAAGACCGCATCATGGACATCGTCCTGAAAGAAGCCGAAGTCGAAAGCGCCGAATATATCCCCAGCCCCAAAAACATGCAGGTGGCCGATCTCTATGAAACATTGGGATTCGAGCTTTCCGAAACATCGGAAAACGGCACGAAGCTCTACCGCTACAGGGGCAAAGAGCCCGGTAGAGCTTACATCACCATTCAAAAAGGCGAAACATGAACGAAAGCATCGAAGCGATCCTCTACGAGGCCATTGCCGCCGTCAACGAAGATCTGGGAAGTGAGGAACTGGAGAATCCCACTCCCGGAACCCCGCTTTTTGAAGCACTGGATTCCATGGCGGTACTGGATCTGATTTTGGAGCTGGAGGCGAAACTCCAGGAGCGTTACGGGCGCTATATCCAGATCGCCGACGAAAAGAGCATGGATCCGGCGCTCACCCCTTTTAAAACCGTCCAGAGTGCCACGGAGCATATCGAAAAAAGGATAGAGAATGGCTAAAATACGCTTCGATAAAGGAGCCATCAAGGCCATCGTCACTACCGTAGGTGATCGATTGGTCACCATCGACGAAGAGGCGGAAAAGTTCGGCTACGACGAGCGAACCCTCAAACGGGTCAAAAAGAGCATGGGCTTTCATAGCCGTCGGATCGTCAGCGATCCGAGGGCCTGCACCAGTGACCTCTGCGCCCAGTCGGCCCAGACGCTTTTCGCATCGTGCGGTGTCGATCCCGCCTCCGTCGACGCCCTGATCATGGTCACCCAGACCCCCGACTATCGGGCTCCTTCGACGGCAATTATTTTGCAAGACCGTCTGGGGCTCGGTACCGGGACCGTGGCCTTCGATATCAACCTGGGCTGCAGCGGCTTCATCAACGGCCTCTATGTAGCCTATTCGATGATCGCTTCTGGGTTGGGACGGGTGCTGCTCTGCGTCGGGGACGTGGCGAGCAAATTCGCCTACGAGCGGGACAAGGTGCTCACACCGCTCATGGGGGATGCGGGCAGCGCGATCCTGATCGACGCGGATGCGTCGACAAGTCATTTCGTGCTCAACAGCGACGGTAGCGGCTATGAACACCTGATCATCCCCGCCGGCGGCTGCCGCTACCCTTGCAGCTCCGAAGCACTGGAGCCCAAGGTCCGAGAGGACGGTGCCGTGCGCCGGGATGTGGATATGGTCATGAACGGCGGGGAGATTTTCAACTTCACCCTCAAAGCGGTCCCCGAGATGTTCGACGAGCTTTTGAGCTTCGCTGCAAGGGAGAAAGAGGCCGTCGACTACTTCGTTTTGCATCAGGCCAACCGGTATATCCTGCAAAATATCGCCAAGCGGATCGGGGTGGATGAAACGCGGCTTCCTATGGGAACCGTCACCCGTTATGGCAACCAAAACTCCGCGTCGATCCCGGGCACTATCAACGCCTATTTGCAAGAGCCTTTCTCCACCCAACCCCTCCACTCGGTTTTTGCGGGGTTCGGGATCGGGCTCAGCTGGGGGGCCTGCCTGGTGGAGACCGACGGGATCGTCGCCCCGGAGCCCCAAATTTTTCAAGGAGTGAGCGCATGAGTCTGGATGAGTTTCTCGAAGGGGTGGCCGAAGCCCTGGATACCGAGGCCGAGATGAAGCCCGAAACGGCGCTGGATACCATTGACGAATATGACTCCATCGGAGTCTTGAGCTTGATGAGCTATCTGGACGAGCTGGGGATCAAAGCCTCGCCCGCCGCGTTTGAAAAGTTCACCACCGTGGCGGATCTGATCGCCCTGGCCGGGGATCGGATCGATGGCTAACTATCTGGTGGTGGGGGCCAGCAGCGGCATCGGCCGAGCGACAGCCCTGCGTCTGGCCCAAGAGCATCGGATCTTCGCCATGGCCCGCCGTGAGGATCGTTTGGCCGAGCTGGAAGTCGCTGGCGTCACGCCGATGCCTTTCGATGTGGAGAATCTGGAGGAGATCCCACCCACGCTTAAAGCGCTGGCCAAGGCCCACGGCCCCTTGGCCGGGGTGGTCTACTGCGCCGGGGTGCAATCGGTCAAGCCGATTCGGATGCTCAAAGCGGACGAAGTCGAAAGGCTCTTTCGCATCAACACCCTGGCTCCCCTCTTTTTCGCCAAAGCCTTCGCCTCCCGGGGAGTCCACGATGCCGAGGTGCACCCGTCGCTGACCTTCGTCTCCTCCATCGCGGCACAAAAGGCGGAGAAGGGGATTGTCGCCTACGGCGCCTCCAAAGCAGCCCTGGATCAGGCGGTGCGGGGCCTGGCCCTGGAGCTGGCTCCCATTCGGGTCAATGCCGTCGCACCGGGTTTTTTGCAGACCGAAATGACCGAGCGTTTCGCCCACGTCTACGACGAAGCCTTCATCGAAAGGGTTCGTGCCGACTATCCCCTGGGTCTAGGAAGTGTGGAGGATGTGGCGGAGCTGATCGCCTTTTTGGTCTCCTCCAGGGCCCGCTATCTCACCGGCGAAGTGATCCGGATCGACGGGGGAGGTGCCCTGTGAGGATTGACCATATCGGCTTCGTCGTCGCCGATACCGAAGCCTATCTGGGGCATCTGCCCATGCGACAGGTTTTACGCACCCTCTACGATCCGATCCAAAAGGCGCAGCTAACGCTAGTGGACGGGGGGACGACCCGTATCGAACTGATCGAACCCCGATCAGAGGAGTCCTTTACCTGGAATTTCCTGCAAAAAGGGGGCGGATGGCACCACATTTGCTACGAAGTTGACAATCTGGTTGCGGCACAGGCAGCAATGAAAGAGGCACGAATGATTCCGGTACGGGGTCCGCTGCCGGCACCGCTGCTTGAGGGGGAGGTGCTGTTCGCTAGAAACCGTAACCGGGAGATGGTGGAGTTCCTATGGCGAGGGTAGCGATTATCGGGGGCGGAGGTTTCGCCAAGGAGGTCATCGAAGTGGCTCAAATACTCGGTCACGAGATCGTCGGGATTTTTGCTCGGGAAAATTCCCTGCCCCGTTATCCCCACCTGGGTTACCTGGAGGAGATGCTGACAATGCGGGAACGTTTCGACGGTGTGCATATCGCCGTGGGAGCGGTCAACCGCAAAGGAATGGAAAATCGGCGGAAGATTCTGGCATTTATCCGGCAGCATGACATCCCCATGATCTCCCTCGTCTCCCCTAAAGCCGATTTGGGCGAAGGAGTGACGATGGGGGAAGGGGTCTACATCGGTCATCGAGTCCTGATCTCTTGTGACGCCCGAATCGCCGATGCCGTTTTGATCAATCAGGGAGCGGTCATCGGTCACGACTGCCGGATTGAAGAGAATGTCTCTATCGCCCCGCTGGTCTTTTTGGGAGGCAATGTCACTGTCGGGAGTGACACCATGATCGGGGTCCGGGCCACCCTGCGTCAAGGGTTGTCGGTCGGGGCTTCCTGCCTGGTCGGCATGGGCTCCATCGTCATCAAAAACCTCAAAGCGGGCAGCACGACGCTTCAGATGCCCAGCAAAATCTACGGACCGAGTGATGGCTAAGCGACTCTTCCTCTCCCCTCCCCACATGGGTGGTAATGAGCGGTGCTACATCGACGAAGTGTTTGAAAGCAACTACATCGCTCCCCTGGGGGCTTTTGTTGATCGTTTCGAAGAAGCGGTCTGCGAATTCACCGGGATCAAAGCCGCGGCGGCCACCTCTTCGGGGACGGCGGCGATCCATCTGGCCCTGCGCCTGGCCGGGGTCGAAGAGGGCGATAGGGTGCTAGCCTCCACCTTTACCTTTATCGGCTCGGTGGCCCCCATTCTCTACCAAAAAGCCGAACCGGTTTTCATCGACAGTGATGCAAGTTGGAACGCCGATCCCAAGTTGGTGGAAGAGGCGATAAAAAAAGAGCGGCCCAAAGCCTTCGTGCTGACCCATCTCTACGGCCAGAGCGCCAAAGTGGACGAAATCTCCGAGATCTGCAGGCGATACGGCGTCGTACTCATTGAGGATGCCGCCGAGAGCCTGGGGGCGACACTACAGGGGCGGCATACGGGAACTTTCGGACGCTTCGGCATCTACTCCTTCAACGGCAACAAGATCATTACCACCAGCGGAGGCGGAATGCTGGTCGGCAATGATGAGGGGACCATCGCCCATGCCCGCAAGCTGGCTACCCAGGCCAGAGAGCCGACCCCCTGGTACGAGCACGAGGAACTGGGATACAATTATCGGATGAGCAATGTGCTGGCTGCCATCGGTGTGGCCCAGATGGAGGTTTTACCGGAGCGGATAGTGAAAAAACGGCAGATCTTCAATTGGTACCGGGAGGTTCTGTCAGATCTTGAAGTGCTGGAGTGGATGCCGGAGATTCCCGGGAGCAGGGGGAACCGCTGGTTGACGACTCTGACCCTTCGCCAGGGGGATCCTCTGGAGCTCATCGCCGCCTTGGAGGCGGAGAACATCGAAGCCCGCCCCCTCTGGAAACCGATGCACTGTCAGTCCCTCTTTGCCGGAGCCCGAGTTTACGGAGGTGCCGTGAGCGAGGATCTCTTCGCCCGGGGGCTCTGTCTGCCCAGCTGGACAGCGATGGAACACGATGATGTGGAGCGGGTGGCCTCGGTGATTCGGAGGGTGTTGGGATGATCGCTTTCAGAACATGGTTCAAACCGACGACACGGAAACGTCTTTTTTTCTTTCTGACAGCGGATATTCTCCTCTCAATGTTTTCTCTCTATACGGCGTATCTGCTCCGTTTCAATTTTCATATCCCGGCAAAGTACCTGGAACATTTTTGGCTCATCTGCGGAGTCTTGACTACTCTGAAAGTATCGGCCATGGCCTGGAAAGGGCAGTATCAAATCGTCTGGCGTTTTTTCGGCTTGGGCGATATGCGCCGGGTTTTGGAAGCGCATATGGTAGCTTACGGCGTCTTTGCCCTGGTGCTCTATCTTTTCCGATCCGATTTTGCCCCGTTTGCCCGCAGCATTTTCATCATTGACTTTTTTCTCTCCTTTTTACTGCTGGGGGGGCTGCGGATGGCTAAACGGTTGCTGACGGAATCGACCCTTCCTGAAGGGTTCAAACCGACGCTGATTGTCGGAGCAGGCAGCGATGCGGCTCTGCTGCGTGCGGTAACGTTGGCTGAGCCCTCCTACAAGCCGGAAGCGATCGTTACCTGGAATGAACAGGGATTGGCGGGAAGCCGAATCGAGAATCTGCAGATCTATCCCCCCGAGCGGTTGGAGCCTCTGATCAGGGAGCGGAAAATTCATACGGTGATTGTGGCGGAGGAGATGACGCCTCGGGAACTCAACGGTCTCATCGACCGTTTGGAAGATCTGGGAGTTCGGGAGATCAAACGGCTTCGTCTGCTGGAGGAGGAAAGGGAGCATCTGGAGGAGATTCCCATCGAGGAGCTTCTGGCCAGAGATCCCAAGGACCTGGACCGGGAAGCGATCGGCAGTTTTCTCCGGGGCAAGAGCATTCTCGTTACCGGAGCGGGAGGAAGTATCGGCAGTGAAATCTGTCGCCAGTGTCTGGCTTTTGGTGCCCGGCGTCTGATTCTGGTGGAAAACTCGGAGTACAACCTCTACCGTCTTTTGGAGCAGATCGGGTCGGAGAAGACGGCTGCTCGACTGGTTTCGGTGCTGGACCGGGAGCGCCTGGAGCGGGTCTTCGAGGCGGAGCGGCCCCAGATTGTGATTCACGCTTCCGCTTTCAAGCATGTCCCCCTTTGCGAAACCAACCCCGATACAGCGGTAGAGAACAATATCATCGGGGCGATGAATGTGATGGATCTGGGGATCCGCTACGGGGCGGAAAAGGTGGTCAATATTTCCAGCGACAAGGCGGTCCGTCCTACCAATGTCATGGGAGCCACCAAGCGGATTACGGAACTCTACGCCCAGAACGTTCCCTCCGGCAAGACCGAGATCGTCTCTGTGCGTTTCGGCAATGTCCTGGGGTCCAGCGGCAGCGTCGTCCCCAAATTCAAAGCGCAGATCGAAGCAGGCGGTCCTGTGACGGTGACCCATCCGGAGATCACCCGCTACTTTATGCTGATCCCCGAAGCGTGCCAGCTGGTGCTTCAGGCCGCGGCCATCGCCCAGGGCGGAGAGCTCTTCATCCTCGACATGGGGGAGCCTGTCAAAATCGTGGATCTGGCCAAAAAGATGATCCGCCTTTACGGCAAAGAAGGAGAGGTGGAGATCGTCTATACAGGTCTGCGTCCGGGAGAGAAGCTCTACGAAGAGCTGCTGATCGACGAAGCGGAGTGCAAGACCCGGTATGAATCGATCTATGTGGCCGGTTCCACCGACTATCCCATTGAAAAACTCCGCGGGGATATCGAAGCGCTCCTGGCGGCTGAGGATCCGCGGGCGATGCTGCGTCGGATTGTCCCGGAGTATCTCCCGTCCGATTGCGACTGAGCCGCGCCAAAGCCCCCTTGGGGTAAAATCTCTCAGAAATCTCTTGAAGGATCAATATGGTTGTGACACGTTTCGCCCCCTCTCCCACGGGGTATCTCCATATCGGCGGACTGCGCACCGCCTTGTTCAGCTGGCTCTGGGCCCGCAAAAATGGCGGGAAGTTTTTGCTTCGGATCGAAGATACCGATCTGAGCCGCAACAGTGACGAAGCGCTGGCGGCGATTCTGGAGGCCTTCGACTGGGTGGGGCTCGATTACGACGGGGAGGTGATCTATCAGTCCCAGCGTTTCGATCTCTACAAAAAGTATATCGACCGGCTTCTGGAAGAGGGCAAAGCCTACAAATGCTACATGAGCAAAGAGGAGCTGGACGCCCTGCGGGCCGAGCAGATGGCCCGGGGGGAGCGCCCCCGCTACGACGGACGCTATCGGGACTTCACCGGCACCCCGCCGGAGGGGGTGGCTCCGGTGATCCGCATCAAAGCCCCCCGGGAGGGAGAGATCGTCTTCGAGGACGGGGTCAAAGGGGAGATCCGCATTGCTGCGAGTGAAGTGGACGATTTCATCATCGCCCGCAGTGACGGGACACCCACCTACAACTTTGTCGTGGCAATCGATGACGCCTTGATGGGACTGACCGATGTGATTCGGGGGGACGACCACCTCTACAACACCCCCAAACAGCTGGTGGTCTACGAAGCCCTGGGCTTCACGCCGCCCCGTTTCTACCATGTCCCCATGATCCACAACGAGCAGGGGCGCAAGCTCTCCAAGCGCGACGGGGCGATGGATGTGATGGAGTACAAGCGCCAGGGCTTCCTCCCCGAAGCGCTGCTCAACTTCCTGGTGCGTCTGGGGTGGAGCCACGGGGATCAGGAGATCTTCAGCCGCGAAGAGATGCTGGA
>NZ_WFQN01000030.1 GCF_015487065.1 Nitratifractor sp.
CGCCGCCACCTCCGGCGCGCGTCCCAGGTAGGTGATCCAGGTAAAGAGGCGGATCAACTCCGGCGTGCGCCACTGGGCCATGAGATTGGCCACAATTTGGTCGAGATAGACGATGGGATCCCGGGTGAGAAAATCTTCGACGATTCCGCCGAACAGGATCAGAATATAGCCCGAAAGGAGCGTCAGGATCGTCAGCGGAAGTCCGGTGAAACGGTCGTTGCGGAAACGGTCCGCCAGGAAAGCGACAAAGCGGGGATGCCGTCGACAGAAACGCTCCACCGGCGCACTGCGGCGAAATCCTGCGGCCATCCCCTGGAGAATCTCCCAAAGGATCGGGAGACTGCGCTGCAGAAAGCGCATCAGCATCCACAGGACGATCAGGGCGATCGCCAAAGAGCCGATTACCGCCGCTGTGCGCCCCAGCATGCTCTGGGCGAGGGTCAGCGAGGAGGAGAAGAGATAACCGATGCCGACAAATTCGAAGCCCCAGCCGACGGCCCCGAGGAGGTTCCAAAAGATGAACTTCCCCCGATCCATCCGTGCCGAGCCCGCCAGGAAGGGGACGGTCTCCTTGAGTCCCGGGATGAAGCGTGCCAGGAAGATCGAGACCGAACCGTGGCTATCGAGAAAGTCGTGGGCTTTTTGAATCGCCGATTCGGGAAGATGGAGCCAGGGTCTGCCCAGCAGGGCACTGCCGTATCGTTTGCCCAGCGTATAGTTGAGCAGATCCCCCAGGAAGGCCCCGACAATCCCGGCAATCAGGACGATGCCAAAATCCAAAACCCCCTGACCGGCCAGAATCCCCAGAATCAGAAGAATCGTCGAGCCCGGCAGCAGCCAGCCCAGACCGATGAGTGTCTCTCCAAAGGCGGCGAAAAAGGCCAGGAAGGGCACGAAGATGCCGAAGTGATCGGCCCAGGCCGACAGGGTGATTTGAATCTCGTTCATACCGCTCCTCATCCTCCATTATTGACTATTGAGTACACCGAAAAACCGAAACAATCGCGCTCTCCGTCATCCTGAACTCGATTCAGGACCCACGGCACAATGGATACTTCAAGCCCTGCATTCGGGTCAAGCCCGGAACGACGGAGGTTTTTCACATCGCTTGATTCTTCATCAGGATACTATAGCGTGAAAATGAAAAAGAGATGAAAAAAAGAAAGAGAAGCGTTTTAGGGCAGAGCCGTAGGTGAAGCAACGGCGGCCCCTTTTGTGATCATATCAATAAATATCAGTTCTAGGGGGTGTCGATCAAACGGTATCCCATACCGTATTCGGTCTTGAGGAAGTTCTTGCCTCCCTGGGCAGCGATCTTTTTACGGATGTTTTTGATATGATTGTCCAACGAACGGTTGGAACTGACCGCCGAAAGGGAAGAGAGGAGGCGGTCCCGTGTAACAGTGCGGTTTTTGTTTTGCAGCAGCAGTTGCAGAATCTTGAACTCGGTCCAGGTAAGGTTGAGCGGTTTGCCGTAGAGCAGAATGTCGCTGGTTTCGATCCGGAAAGCCTCTTCCTCGAAATCAGCGGGAATCTGGGAATTTTTGCCGAGTTGGACCCAGATCCGAGCTTCGAGCTCCTCCAGGTCGATGGGTTTGACCATGTAGTCGGTGGCACCGTAGCGGAAAGCCATGATCTTGGACTTGGTATCGCCGTAGGCACTCAGGACGATCACCGGCAGGGAGAGGGAGCCTTTGATGCTCTTGAGCAGCTCCATCCCGCTGAAATCGGGGAGGTTGATATCGAGCAGCAGGATGTCGTAATGGTTCTGTTTGAGATAGGAGAGCCCGTCCGTTACCGAAAAAACCGTATCGACATCGAAACCGCTATCCCGGAGAAAGGTCGCCAGATACTCCGAGGTCATCTCATCGTCTTCAACCAGCAATACTTTCACTTCTTGCATTGAATAATTCCTTCTTGTTAATTTTTTTCTGTTACAGGTTCTACAGATTTTATCGCAAATTACCTTAGAATTATATTGTAAGATATAATAAATTTTCTGAACTAATAAAGAGACGAGATAGCAAAATTGATCAAAAGTACTAAAATCGTGTCGGCGTTGCTGCTGGGGATATCACTGCTGTGGGGGGCGATGAAGGCCCCCTCTGAGAGTGAGGGAAAAGAGAGTTCGCTCGAACATGTCGTCTTGCAACTCAACTGGGATTATCGTTTCGAATTTGCCGGCTTTATCGCCGCCAAAGAGAAGGGCTTTTACCGGGATGCGGGCCTGGATGTGGAACTGAGAACCTTTCGCCCCGGAATGGATGTGGTGCGGGAAGTGACACAGGGAAGGGCCGACTACGGTCTCTACAGCTCCAAACTGCTCAAACGTTTTCTCGCCGGAGAACCGGTCAAGCTCCTGGCCAGTTTCTTTAAAAAGCCCTCCATGGTGATCGTCGCCCGTAAGGGGATCGATAAACCTGAAGATCTTGCCGGCCGTAAAATCCTCTCCGCCTTTTCCCGAAATGACTTCATCCTCAATTTCAAAGAGATGTTTCGGCAGCATGATGTCAATCTCTCCAAAATAGAGCTCTCAAAAGAGCCTTATTCGATGAAGCCCTTTATCGAAGGGAAGGTTGATGCGATGATCGTCTATCTCCCCAGCCAGCTCTACCGCCTCAGCAGTCTGGGGATCTCCTACAACATCATCGATCCGGGGAAATACAGTGATCTTTCGCTCCAGCAGGAGCTTTTTACTTCGCAAACCGTCGCCGAAAAATATCCCGATCGGACGCTGGCTTTTCGTAATGCCAGCATCAAAGGTTGGGACTATGCCCTGCAACATCCCTATGAGATCATCGATATCATCCGGAAAAAGTATGCTCCGGACCTGACGCTGGAGGAGTTGAGCTACGAATACCGGATCGTCAAACGGCTGATTCAACCGGAACTCTATCCTATCGGCTCTATCGATCAGAAACTTTTGCTTTTGCAGATCGAACATCTTCTCGGCAAGCAGAAGCGTGCACAGGCAAAAGAGCTGTTGAAAAAATATATCTTTGGGGGCGGGGTGGAGATGTCCCCGTTGATCCTGACCAAAGCGGAGCGGGATTTTCTCAAAAAGCATCCGGTGCTCAAAGCGCATAATGAGAGCAACTGGCCCCCTTTCAATTTCACGGAAAACGGGCAGGCAAAGGGATTTTCGATCGACTATATGAATCTGATCGCCGAGAAGATCGGCGTGAAAGTCCGGTATATCAGCGGGTATACCTGGTATGAATTTCTGCAAATGATCGATACTGATCGCCTAGATATCATCGACAACATCGCTATCACGCCGGAGCGAAAAAAAACCATCGCCTTTACCGACCCCTTCATCGATCTGCAGCACGCGATCTACACCAATGTCAACAATCAATCCTACTTCTCTCTTGCCGAACTCAACGGTAAAAGAGTGGCCCTGGTCAAAGGATTTTTCATCCAGCAATATCTGGCCGAACACTATCCCGGTATCCACCAGGTCCTCGTCCCGGATCAGCTCCAGGCCCTGAAGCTCCTCTCCTTCGGCAAAGTAGATGCCGTGGTCGGCAAACAGGTGGTAGTGGACTATCTGATGCGTAAATATCTGCTCTCCAACATCATCGCCACCAGTTATGTCAAAGATCCCGGTGCCGTCAGCCATGTCGCCCTAGGGGTCTCCAAAAAAGACAAAATCCTCGCTCGAATCCTGAAAAAGGCTCAGAAGACCGTTACAGAAGAGGAGCTACAAAAACTCAAGCACAAATGGTTCGGTATCAACCCGCTACTCAACAGCAAAGAGCTGCTGACCCCGGCAGAGCAGAACTATCTCACCACCCATCGACTCGCCAAAGTCTGTATCGAAAAAGATCGGGCCCCGATAGAGTTTGTCGAACAGGGCAAAGCGCAGGGTATCGCGGTAGAGATTCTCAGCTCTCTGACCCGCAGACTTCATCTCAATCTCAATTTCCGGCCGGTTGCCGACCGAAACGAGGCACTCCATAAGATTCAAACGCGAGAGTGTGATCTCCTTGCCGCCGCATCCCGGGACCAACGGAGTGCCAAGCTGCTTGACTTCACCTCTCCTTATCTCGAATATGAAGAGGTATTTATTCGGCATCGCCCGCAGACCGCCTCTGATGGCGGCAAGCCGTTGATCCTCACCGGAAAACGCCTGGTCGGGAAATGGGGGGATCCGGTCCTTGCCAAGCTGAAGAAGGCACATCCGAGTCTGAAAATCCTGGAGACCGACAGTTATCTCGATGCCTTGAAAATCCTTCAGCGCGATGCGGCGGATTATGCGGTGATGTCCGAGCCGGTCTACAATTATCTGAGTCAGATTCATCGGATGAAAGATCTGGAGATGGCCGGCGTCGCTCCCGTCAAAAGCTCTCTGAGTATCGGGGTCAGGAAAGATCAAGTAACGCTCTACCATATCATCAACAAAATCCTTCATGCGATGCCGCGGGAGACCTTTTATGCGATCAGTGACAAATGGACCTCGGAGCGAATCCTCAAAGAGATAGACTACAAAAGTATTTTGGGGATACTTGCCGTAGCACTCCTGGTCATCTCACTGATCACTCTGGCCTACTGGAGACAACGGAAACTCGTCCGCAGGATCAACGAGCTCAACGAAACCCTGGAAGAACGCATCGAAGAGGCTCTTGAAAAGAACCGTGAGCAGGAGCTCTACATCCTCCAGCAGGATCGCCTGGCCAAAATGGGGGAGATGATCGCCATGATCGCCCATCAGTGGCGCCAACCCCTCAACAACCTTTCGATTCTGATCCAACTCCTGGTCTCCCGTTACAAAAAAGGGATCCTCAACGACGATGCTATGGCCTATTTCCAGAATCATGCCCAGAAGCAGGTCGAACAGATGTCCACGACCATCGATGATTTCCGCAATTTCTACCGCCCGGAGAAAGAGGCCACTGAGTTTTGTATCAATGAGAGTATCGACAATGCGATTCAGATGAGCAAAATGGCATTTACAGCTCAGGGAATCAAGATCATTTTCCACTCCGACGGACGCTACGTCTACACCGGATACCCCAACGAATTGGCCCACGCCATCCTCAATATCCTCAACAATGCAAGAGATGTATTGGTTGAAAAGGGCGAAAGCCTCCTCGAAAAGCATATCGTCATCACGCTCGAAGAGCGCGAAGAGGGATTGACGCTGGAGATCTGCGACAATGCGGGAGGAATTCCCGAAGCGATCATCGACAAGATCTTCGACCCCTACTTCTCGACCAAACAGGACAAAAACGGTACCGGATTGGGACTCTATATGACCAAGGTAATGATTGCGGATCATATGCATTCCCAAATCACCGTCTCCAATCGCGAAGAGGGCGCCTGTTTTACCATTACATTTTTGGGAGAATATCACCGGGAGAGCGAGTCCGAGGCAGAGTGACCGGCTGTAGGGTGGTGCCCTGTGGGTCCACCGAAACAAAGGTGGGATTTGAAGCTCCCCGCCGCCGGCTCAGGCCAGCTGAGTCGCCTTGGTAACGTTGTATTTGAGGCCGATCTCTTCGGGAGTACAGCCCAGGGCCAGGGCGACCATCTGGGGCATATGCAGAACGGGAATATCGATATCGCGTCCCAGTTGTTTGCCGGCACTCTCCTGCTTGAGATCCATATTGAGCTGGCAGAGAGGACAGGGGGTGACGACCACATCGGCACCGTGATCGATAGCGTCGCTGAGTGCGGTGCCCGTCAGGGCGTTGCTGGTCTCGGGCGCTTGCAGATCCACATGGAAACCGCAGCATTTGTTTTTGCTTTCATAGTCGACCGCCTTGCCCTCCAGCGCCTCGATGAGACGGTCCAGAGAGGTGGGAACATAGGGATTTTCATGGGTGTACTTATACATCAATCCCTCTTCCTCATACGCAACTTCACCGCCCCCCTCACTCACTTCATAGTCGGGCTGAGGCATGTTGTGCTTGTAGTGGATATGGCTGGGGCGGATATTGTGGCAGCCGTAGAAGGGAGCGATGTTGAAGTGGCTCAGAGGTTTGACCACCTTTTCGCTGATATTCTCCAGGCCGTAGTCGTCGATGAGGGCGTAGAGGAAGTGACGGACGGAGCTGGTCCCTTTGTACTCCAGGCCCACTTCGGCCAGCTTCTCGTTGACTTTGGCCCGTAGTTCGGGGTCATGGTCCAGGCGCTCCTTGGTCATGACGGTGTTGAGCTGGCAGGTGTTGCAGATGGTCACCATGGGCAGCCCCAGCTTTTCGGCGTAGCAGATGTTGCGGGCGTTGAGGACCAGAGAGAGAAATTCGTCAAAGTCCTGCAGGTGGCTGGCACCGCAGCAGCTCGCTTCGTCCAACAGTACCAGCTCGATGCCGAGTTTCTCGGCGACGGCCAGGGTGGAGGAGAGGAGCTCGGGAGTCGATTCCCGGGCGGTACATCCGGTATAGAGGGCATATTTCAGTTTGCTCATGGCTCGTCCTTACAGTTCGTTGGTTTTGGAAATTTCGATCAGCTTCTGGATCTCGTCGAGATTCTTGCTGCGGGGCATCTTTTTCTTGGCGAAGTCAAAAGGATGCACCTTGCCGGCTTTGATCATCTTGAAGGCTTCGCTCAGGTGCTTGACCACGCCGAGACCTTCGGAGTAGAGGACGATATCCTGCTCGTCCAGATAGCCGAATTTTTTGATGGAGCGGACGAAGCCCTCGGCATGTTTGGTGGCCACGTTGCGCTCGGCCACATGGTGCTCGAACTGCATATTGTGGAGCTTGGTGATCTTCTCGATGGGGTTGACGTCTTTGGGGCAGGCCTCGGCACATTCGAAGCATTTGACACAGTCCCAAACTCCGCTGCCCAGCTCTGCCGTGGTCTCCAGGCGGTCGACGGTCGCTTCGTCTCGGGGATCGACACTGAAACGGTAGGCGGCGGCAAAGGCGGCAGGCCCGAGATAGTCTTCGTTGACCTCCAGGACGGGACAGGCATAGTGACAGCTGCCGCACTGGATGCAGTAGTCGGCATCCAGGAAATTTTCCACCTGCTCGGGGCTCATGAGGGTCTCGCTCTCGGGATGGGGGTCCACCTGGGCCTCCACATAGGGTTTGACCGCGGCGTGCTTCTCCCAGAAGTCCCCTTTGTCGATCACCATATCCTTGACGGCACGCTTCTTGCTCTGAGGTTCGAAGACCAGCTCGTCACCGAAGAGATCCAACAGTTCCTGGGCGTTTTGCTTGCACGAAAGCACCGGTTTGCCGTTGACTTTGATCCCACAGGCCCCGCAGATACCGTGGCGGCAGCTGCGCCGGTAGGAGAAGGAACCGTCGTGCTCCCACTTGATCCGGTTGAGCAGATCCAAAATCAGCTCGTCTTTACCCACCTCCATCTCGTAGGTCTTGTAGTAGGGCAGGTAGTCTGTCTCGGCATTGAAGCGGAAAGCCTTGATGGTCACTTTCCGGGTTTCGGAGGCCGTTTTTTTTGTCGTATCGCTCATCACCGCTCCTTAATATTTTCTCTCTTGGGGTTCGAACTTGCCCAGGACCACATCGCCGTAGCTGAGTTCCAGATCGTAATCACCGCTGAACTTCGCATAGGTATGTTTGAGGAAGTTTTCGTCGTCACGTTTGGGATAATCTTCACGGAAGTGGGCTCCCCGGCTCTCTTTGCGCGCCAGGGCCCCTTCGACGATAAAGAGGCTGAAGTCGATCAGGTGCCCCAGTTCGATGGCCTCCTGCAGGTCGGTATTGAAGGTGTGGGATTTGTCGTCGATCCGGATATTCTGATAACGCTCGTAGAGTTCCTTGAGCTTCTCTTTCTGCTTTTGCAGCGACGCTTCAGTACGGAAGACCCCTGCATCCATGGTCATACTCTCCTGGAGTTCATTACGCAGGAGAGGAACCCGCTCGGAGCCGTTGTTGTGTTTGATGCGGTTAACCTTGTCGATCATCCCTTTGGCGTCTTCGGCCGTGGCGGGCTCCAGCTCGATCTGCTCCATATCCTCCAGCATCGCTTTGCCGGCCTCCCGGCCGAAGAAGAGGGCCTCTAGCAGACTGTTGGCTCCCAGGCGGTTAGCGCCATGGACGCTGACGCAGGAGCACTCACCGGCGGCATAGAACCCCTCGACAGTCTCGTCGGGGCTCTTTTTGACCTGGCAGCGCTTGGTGACGGGGATGCCGCCCATGGAGTAGTGGGCCGTGGCGGCGATCATGATGGGCTCTTTGAGCATATCCTGGCCCAGGAAAGTGATGGCCAGCTCCCGGAGTTCGGGAAGCTTGGTGAGGATCGTCTCTTTGGGCAGGTGGGTCAGGTCGATGTAGACGGCGTCTTTCTTGGGACCGACGCCGCGGCCTTCGCGGATCTCCTGCATAATGGCCCGGCTGACGACGTCCCGGCTGGCCAGCTCCATGGCGTTGGGGGCATATTTGGACATGAAACGCTCACCCTCGCTGTTGAAGAGGCGTCCCCCTTCACCCCGGGCCGCTTCGGAGATCAGGATTCCTGATCCTCCCAGACCCGTGGGGTGGAACTGGACAAACTCCATATCTTCCAGAGGCAGACCGCGGCGGGCGACGATGGAGAGGGCGTCGCCGGTGTTGGCGTGGGCGTTGGAGTTGATCTTGAAGGCCCGGCCGTAACCGCCGGTGGCGAACATGGTCACTTTGGCATTGAAGATCGCCGGCTCGGAGGTACGGATATTGTAGGCGGCGACCCCTTTGACCTTGCCCTTGCCGTCATAGAGGAGATCGGCGCAGTACCACTCGTCGAAGACTTCGATGCCGGCGCGGAAGGCCTGCTCGTAGATCGTCTGCAGCAGGGTGAGTCCGGTCCGGTCTGCCGCGTAGCAGGCGCGGGGCTTGGACTGGCCGCCGAAGGGGCGCTGGGCGATACGGCCATTCTCTTGACGGGAAAAGATCGCTCCCATCCGCTCGGCCCATCGGATCGTCTCGGGGGCTTTGGAACACATCAGCTCGATGGCATCCTGATCTCCCAGATAATCGCTCCCCTTGACGGTATCGAACTCATGAAGCTCGGTGGAGTCCTCCTCACTCAATGCGGCATTGATCCCGCCCTGGGCGGCACCGGAGTGGCTGCGCAGAGGATGAAGCTTGGTGATTACCGCGACTCGTTTGCCTGCCTCTTTGAGCTCTTTGGCTGCCGCGAGGCCCGCCAGCCCGGCGCCAACGATGACGGCGTCGTACTGATGGATTTTTACGTCATTCACTTCCATAGACCTGGTCCTTGTGCTGAATTTCGCTTCATTATAACACCGACGAAGTATAAGAAAGATGAATACAGGGTGATTATCTCCCGCTAGAGTCGGAGAGTGTTACTTTTTGACATTACAATAGAATCCGTTTCGCCACTTCCGCGGCACTGCCGTGGCTCAAATAGCCGCGCAGTGCCGCGGCATCCTCGGCGAAACGTCCTCGATCGTATTTCCGGTAGGCCTGCAGCAGATTTTCCAGGCTCAGCTCCTCCTGGATCAGCTCCGGGTGCATGGGACGTCCCCGGAAGTCGAGGCTGAAGAGGTTGGCCAATCCCGCATAGCGCAGGTCGGTGAGTTTTTTGACCAGAAAGTAATCCAGCGCTTTGGCCCGATAGGTCAAGACGAAGGGGGTTCCGATGAGGGCCGCCTCCAGCGTCGCCGTACCGCTGCAGACAAAGGCAAAATCACTCTCGTAGAGAGTGGCATGGGTGTCATGGCGGATCTCGAAAGCGCTCAGATCACCGTAGAGCTCCCGGATCTGATCCTGGGTGAAGTAGGGGGGAATGACGATCTGCGCCCGATGCTCCCCCAGTTCGCGGCGCAGTTGATGGAAGAGGGGCATCAGCCGGGTGATCTCGCCCCGGCGGCTGCCGGGCAGATAGGCGATACGCTCCGGCTCCGCGGTAGAGCGTTCCGGCTCGTCAGGACCGGGACGGTAGTGCCACCTGCCGTCGCGCTGTTCCCAGCTGCCCGTTCTGAAACGGTGGATCTCATCGAGCAGCGGATGTCCCACATATTCGATGGGCGCTTCCTTGCTATAGTATTGATTCTCGAAAGGCAGGATCGAAAGCAGCCGGTCGCAGGTGCGCTCCAGTACCGGGATCCGTCCTTTGCGCCAGGCCCAGGCCTGGGGAAGGATGTAGTAGATCACCTCTTTAGAGGGGTAGCGCTTTTTGATCCGTTTGGCCAGAGGGAGGTTGAAGCCCGAGGAGTCCATCAGCAGGATCTTGTCCGCCTCGGCGGCCCGTTCGGTCATTTCGGCCGCCAGGCGATAGAAAAAGGGGAGTTTCTTCGCCGCATCCACGAAACCCATCACCGCCAGGGAGCGCAGATCGACGATGGGCTCTCCAAGATCGGCGCTGAAGATCCCCTCCAGTTCCACCGACTCGGGCAGATGCTCTCTCAGGGCTTTCAGATGGACATTGGCGGAGTGTTCCAGGGCACTGACCAGCAGCTTCATCGCCATCCTCCGGCTGTGTTCAAGAGGTTTTCCCCGTCTCGTAGAGCTCGCGCTTGATCGAATCCCGGTTGAGTTTGCGGCGGATGGAGCTGCGGATCTCCTTTAGACGCTGAGTATCCAGTTTCAGTTTTTCCTGCAGTTGGGCATCGCTCACTCCCCGCAGAGGGCCCATGAGAACCTTGAACTCTTTTTTGGTCAGACGGCGGCGCAGCACCCACTCCACCGCCTCTTCGTCCCGCATCCGGCCCAGGGGTTTGTCGATCATTCCTTCGATCGTCTCTCGCAGTTCCATCGTCCTCACTTTTTTGCTATGCTTGTTGAGTGGTCCGAAAAAGCTCCGTCATTCCGGGCTTGACCCGGAATCCAGGGACGCAATTGCCCATTACAGCTTTCAGCACACACCAACTTTGGGTTTATTATAACGGAAGAGCAGGAGAAAAGGTTGACCTATCGCGAATGGTTTGAATCACATAGCCGTCGTCACCGTGCCATCATCGAGAGCCTACCACCCATGAGTCCGGAAGCCCTGGTGGACTATTTCCGCTATGAAAATATGCAGCAGAAACATCCCGACTTCTGCCCGCTCTATGCCAAAAACGAAAAGTGCCACGAGATGGAGGATCTCAACTGCTACCTCTGCGGCTGTCCTTCTTTTCGTTTCTGTGATGAAGGGATCGATCAGGTAGATGGAATAGTGCGCTACAGCCTCTGCGCCATCGACGCCAAAGAGGGCAGAGCACTCGAGACAGACAATGCCATCCATCAGGACTGCTCGAAATGTCTCCTGCCTCACCGCCGAAGCTTCATTCTGAAGCATTTCGACCGGGACTGGATGAAGATCATGGAAAAGTGCGAAGCCTGTCCTGTAACGGCAGTGCAGGAACTCAGTGCAGGGAAGAGTCCAGAAGATTGAGAGCATCCCGGTAGATCGGCTCATCGATAAAACCGTATTTGTCATGCATCAAACCATGAATACCCAGGGCACTAGCCTCTTCAAACGCCTCCCTGATCTCCCGGGCCCGACGTAGCTCCTCACTTGACGGGCTAAAGATGGCATTGGCGATCTCCACCTGGGCGGGCCCCATACAGGCTTTGGCCGTGAAGCCCATCTCCCGTTCCCGTTCACACCAACGCCGAAACCCCTCCAGATCCCGATAATCCTGATACATAAAAGAGACGGGAAGCAGCCCTGCCGTTCTCGCCCCCAGCAAAAAACGGCTCAGTATCGCTTCGGCTGTGGGGTTGCCGGGCCCCCGGGTGACCAGCCGATGGGGGAGTCCAAGGTCCGCCAAGAGATCCAAAATCCCCAGATTGGCGGTGGTGAGTCTTTGATCGATTCTCCCCCAATGTTCCAGATCCCGAAAGGCTTCTTTGGTCTCCAGAGAGATATGCAGTTGACGGTCCTGCCGTATCAGTCCCAAAGCTGTCTCGATCTCATCTCTACTACGAATTTTGGGGATTCGGATAGCATCGACGATAAAATCGTTCAGAAACTTTATCTCCTCTTTACCCCCCTGATCCAGAGGATTGACCCGGACTACAATGCAGGAGGGGGAGGATTTCAGATGGGAGAGGAAGAGCGCGATATTGATGAGCGCCTCCTTTTTACGGGAGGGGGCAATGGCATCTTCGAGATTGAGTGTCACCCAGTCAGCTTCCAGATCGTCCAAACGGTTGAGATGATGCAAGTTGAGAGGATTGAGCATCATATTGGAACGGTGGAGACGGCGGGAGCAGGGGGCTTTCCGGATCGTGCCGATCTTCTTTTCCCGCTCCTCGATACTCAAGGATTCTATGGAAGCTATATCATCGAATATCAATTCAGATCCTTTACTGAAATTGTCTATTTGGATCAGTCGCAACGCCGATCCTCACCCAAATCTTCTTTGATTCGGTGCTCATGTTTCCGGCTTTCCGGAAGAAATAAAATCTGTGATTTTGTTTTTATGATGACATTCTACCCAAAATAGAGCCTATAGAGCATTATGTTACAATCGCCGCTATGAAGCGAATCGACAAAGAAGCCTACCTCATCCGACGCCTCCGTTCCCCACATATCGGGGATGACGCTGCTCTCATCGACGGGATGATCTACAGCGCCGACGCTTTTTGCGAAGGAACGCACTTTTTGCGGGAGTGGATGCGTCCGGCTCAGGTCGGGCGCAAAGCGATGCTGGTGAACCTCTCCGACGCCGTGGCGATGAATGCCGACCCGAAATACGCCCTGGTCACGGTAATGCTGCCTCGTAATATGAAGGAAAAAGAGATCGACGAGCTGGTCGAGGCCCTGGAGTCCACGGCGGCGGAGTACGGCTGTGAGATCATCGGTGGGGATACGGTCGGAGGCGATCGGCTCCATCTGAGCATCACCCTCATCTCCCACAGCGACGCCCCGCTCCTGCGCCGGGGCCTGGTGGCGGGGGATCTGCTGGCTTATACGGGAAAGCCAGGAGAGTCAAAACGGGATCTGGAGGCGCTGATGCGGGGCGAAACGATCCCGGCCGATTCCCGCTTTTACGAGCCTAGCCTGCGAAGGGACTTCGTCAAAACCTGCCGCCCCTATCTCAAAGCCGGCATGGACATCTCCGACGGACTCTACTGCGACACCAACAAGCTCCTGGCGGCCAACGACCTAGCTCTGGAGCCCACGATGCAGATCCCGCCGGAGATCGGGGAGAGCGGGGAAGAGTATGAGATGCTGGTGGCCTTCGCCCCCGAGGAGCGTGAGAGAGTAGAGGAGTGTGCCCGGCAGACACAGACAGAACTGACCATTTTTGGAATCGCTTCGAAGAAGGGAATTCTCTACCCTTGTTTGGATCATCATTTCAGGGAGTGAAGCATAGAGATATTATTTAATATTATCCCTAGCTATGCTTTTCTACTCGTTCCCACCATCTTGGTGGGAATGCCTACCTGATGCACAAAATAGTTATTGCCCTAGCATAAGGTCCACCGGTCTTGTAGACGTTCCCACCGGGGACGGATAGGAACGAGGTAGTTCCAGGTGAACGTTTCCCGACGGAAAGGGCACGGAAATCTGCGTTTCCTTAGAAGCTCCTATGCCTCCGGCGACCACTGCCGCACACCGAAGGTCTCCACCACATAGTCGATATCTTTGTCACCGCGACCGGAGAGATTGACCAGAATGGCGTCGTTGGGATGCTTTTTGGCCAGTTTCATGGCATAGGCAATGGCGTGGGAGCTCTCCAGGGCCGGGATGATCCCCTCATATTGACTGATGGCATAGAAGGCATCGATGGTCTCCTCGTCGGTGGCGCCGGCCACGTGGACCCGGCCGATATCGTGGAGATAAGCCTGCTCCGGCCCGACGCCGGGGTAGTCCAGGCCGCTGGCGACGGAGTGGACGGGGGCGGGTTCGCCTTTTTCATCCTGGAGCAGGATCGATTTGAACCCGTGAAGCACCCCGGCCTCTCCATACTCCAGTGTGGCGGCGTGATCGCCCAGACGGGTGCTTTTCCCCAGGGGTTCGACGGCGTAGAGCTCTACCGGATCGTCGATAAAGCCGCTGAAGAGCCCCATGGCGTTGGAACCGCCGCCGACGCACGCCACCACATGTTCGGGCAGATCACCGTCGGTCATCTCCATATACTGTTCCCGCGCTTCGATCCCCACGACGCTCTGAAAATCCCGCACCATCAGCGGGAAGGGGTGGGGTCCCACCACCGACCCGATGGCATACAGCGCCGTATCGAGCTGGCTCAGGTAGGATTCGAAGGCGGAATCCACCGCCTCCTTGAGGGTCTTGAGGCCGTGGGTGGCCGGAACCACCTGAGCCCCCAGGATCTGCATCCGCACCACGTTGGGATGTTCCTTGGCGATATCCACCTCACCCATATGGATCTCGCACTCCAGTCCGAAATAGGCCGCCGCCGTCGCCAGGGCCACCCCGTGCTGACCGGCCCCGGTCTCGGCGATGAGCTTGGTCTTGCCCATGCTTTTGGCCAAGAGCGCTTCGGCCATGCAGTGGTTGAGCTTGTGGGCACCGGTGTGGTTGAGATCCTCCCGCTTGAAGTAGATCTGGGCTCCGCCCACAGCGTCACTGAGGCGTTTAGCGTGATAGACGGGAGTGGGGCGCCCCTGATAGTGCTTGCGGATGCGGCGCAACTCGCTGAGAAAGTCATGGGATTTGCGCAGCTTCATATAGGCCTCGGTGATACGCTCAAACTCCTCTACCAGCTGCGGCGGCAAAAAGGCGCCGCCGTACTCGCCGAAATAGCCCTCCTCGTTGGGCTGACTTTTGAGATAGGGGTGTTTTTTCATGCCGAATTCCTCCTTCACATAGCAAATGTCACCATTCTATCGCGGCAATAATGAGGGGGAGTTTAACCCATTTTGGGTTTCTGGGAGAGTCCGGTCTCCCGGCGGCGGGGCGATGGTAACGGCCATGCAGGCGGTACATTCAGGAACGGGGGCCGGGTCGAAAAGTGCGCACCCGCTGACGAGGAGGGTACCGCAGAGCAGGGGAAGGAGCCTCAGATACCTTTTCGTTTTTGATTTTCTTGAAAAATCTTTGTTATTCCGGGCTTGACTCGGAATCCAGGGCTTTGAATAACCAAGAATCTGAGTCGAGTCCAGGATGACGGAGTCATCGGCATCTGATTTTCCAAAATACTCCATTATTTTCCTCTCCTGCCATGGGAGCGCCGGGGAGGGCGGCCGGTGCCCCGTTTGCCCTTCTGGTAGCAGCTTTCGCAGATGCTGAAGCGGTAGCTAAAATCTAGCTCCCGCCCGCAGCGGCGGCACCGCTTGACGAAATCCCCCTTCTGTAGGGAGCTTTCGATGAAGCGGTTGAGACGTTCTCTGGCGGCGCGGGCCTTTTCCGTATCGGGGAAGAGATCCCGGAACTTGAAAGAGAGCCAGAGATAGAGGGAGACCTCTTTGACCCGGTCTTCGGCGTTGAGAAGCTCTTCGTTGGTCCAGGCGAACTCCGGCAGCTCCCGGGGCGGGATATAAGGGACCGTTTCACCCCGCTCCAGATGCCCCAGATAGCGGTGAAAGACCGATTCGATGTAAGGGGAGCCGATGCTCACCGGCGCACAGGCCAGATGATAGCGGGAGCGCAGATCCAGCGTATACTCGTCCACGATGGCCGCCACCTCCATCATCGAGTCGATATTGGCCGCCCTGAAAGGCCCCTCGAACTCCATGTTCTGGGCGAAAAACTCCAGAATCTCCAGGAGCTTGTCGGTCTCGAGGATCTCCCCGATGAGCAGCACATGATCCAGGCTCGCCATCACGGAGAAGGGGAGGCGGATCTCCGGCAGCGGCGCATGGAAGCGCCGGGCGATGGTCTGGAGCGTTCCCGCATCCAGGGCTCCCACATAACCGTGTTCGTGGATCCCGTAGCGCCCGGCCCGGCCGGCGATCTGCAGGATCTCCGAAGTGGTGAGCTCCCGGCGGCGCAGACCGTCGAACTTGTTGTCCTTGGCGAAGAGGATCGTCTGAATCGGGAGATTGAGCCCCATGGCGATGGCGTCGGTGGCCACCAGGATCTGGCTCTCCCCCTCCCGGAAACGGCGCGCTTCTTCCCGACGTACCTCCGGCGAGAGGTTTCCGTAGACCACCGAGACACTGTAGCGGCCGGAGAGCTGTTGCTTGAGGGAGAGCACCTCCTTGCGGGAGAAGGCCACGATAGCGGTATTGGGGCGGATCTTGCGGGGCGAGACGGGATGGCTCATCAGCTCCAGAGGGTTTTTGCGTTCGAAATGGATCACCTCCAGTTCCTCCCCCAGATAGTCACAGACCTCCTGCACGGCGGCCACGGCATTGGCGGAACCGGTGAGGATCACCTCCTTGGCCGGGGCGCCGATGAGGGCGTTGGCCCACGCCCAGCCACGGTCCCGGTCATCAATCATCTGGATCTCGTCGATGACGCAGCACTCCACCTCCACCTCCATATTGACCATCTCGATGGTGGAGCTGATATGGGTGGACTCTTCGTCAATGATCTCCTCTTCGCCCGTAATCAGCGATGCCGCGATACCGGAGCGGCGAAGATCCTCGTACCCCTCCAGGGCCAGGAGCCGCAGGGGCGCCAGGTAGTAGCCGGTCTCGGCCTTTTTGAGCCGCTCCATGGCGGCGTAGGTCTTGCCGCTGTTGGTGGGGCCGGCGTGGAAGGTAATCCGCCGCTTCAGTCGACGCGCCAAGGGGAAGAGGAGCTTGAAGTCCCGGATGGTTTTTGCCAGGAGCTCTTCGCGCATCTTCTTCTCTTTGAGGGGGCGCAAGTACTCCCCGAAGTGGTAGAGGATGCGTCGTTTGGTCTTCTCCTTGATCTTGAGTTTACCCGAGGCGATGAGCTGGGGTTCGAGAAACTGGAGAATATAGCGCTCCATCGTCGCCGCCTCCACCTCCAGCCCTTCGGCCATCTCTTCCATCCGCTCCCGCAGGGTTTGAAGTGCCACGTTGAAATGTTCCAGCGTGTGCTCCTTGAGTGCCGCCAGATCTTCCCTGATCGGCAGCGGCTTGCCGTCCCAGATCGCGGCATAGATGAAGTTGCGCTCGTAGGAGAGGGAGAGACGGTACCCCACCGTGGTATCGAAAAGCTCCAGCTCCTTCTCCCGCTCCAGGATGAAATGGTCACCACTGAGGATCAGAAAGAGCTTCGGATCGATGGCATGGACGATCCGTTCGACGACGGCGTAGTCGAGGGGAGTATGGCGCAGATCCCCCTCCATGGGAGTCCGACGCAGGTGGTCGATGATCTCCTCTTCGCTCAGATAGCGATGCTCGGAAAGTGTCGAGAGGAAGGTGTCGATCTCCTGCTGACGTTCGGCGATCGCCTTCTCTTTGAGAGAGTGCAGCGCTTTGAGCGCCGCCTCATCCCCCCGGTTCAGCAGCTCCGCCAGGTCGATCGGCTCGCTGCGTACCAGGAGATGCCGGGTGAAACGGTTGCCGAAAAGTTTGAAGACAAAAGGATGGACGAACTCCAGGCGGTCATCGGAGCCAATCTCCGCCTCCACAGCTTCCTGCAGACGATCCAGGCGTCGGTGGAGTCGCAGGTAGGCCAGTTTGTTCAGCAGTTTTTCCCGGGTGATTTTGCCGCTGCGCATCGGCAGAAAATGCTCCAGCAAAGCCTCTTCCTCTTCCCGGCTGCGTTCCGTCCCCTCCAGCAGTGAGAGGATCCGCTCCACCTTGTCCTGCGCGGCGGCGGCAGCAGGACGCTTGCCTCCGCCTCCCTTTTTGCGCTCCATCAGATAGTCCACGATGGTTTTGCGCACTCCATAGTCACCGTCGCTCCAGACCCGTCGCAATGCCCGGATCATCTCTCCGCGATCGGAAGAGGGCAGATCCAGCTGCAGCAGCATTGTCAGTTCCATCAACAGATCATCATCCAATTGCGTCACCGCCTCGTCAAAGGGGAGACCGCCGAAGAGTTCTTTGATTCGATTGTTGAGTTTGATGTAGTGTCGTCGTTTCTTTTTGGCCATGGTTGCTCTATTATTTAATATTAATTCAGAAATTCTCTGGAATAAATGTCATTATATCGAATGATTCACCTCCAAAAACAGGGAAAGAATATATTTTATAATATCTCTTTAAGCTCTCAAGGATTATTTTGAAGTATATTAATAAATATATTTACAATAAATGCCCATAATATGGGAATTTATCTTCCATTTGCTAGACTTGTAAGTAATAGATTGTTTTTATGTTAAAATACGCTTAATATCTTTTAATAAAAAGAGGCGCAAGCGATGAGTTACGGATTACGAATCAGCGGTTTTTTCCTTTTGACATTCTGTTTTTCGTACGGGGTCACCCCTGCGATGCTTCATTCTACCCCGGAGACTCTTTCGGTTCATATGACCAAAAAGATGACCATGATTATTGAAGAGCCTGTCAGCAAATCTTCGCCTCTCTCCTTATTGAAGGACCGAGGGGAGGATTTTGATTCGGAAACGCTGCCGCCGCAAAATCCTTTTGCCATACATTGTGATGAGAATCAAAGCGTACAGGAGCATGTCAAAACTGTCGAAAAGCCTCAGGCCAAAGAGCTCTATCTCACCTTTGATGACGGTCCGCTCAAGGGGACGGGAAATGTCTTGAAAATCCTGAAAGAGGAGGGGGTTCCCGCGACAATGTTTTGCGTCGGTCGGCATGCCCGGTTGCATCCCGCACTCTTCCGTCAGGAGCTTGCGATGCCCAATCTTCTGATCGCCAACCATACCTTTTCTCATGCCAACGGACACTACAGCCGCTATTACAGTGATACCTTCGGCCTCCTGAGCGATGTGGAACATGCCCAAATCATTCTCGGCGGTCGGAAATATCTTCGTCTGGCCGGACGCAATGTCTGGCGTTTGCCGGAAGTCGCACGGAACGACCGGGCGATTATGGCCCTCCGTGGACCTCGGGAAGTGCCGAAATACGATGCCCTTGCCCGGGAAGGCTACTTCATCTACGGATGGGATGTGGAGTGGCACTTCAATCACCGTAACGATCATCCTGTCGAGAGCCCGGAATCCCTCGCGGCCTGCATCGACAGACTCTACCGTCACGGCCGTCTCGCCCGACAGGGCAAAGTTGTGCTGCTCGCCCATGACTTTATGTTCCGTAGCCGTCAAACGGCAGATGAACTCCGCCGTTTTATCCGTTTGATGAAAGCAAGAGGTTGGCATTTCAAAACGATCAACCGTTACAGCCGGCTGCGCCCCGAGCCGCTCTATGTCGCCAAATATTACGGGAAGGATAGGAAAACTTTCGCCGCCGCCTCCAATGAGCAGCCGCTTCGCCCAAAGAGCCGTGTCTTACCCCATGCCGTCTCCGCCGATACCCCTTCAAAGGTGACAGCGGTTTCCGCCTCGGTCGCCGACCGGAAGGAAAAATTAAATTTCGGCACCCATCCTTCGCAGCGGAGAACGCCCACACAGGATCCCCGCTCCCGGCAAAGCCTCCTGACGAATGCTATCCGACACTACGATGCTGCCAAAGTGGACCGTTTGCTTCGCCGGGGTGTCTCAATCAACCAGCCGGATCCCTTCGGCCATACCGCACTCAACACCGCCGTACGAGCCAACAGTCTGCTCCTGGTCAAGAAACTTCTGGCCAACGGTGCTAGTCTCAATCAAAAAGATGCTTCGGGAAGCAATGCGCTTCAGACCGCCCGGCGTTTCAAACGCCGGGCTATCGAAAACTATCTGCTCCATTTCGCCCAAAAACAGACGACTCCGCTTCCATTGAGCCGAAGGAGCCAAGCTCTTAACACTCCTCCCATTGCCGTCATCCAACCTAAACGGATAAATCCGCTCAAAATGTTGAATCAAGCGGGCGGATCAACTCCCTGGAATTGAATAAACACATGTTACTTATTAGAATTAAATTACTTGCTGTTTCTAAGAATTTGAGCTAGATCAATTCAAATAATCAAAATTTGGCTTATACTAAAAATATGAAAAGAAAAACGATACTGGTGATTGATGACGAAGTCGTCAATCTCGACATACTCTCGGAATTATTGGATCGTTTCGACGTCATCGACGTTACCTCCGGCGAAGAAGCCCTGGAGATCCTGGCCAAAGAGAAGATCGATTTGATCCTGTTGGATATCCTCATGCCGGGAATGGATGGGTACGAAATCTGCCGTATGATCAAAGCCGACAAAAGTTTACGACATATTCCCATCATTTTCATCACGTCGAAAAACGACGATGAATCCATTGAACATGCTTACGAAATCGGGGCCAGCGACTACATCACCAAACCGTTTCGTCATCGGGAACTCCTGGCAAGGGTGGGCAACGCCCTGCGAATCCAGGAACTGCAGGAGGAACTGCGTCTGCTCGCCTCGATCGACCCTATGACCCGGCTCTATAATCGCCGCTACTTTACCACAATGGCCGACAAGATCCTCAAACTGGCCCGCCGGGAACACCATCCGCTCTCCCTGGCCATTTTGGATATCGACCGCTTCAAACAGATCAACGACACCTACGGCCACCAGACGGGAGATCGGGTCATTACCGCACTTTCGGAGAAGCTGACGGAACGCTACCGGGAGAGTGATCTACTCTGCCGTTTCGGCGGAGAGGAGTTTGTGATTCTGATGCCCAATACCGAGCAGGATGTGGCGGTGCTTTTGGCGGAACGTACCCGCAAAGAGATAGAAAAACTCCAAATCCCCTATGGAGACGGGGCTGTCTCCATGACGGTCAGTATCGGAGTCTCCCAGGTGGACCTGGAGGGAGAAGAGACGCTTGATCCGGTACTCAAACGGGCTGATGACGCACTCTACGCAGCCAAAAACCAAGGTCGAAATCGGGTTTGTACCCCTCTCGATACCTGAATCGAATCGTGTGAAAGATTCCAAGTGACGGGATATATTGACTGATGAAACATCTTGTAACCTGCTATCGCGACCCTGAAGCGTGGAACAGCCTCTGCTCCCGGGAAGGGATCGTCGACTCTCCCTCCCTGTTGATTCAGGCCTTTTGCGGTGATCCCGATCCCCTGAAACTCGATGTCCTGCGAAAAGATTTGGCCCGGTATTTCCCTCAGGCAGTGATTCTCGGGACCAGTACCGACGGCGGAATCTGCGGAAGCGAAGTGATCCTGGATCAAAACGTATTGAGCTTTACGCTTTTTGAAAAGACCTCTCTCCGGAGTCACCTTATCGAAGAGATAGAAGAGTTTGAAACGGCGGGCAGAGCCGTAGCCCAAAGCCTGATCGACAATGAGACCCGGGTGATTATCGCTTTTATCGACGGGTTGGAAGGCGACGGAGACGCCTTTGTTCAGGGAATCGCTTCCGTAGATGAAGCCGTGCATGTCGCCGGCGGTTTGTCGGGCGATTCCGCCCGCTTCGAGGGGACCTATGTTTTCGATAGGAATCGTGTGGTACGCGGAGGCGCCGTCGCCGTGGCGCTCAGCTCTCCGTCATTGACGGTGACGAACCGCTACAGTTTCAACTGGAACCCTATCGGTCGACGCCTACGGATCACCTCGGCGGAAGGCAATGTGGTTCATACTATCGACGATCGGCCTGCCCGGGAGATCTACGCCTATTATCTGGGGGAGGAGGTCGCCCGGAGACTTCCGGAGACGGGAATCGAATTTCCTCTGATTATGGAACGGGAGGGACAGACGATCGCCCGAGCGGTGATCAATACGCTTCAGGACGGTTCCCTGGTTTTCGCCGGGAAGTTTCGTGAGGGGGATGAAGTGCAGTTCGGCTACGGCAATGCCGAGCTGATCCTGGATGCGGCTCCTGAACTGGCCCTGGATCTGGCCCGCCAGCCCGTTGAGGCGATCTATATCTACTCCTGTATGGCAAGACGCCGTTTCATGCCCGATACAATCGGCAAAGAGATCGAACCCTTTGCCATGTTGGCTCCCACGGCCGGTTTTTTTACCTACGGTGAGTTCTACGGTCAGCATCTGCTCAATGAAACCATGACGATTCTTGCGCTGGGGGAGGGCGGTGATGCTCTTCCGCCGACGAGATCTCTGCCGAAGGAGTTGTCCAGACGGGATCAGCCGTTGCGTTGGACGTTTAGAGCCTTTTCCCATCTGATCGATGTCTCCACTCGGGAGCTCAATCGACAAAAAGAGGAGTTCCGGACTATTTTTGAACAGAGCAAGGGGGCCATAGCCATTATTGATCCGGCGGAGGGGCGTTTCCTTCAAGTCAATCCGGCCTATTGCGAGATGACGGGTTATAGCCGCGAAGAGCTTCTCGGACTACACTGTTCCGACTTGACCCGGGCGGAATATCTCGAAGCTTCCCGGCAGGCCATCTCGAAGGTTTTGGAGCGCGGACATCTGAAAAACTACACCAAAGAGTGCCGACGCAAAGACGGAGAATTCATTACCGTCACGCTCTCCATGTCGCTGCTGGAAGATCCCCGGAGAATTCTCATCAACGTGCAGGATGTTACCCAATGGCTTCGCAATCAGCAGGCCCTCGAAGCGGCCAAACGCAAAGCCGAAGAGGCAACACGGCTCAAGAGTGCCTTCTTGGCCAATATGAGCCATGAGATCCGGACGCCGATGAACGGTATCATGGGGATGGCTCATCTATTGACCCAATCCGAGCTCAACCCTTCTCAGAAGGAGTATGTCCAGATCATTGAAAACAGCGCCAAGAATCTCCTGGAGATCATCAACGATATTTTGGACTTTTCCAAGGTCGAAGCGGGAAAATTGAAACTGGAAGAGGTGGAGTTTGATCTCTTTGAAACGGTCGAAGAGGTTTTGGCGGTTAGTGAGCCGAGGATCCGGGAAAAGGGCCTGGAGTTGACAGTCCATTACGATTTGGAATTGGGCAAACGCTTTTTGGGTGATCGACTGCGCATCGCCCAGGTTCTCACCAATCTGCTAAGCAATGCCGTGAAGTTTACCGAACGCGGAGAGATCGCCCTGGATATCGAACGCCGAGGAGCCAACAGGGTCCGTTTTGAAGTGCACGATACCGGAATCGGTATGTCTCCGGAGGTGCTTGCCCGGCTTTTTCGGCCCTTTACCCAGGCCGATGTCAGTACGACACGTCGCTACGGAGGGACGGGACTGGGACTCTCCATCTCCAAACAGTTGGTGGAGATGATGGGCGGAAAGATCGAAGTGGAGAGTACGCCGGGGGAGGGGAGCACTTTCCGTTTCGAATTGCCGTTGCAGGAACTCGACCCCCAGGATCGGCACTACAATCTCTTTAGCGGACGACATGTTATGTTGGTAGAGGGAAATGAAGCCTGGCGTGAGATCCTGGGAGAGATCTTGCGCTCCTTTGATCTGACGGTTGCCTATGCTTACAGCGCTCAAGATGCCTTGGAGAAAGTAGGGCAATGTCGGGAAGACCTTTTCTATGATCTGATCCTCATGGATCAAAATCTTCCCGATATCGACGGATTCCTCCTCCTCGAAAAATTTCGCGGTCTTTGCCCCGATGATTCGCTCCTTCCGCCGATCATCATGCTCAGCAGTGACCGCCAGGTCCTACTCTCGCCGAAAGTACATGAATCGGGCGCTGAGTATTGCCTCCACAAGCCGGTCAACCCCTCCATCCTCAACAATGTGCTCAGCGATCTCTTTTTGGGAACCGATATGATGGGCGAGCAGGCACATCTCGGAGCCCGAGAGAGACGTCTCGGAAAATTCCGACATCTCAAAGGCCGAATTCTGTTGGTGGAAGATAATCAAACCAATCAGATCATTATCAAAAATCTGCTCAATGCCTATCCGGAGCTACGACTTGAAATCGCACTCCATGGCCGGGAGGCGGTCACAATGGTCCATCGCCATCCGGGACGCTACGATTTGATTCTGATGGATATTCAGATGCCGGTGATGGATGGTTACGAAGCGACGCGTCGGATCCGCCTGGAAGACCCCAGTGTCCCCATCGTCGCGCTGACGGCCAACGCCCTTCGTGAAAATATAGAAATGACCCGTCGAAGCGGTATGAATGATCATCTCAACAAACCGATCGATGTGGAAAAATTCTACGCGGTGATCCATCGCTATCTTGGAACGATGGAAAACGGAGAGACGCTTTCTCCGGGGGGAAGGGGGCTTCCGGAAGATGAGAGTATTCCTCTGCCTCACTTTCAAAGTATTGACACGGCAAAAGGGCTGCCGCATTTCGGCGGCAACCGACGCCTCTATCGCAAAATACTCGAACAGTTTCTCAAAAACTATCGAACCGTTGATTGGGAAAACCTTTCAACCGAGGAGATAGAACGCACGGCACATACCCTCAAAGGGCTTAGCGCCAATATCGGAGCAATGACGTTGAACCGCTACGCTGAAGATTTGGAAAAAGTCCCCGCAGATCACCAGATCAGGAGACGAGTCGATCAAGAGTTGAAAGCGGTATTGGAAGAGCTTGAACAGGGCTTGCAGTCCGTTGAAAAAAGTGAAAAAGAGACAACGGATAGCGAAAAGTGTGACAGCATCGCCCAAGATGACTCACCACGGCGCAAACCCAAAATACTTCCCGGACGCAAAAAAGAACTTTTCACACTGCTGAGCCGATACGCGGCCAGGCGACGTTCGCGTCAATGCCGACAGATTCTTCAGGAGTTTCAAGAGTATCGGCTCAATTCGAGAGATTCGGAATTGATTGATCGACTGGTAAGATTGGTTGAACAACGGGATTATGATGAAATCGTCAAATTGGTTGAGAGTGCGTTCAAGTCCTCAGCTCAGAGTAATGAGCAGCGTGAGGGATAGTCGCTGACTCCTTCATTAAGGATCTTGAAGATAACGACTTGATCAACTGATCGGTAGGAGTCGGTGCACGAAGAGAGTGGATATTATGTCTGGTTAACATAATATATATTCTATCTAATAAACAACATAGCAGAATTGACGCTTCGACGGTATTCAATAACAAAGGTTTGAGCTAGCGACTTGGTGCGGTGATGATTTTGGAAACCCGAGGCTAAGTTCATACACAGACATTCATGAGTTTGAGGGAATCTCCTCACAGCGGATTTATCCAGGCTTCCAGGAACATGGGTTCTCTTTTATTTGAAAAGTGTCCTTGTCGATAGTAGATTTCAAAGGCCTATCTCCGCCAGCATTTCTCAATTCCCACTTTTGCATTTGTTGCCTCCCAAAATAGATCATACGATACCAATGCAGATGAAGTGAACAAGTGTTCATATTGGATCAACCCTAATATACTGTGATGTGAACATTTGTTCATTTCAGGAAAAAGGACTTATATTCCGTTATGAACAAATGTTCATAACGAATTCCTTCCTCACCCTTGACTTATGAACATTTGTTCATTATAATATATAAAAACATCTCAAAAGGGCCATTTTATGGACAATAAAAGCAAGAGCACCAAAGAGAAGATTCTAGAGGAATCTCTCGCTCTCTTCTCCGAGAAGGGGTACAAGGCCACGACGGTGCGGGATATCGCCGGGAAGGTCGGTATACGACAAGGGGCTATCTACAACCATTTCAAAAACAAGGAAGAGATCCTGCAGACACTGGTCAACAACCTCACCGAATCGGCCCTGGTACATCTTTTTGAGGAGGAATCGCAGAGCAAAACGGGCAAACAGCTTCTTGCGCGTATCGCCACCACTTTCAAGCTCATCAGTTTCGATCCCCGCAATGAAGCCCTCTTCCGCCTGATGATGCAGGAGCTCTTTCGTAACGAGAAGATCCGCGATCTTTACCATGAACACTTCTATCAGCAGAATGTCAAGCGACTCTCTTCTCTGCTCTTTCAGATGATGCAGGAGGAGCAGATCCGCTCCTCGGATCCGCTTTTGCTTGCCAACGAGTTCTTCGCTCCGCTTTTTTATTATCAGATGCAGGTTGTTCTGCTCAAAATGGACGGCAAATCTACCTCTTCTGCGGTTACGATGTTTGAAAAGCATGTGGATCTCTTTTGGGATTCGATCCGAATCCAGGAGAACGAGACGATAAAAAAGACCCTTTTCTGACATCTTGTCGAGAATTTGATTCAGGAGCCACTGTATATAATGGCTTTTTCCAGAAGTTTTTTAGAGCCTTCAATTGATATTATTATTGATTGAATCTTATATTAAAACATATTAATAGGAATAAATATGAATAAAGATCATTTTGAAGTACGATCCGCCGGATACGACGAAACCGACTATCGACTGCGTTACGTCGATGAGATGGCCGAAGTGATACGGAAGCATCTGCCGCTGAGTCCGGCAATGCATCTGCTGGACTTCGGTGCAGGGACCGGGCTGCTGACAGAGCGGATCGCTCCGGAGGTCTCGGAGATCACCGCCGTGGATATCTCCCCTTCGATGATCTCCCAGCTGCAGGAAAAATCTCATCTACTCCCCTGCCGCCTCTCACTCCTTCAGCAGGATCTCTGCCGGGATGAACTCCCCGAGATCCGGGTGGACGGAATTGTCTCCACGATGACCCTGCATCATATCGAAGATGTCCCCGTACTCTTTCGCCACCTGCTGACACTGCTCAAACCGGGAGGCTTCGCCGCCTTTTGTGATATCGACACCGAAGACGGCAGTTTCCATACACTTGATACGGGAGTGAAACATTTGGGATTCGATCGGGAGGAGATAGTGCAGTGGTTGAAAGAGGCAGGGTTTGAGAATGTCGAAATACGGGATGCGACGGTCATCCGCAAGCCCCAGGGAGACTACTCCGCTTTTCTTCTGAGCGGGTATCGTCCGCAGAGCTGAGCTCAGATCAGGCCGAGTTCTTCCAGGAGGGCCTCGATTTTGGGAGAGATTTCGGCCAGTTTTTCATAGAGGGTGCCGAAAGCTTTATCCTCGGCGTACCACTCTTCGATATGTTTCCAGGCGTTGCTCTTCTCCTCTTCACTCAGATCCGCTTTGTTGATGGCATCTTTGATCTTCTCCAGATGCTCGACACGTTTGTTGCTCATGCTCTTCCTTTTTTTGATTGAATTATATCACACGCGCTTTGGCGAGGAGGCCGGGCCCTGATCCGACCGGATCAAACCGGCCTCTTCCAGAAAGGGGGAGGGTTTGAAATCGATCTTTTTGACCCGGTCGTAACGGGCCATGGAGAGGTAGAGCCGCTCTTTGGCCCGGGTCACCGCCACATAGAAGAGACGGCGCTCCTCTTCCAGGCTCCCGGTGCGCTCCATCAGCTTGCGATTGGGAAAGCGCCCGTCCATCAGATCGATCACATAGACCTCGGCAAACTCCAACCCTTTGGAAGCGTGAACTGTCAGCAGGTTGACCCCCTCCCCCTCACTCATCTCTCCGCCTCCTAAAATCATAGCATTGACAAAGCGATGCAGATCCGAGTAGTGGGTCGCAAGATCCGTCAGCAGACGCGCTTTACGCAGGATCCTCTCTCTGGCCTGCTCCTCTTTTTCGGGATCCAGCTCTCCGCTCTTCAGACGGGCCCGCTGGGCCGAAAGCATCGCCACGACACTCTGATAGAGCGGCGAAGCGGCCGCCTTGCGCAGAATCGTCGCCGGTCGCTGGCTCCGGTCGATGCTCCGGTAGAAGCGGTAGAATTCGATAAAGAACCGTACCCCGTCCTGCCCCAGTCTCGGATGCTTCAGCAGCGGGTGAGCCCGAATCTCCTCCTCCATCTCCATATGGGCGAAGCGGGTGACAGAACCGATCTCTAGGTCGTCGTCGAAAAGCCCCAGCTGGGTATTTTTGTTGGGGTTGAGTTTGGGCAGAGTCGTGACGGCAGGTTTGAGCAATCCCCGCCGCAGATCCCCCTCTCCGAAATGGATCAGGCACTGGAAGATCTCTTTGGCCATGGCGGTCCCGACCCCTTTGCCATATTCAAAAATATGGATAAAGGCCATCATATCCCGGGGATTGACCAGCAGTGAACAGAGATCCAGCAGAAACTTCACCTCTTTGGCTTCAAAGAAACTGGTTCCCCCCTTGCGGCGGCAGGGGACCCCCCGCTCCCGCAGGCTCGCTTCGATCCCGTCGGCGCTGGCATTGTTACGAAAGATCACCGCCATGTCGCTGTGGGGCGTCGCACTCTCGGCGATCATCGAGGCAATGGATTGGTACTGTTCGAAGAGCTCCTCGTAGATCAGGAGTTTCGGCGGATGGGACTCCCCCGCTCTGCCGACGATCAGCTCTTTGGGGTAGATACGTTCGTTGCGTTCGATGACCCGGTTGGCCAGGGCCAAAATGGCCGCCCCGGAGCGGTAATTGGTCCGCAGCGTGTAGACCCGCGCCTCGGCATAACGCTCGGTAAAGGTGGCGATGTTGGCGATGTTGGCTCCGTTGAAGGCGTAGATGCTTTGATCGTAATCCCCGACACAAAAGAGCGAGGCGGGTTCCAGCGCGTCAATCAACGCCCCCTGGAGGGTATTGGTATCCTGATACTCATCCACCAGTACCTCGTCGAAGCCGATCTGTTCTCCTTCTTCCAGTCGGGACTTCACCTTGAGCAGCAGGTCGTTGAAAGAGAGGAAACCGTACTCCTCCTTGGTCGCTTCGTACTCCTGACAGATATCCAGATAGATATCCATCCATGCCTCGTGCTCCGGGTACCGCTCAAGAAACCACTGATCGAAACTCTCCAGGGCGGCGTTTTGATAGAGCTGGTAGAGTTCGTAGAGATAGGCGGGAGAGAAGGGCTGCGTCTCGTATCCCAGCCGTTTCAGATCCCGTTTCTCGTAGATACTGCGAAAAAGTGTTTTGAGTTCGCCGGGCTGTTTGAGGGTCGATTGGGGCAGTCGCGCTTTGAGCCAGCGATAGCAGACAGCGTGGAAGGTCCCCGCTTCGATCCGATCGACGGTCTGGGCGGGGAAATAGTGTTTGAGCCGCTGGACCATCTCTCCCGCGGCTTTGTTGGTAAAGGTCAGAAGAAGGATCTTTTCAGGCGGAATGCCCTGCTGCAGAAGATGGGCGATCCGCCCGACGATCGTGGAGGTTTTGCCGGTGCCGGCGCTGGCGATGATAAGATTGCGGCCGGCCGGAGCCGTCGCCGCCCGGCGCTGCTCGTCATTGAGCCTGCTGAGCGGCATGGAGTCTTTTACTTGTGGCCGAGGATATAGTAGGTGTTTTTGCCGTCGACCTTTTCCAGGGCGACTTTGTACTTCTCCGCCCACTGCTTGACATAGTCATTGAAGGCTTCGATCTCTTCGGGATTGGTACTGTCGGTCTTGACTTTCAGATAGTCTTTGGAGTTGGAGAGAGCGACGATGCCGGCGAAGCGCTTCACTTCGTCGTTGAGCGTCAGAATATGCTTGGCAAACTTTTCGAAACCGGGCGTGTTGTCGATGATGCGCTGCAGTTGGGCCAGTGTCGCCTCTTTGACGGGATATCCGAGTTGGATCAGGAGATTTTCGGGAGTCAGTTCGATGTTCATTCATTTACCTCATTGTTGGTCTTGGATGGCGGATTTTAACAAAGATTGTATTAGAGAGGACTTCTTGTCTCTCCGAAAGATCTGCTCGTGGTGGAGAGGTGATTGGACTTTTCACAAAAGAAGAGATCATCCTCGTCATTCCGGCGAAAGCCGGAATCCGGGGCTTGGAAAGTATATCAAACCGTGGATCCTGAAGCGTGTTCAGGATGACAAAAAGAAGTTTTTCAATGCACTCACTTAGAAAAGGCTCTCTTTGGGACGGACCTTTTCCAGGAGCAGACGATAGTGCTCCAGGTTCTGGAAGGCCTTTTCGTAGCGCCAGCGCAGGACAAACTCGATCACCTGGTTTTTGCGGGCGGGTTCCAGAGTCTCCGCTTTGCCGAAGTAGCCCAGGGAGATGTTTTTGGCCTTTTTCTTGCCGTTTTTATCCGGTTCGTAGGTGATGGCGATCACCTGGACATATTTTCCCTCACGTATTTCACCGAAATCCTCCTCTTTGAGACCGATTCCGCTGATATTCATCGCTTTGTAGATGAAAAGTTCCTCGATCTTCTGCACTTTTTTATTGATCTCCAACTGCAAAAAGAGCTCGGCAAGACGGTTCAGGTTTTGGGCCCGTACCGGCTCGGTACGGCTGTCGATCCCCAGATGGTGCAACAGGATCTGTCCCAGTCGGCGTGCCTCCCCGCTCTTTTCCTCATGGACTGCGGCCTCTTCACGCTTTTCATCCGTGGCAGAAGGTTGCGGCAAATCCGCGGCAGCCCCCTGCTCTTTCACCGGTTTTGACACGGGTTTTTGGGCGACGGTCACCGCAACGTCAGAACTTTCGTCATTTTCGATCAATGAAGGTTGTTTGGGACGTACCGGTTTTTTTTTCTTTTCATTCAATTTTACATCGAGCTTACTGCCCAATGCCTTGAGTCTCTCTAATGCATCACTCATCTTTTATCCATTCTCATCTCAAAGAGGTTCTTGTTTGAATATTAAGTAATATAGTAGCAGGCCAAAGATTAAACATATCTAAAAATATCAAAACTTTTATTTTAAAATATCAAATCTATATTAAATAATAGAATATCGAAGCACTCGCTCGATTTAACCCTTCTTGGATACAATGGCGAAATCGATGTATAAATATATGGTAGGAGTTTTATGGACTATCTTGAAATCGAAGGGGGAAGGCGCCTCAGCGGCACCGTAACAATCAGCGGAGCCAAAAACGCCGCCCTACCCGTCATCGCAGCGACTATTCTGAGTGATCAGCCTGTTACCGTCCACAATCTTCCCAATGTCGTGGATATCCGGACGCTACTGAAACTTCTCCAGATCCTGGGAGCCCAAGTGGAACATGAAGCGGACCGCGCAGTGATCGATGCCGGGCCGATCAATTCGACCCGGGCGGTCTACGAGATCGTCGCCCAGATGCGGGCATCGATCCTGGTTCTGGGACCCCTCCTCGCCCGTTTCGGCGAATGTGAAGTGAGCCTCCCCGGCGGTTGTGCCATCGGGCAACGTCCCATCGACATGCATCTCAAAGCGCTTGAGACCATGGGGGCCACCATCGAGATCAAAGGGGGATATGTCCATGCGATCGCTCCGGAGCATGGTTTGCAGGGCAGCAAGATCGTTTTCGACAAAGTCAGCGTCGGCGCCACTGAAAACACTCTGATGGCAGCGGCCCTGGCCCATGGAACCACCGAGATCATCAATGCCGCGAGAGAACCGGAGATCGTTCAACTTTGTGAAATGCTTCAAATCGGCGGCATCAAGATTGAAGGCGTCGGGACGGGGCGGCTGCGGGTGGAGGGAACGGGAGGAGCCCCTTTGAACTTCTCCGAAGAGATTTCCATTATCCCCGACCGCATCGAAGCCGGCACCTATCTCTGTGCCGGCGCGATCACCTACTCCCAGATTACCCTGGAAGCGGTCAATGCGGAACATCTGCAGAGTACCATCGACAAACTGGAGGATATGGGATGCGGATTTGACTATCCCGGCCCAAACAGTGTGACCATCTATCCGGCCCGGGGGGAACTGCGTGAAGTCAATATTGTTACGGCGGAGTATCCGGGATTCCCTACCGACATGCAGGCGCAGCTGATGGCGGTGGCAACGCTGGCTTCGGGAGAGAGCCTGATCGAAGAGCGGCTTTTTGAAAACCGTTTCATGCATGTCAGCGAACTCAACCGGCTGGGAGCCGACATCTGGCTCAAAGGCAACACCGCCGCAGTACGCCCTGTGGAGAAACTTTTCGGAGCTGATGTCATGGCGACCGACTTACGGGCCAGCTCTGCTCTTGTCCTGGCGGGATTGGCTGCCGAAGGTACGACCCGGGTGCGCCGGATCTACCATCTCGACCGAGGCTATGAGGATCTTCAGGGAAAACTTGCTTCCCTCGGTGCCGCCATTACCCGTCGCAGCGAATGATTACCCACTGATATTTCAGGGGGCCTGCCTCCTCGCTTCCGCCAAACGTCTGGCCAGGAGTTCGATCCGTTGTAGATAGAGCAGCATCAGATCGTCCCGATCGGCCAGACGGTTCCGGATCCTGAGCCACTCTTTTTCTTCTCGACGCGGCGCTTCCACATCGACAGTTGGGTAGAACTGCAGATAACGATAGACTGAACTGAGAAGATTGTCTTCGATACTCAGGATTTCATCACTACAGACGGTTCATTCTCCCGGACTCATTCGGCTTCGATCTCCGGAACACCAGGGCGGCTGGGGACAATAGTCCGAGGGCATCGCTACTGCCAGGAGTGTTCCGATGACCATCGAGAACATCACCCTCTTAGTCATCTCCGCCTCCTTTCTGAGTTTTTACTGGGCGTTGCTATTCTGTGCCGGTTGTTGAGATGCCGGAGAATTATCTACCGGAGACGGAGCAGACGGTTGAACGGCTTGAGGAGTTTGTTGCCCTTGTACCGGTTGGGGTGCCGGCGCAGGGGCCATCGGAGCGGGAGCTTCCTGCGTAATGGCGGGTTGGACCGGAGCCTGTGCCGGTGCAGGCTGCAGAATCACCGGTTGTCGTGCCGCCGGAGAAGCGGGTCGAGGTTGATACGGCTGTTGTGCCGAAGCCGCGCCGAGACGTTTCAGGGAAGCGATCGTCTCCTGGATATTGTTGTCGTTGGAGCGTTTGGCGGTGTCGATGAGACGATACTCATCTTCATACCCCAGGGTATAGCCGGCCGGCAAGCCGTTGGCCCGTCGATACTCGGCGATCGCCCGGCGTGTCATCGGGCCGGTCGAACCATCCACTTTGCCGTTATAAAAGCCCAAGACTTTCAACGCAGCCTGAATGCGGCGTGTTTTGGAGCGTCGATCGTTCCCTGAAGCTGTAAGCTGGCGGTCCAACTCCAACAGGTTCCCCAGATAGATCAGAGCGTCACGCTCCTGCGGACTCATATAGGCGGTATCACCAATCTCATAAGCACGGTTAAACTCCTTGATGGCGTTGCGAGTGACGAAGGAGTTGATCTGACCGTCGATCGGGCCCCGATAATATCCCAGATTTTTGAGGGCCTGCTGGATCCTCATCTCGTCGGTCATGACGGGAGCTGCCGGTCGACGATGGACGACACGGTGCCGATAATGGCGATGCCGTCCGCTGTGATAGATCTCGTTGGTGATCACCGAACCGACGACCCCGCCGACGATACCACCTGCTACGGCGTCACCGAATCCTGCCTCCAGTGACTCTACGCCTCCTGCCGTCATCAATACCGCAGTTGCCAATGCTGTTAATCTTTTCATCTCTTATCCTCTCCTTAATCATTGTAATTATCCATAACTATTGTAAAGTATCCAAGCTTAAGGAGAAGACCGAACGTCACAAAGGGAGAAGATTAAAATTTGGGCTTTGTTATCAGATATTTGGGCCCTTTATAAAAAAACAGATCTCGGCTGGCACCATCCTCGCTTACGATATGCAAACGCATACGCTTTTCTGCGGAGAGGGGAAATTGGAGGCGATAGAGTGCAAACCATGTAGGGATAGTATGGGCAAGTACAGGAGAAAGATCTTTCCGGTGAATCCTTGTGACCCGGATCGGAGCTTTTTTCTCGAGCGTGAAGCGCCCTAGTCTGATTCCTTCTGACGGATAGGCAGCGATGACAAAAGTCTCTTTTGAATTTGAAAGACTCTCTTGGGGTAAATAGGTGGCAAGAACGATGGTTTTGTCGGTCTCACTTTTTCCAAAAACCGCCTTTTCACTCTGTTGGAGCGTTTTGAGTTCCGGATTTCGGCAGTGAATCTTCTCAAAAAGTGCCTTGTCCTCTTTGGATGCACATCCTGTTATTGCCAACAGCAATATCCCTGCTCCCCACACTGCCGCGATCGTTTTTTTACCCGCCATACAACTCATTCCTTCACCATCCGCTTATCGTCTGCATTTTTTAAAACATTGTAACATATCGATCTCCCTGTTCCACCTCCCAGTGTTCAGCAGAGATAGTATACAATCAGCTCTGAATCCGAAGAGACTCCTCTGAAAAGACGATCGGAGATGATCCGGGAATTGTTTTTCAAAGGAATCAATAGAGACAAAGGCGAAAAATGGAGCAGAAAGCGATCGCATTCACCGGCCCCTCGGGCAGCGGCAAAACGACCCTGATCGAGAAGATCGCCCAGCGATTGGCAAAGAGTCGCAGAGTGGCCATCGTCAAACACGATCCCAAAGACAAAGCCCATTTCGACCGTCCCGGCAAAGACAGCGATCGCTTTTTCCGAAGCGGCGCCGAGGTGGCGGTCCTCTCCCCTACCCGAACCACCCTCTTCTCCCACCGGCCCCGAACTGTCGAAGAGGTTGCAAAGCTCTTCGGTGAATTCGATCTGATGCTGGTCGAGGGGCTCAAACATCTTCCTCTGCCCAGGATCGGTGTTTTCCGTGGCCGGATCGACCCGGATTATCTGCCGGTTTTGCAGGCTGTCGCGATTGACGATAGTATCGACCAAGAGACGCTCGTCCTCCCCGAGGGGGTTGATATTCTCGATCTCAATGACACCGAAGCCGTCATCCGCTGGATTGACCGACATGCCATAAAACTAGAAAGGAACTGAAGATGCAATCGATTTTTCAAAAAATCAAAGAGATCGCCCTGGATATCGACCGGGCTATCAAAGACCAGGAGATGGGGTATAGTGACAACTGCAACGCTTCGGGGGACGACCAGCTCAAACTCGATGTCTATGCCGACGAACTGGTAGAACACGGTCTAAAAGAGCTTCCGATCGTCAAAACGCTTATCAGCGAAGAAAAGGAAGAACCGATGTCGGTCCATCCCAAGGGGAAATATACGGTCTGCTACGATCCGCTGGACGGATCGAGTATTGTCGATGTGAATTTTTCTGTCGGGACCATCTTCGGCATCTATGAGGGCGAGCCCTGCGGTGCGACTCTCCGGGCTGCCGCTTATATCGTCTACGGTCCCCGGCTGGAGATGGTGACGGTCACGGCGGACGATGCCGTCGTACAGCATTACCGTTGCGGCAGCAGTCAGCTTTTCAATCTCCAGTGCGCCGAGGTCCGTCTGGAAGAAAAGGGCAAACTCAATGCCCCCGGCGGTACCCAGAAAAACTGGTCCCCGACGCACAAAGCCTTCATTGATTCTCTCTTTGCCGAGGGGTATCGCCTGCGCTACAGCGGCGGGATGGTTCCGGATCTGCATCAGATCCTCCTCAAAGGAGGCGGACTCTTCAGCTATCCCGGCACCAGCGACAAACCCGAGGGCAAACTGCGCCTGCTTTTTGAAGTCCTTCCTTTTGCCATGATTTATGAAGCTGCCGGCGGGGAGGCTGTGAATGACCGGGGAGAGCGTCTCCTGGAGCTCGTCGCGGAACATCCCCATGCCACCAGCCCCTGCTTTTTCGGCTCCCGTTATGAAATCTCCCGGATGAAAGAAGCGTATGGCATCGCCTGATCAACAGGTCAAACCTTTTCCCTCCGATAAATGGGAAGAGGCCCTTGCCCAAAAGCTGGAAACCCTGAAAGCCTGTCAGCAGGAGAAGGGACTGAAGAGTTGCCTCAACTGTGAGGCGATTGTTCAGTGCGAAATTCGTACAGAGTATGTCAACGCCGTCTATGAGAGTATGAACAAAGGAACCGGCGGCGGTTTCGAATTCTGATCCAAAGGAGAGCCCATGTCCCCGACACTCAGCCCCGAGGCAAAAGAAAAGATCCTTTCGAGTATCCGTACCATCCCGGATTTTCCCAAACCGGGTATCCAGTTTAAAGATATCACCACCCTGCTCAACAACCCGGAGGCTTTTCAGACCCTGATGGACCATCTCCAGGAACGCTATACAGGATACGATCTGGACTATATCGCCGGGATCGACGCCCGGGGATTCATTTTTGGAAGCGTGCTGGCCGACCGGCTTGGGATCGGCTTCGTTCCCATCCGGAAAAAAGGGAAACTCCCCTATACAACGGTTTCGGAAAAGTATTCGCTGGAGTACGGCTTCGATGAAGTGGAGATCCACATCGACGCCTTTGGAGAGGGCGGGCTCTGCCGGGAACGTCCGGCCCGGGTACTCCTCATCGACGATTTGATTGCGACCGGCGGGACCGCTGCCGCCGCCGCACGTCTGATCGACAAAGTGGGTGCCCAATGTGTCGAGTGCTGTTTTGTGATGGAACTGATCTTTCTCAAAGGACGGGAAGGAATTGATGCGCCGGTCTACTCGGTGATTCAACTCTGACCGGAAAGGTCAGTCGGTACTTTCCACGACCCGGATCTCGTCGATATCGTCATTCATTTCGATACTGTCGAGGACCCGGAAGCTCTCCGTATCCCCCTCCTCTATTCCTCCGAATACCGTGTGGACGCCATCCAGATGGGGCGTGTCGACGAAGGTGATGAAGAACTGGCTACCGCCGGTATCTTTGCCCGCATGAGCCATAGAGAGAGCCCCGCGCTTGTGGGGAATGCCGTTGTCGATCTCACAACGGATCGCCCATCCCGGTCCGCCGGTACCGGCAAGACGCGGATTGTCCTTGGAATGGGGGCATCCTCCCTGGGCCATGAACCCGGGAATGACCCGGTGGAACTTCAACCCGTCATAGAAGCCGCTGTTGGCCAGATGGGCAAAATTGGCCACAGTATTGGGGGCCTCCTTGGGATAGAGTTTGATCTTAATGGTCCCCTTGGGGGTCTTGACCAGGGCGTATTGGAGCTTTTGCAGCTCTTCGGGGCTGAGCTTGTACTCTTTGAGTTTTTTTCCGAACATCACTTTTCTCCTTGTTGAATAGTCTTCTGAGGTGGATGGGTCATGTCGCTGGCTTTTTCAAGACCCAGGACAATGAAGATCGTCGCCAGGACAAAGAGCAGCAGTATCAGTAACGGCGCAAATTTCTGGAACATGGTCTCTCCTGCCTTCAAGATGAGGTGGATTGTAGCCAATTTTCAGCTTTGGTTCAACTTTTTTCGATTATAATTCGGCGTTCTTACGGAGACGTGGGTGAGCTGGCTGAAACCACACCCCTGCTAAGGGTGCGTACCTTAACGGGTACCGAGGGTTCGAATCCCTCCGTCTCCGCCACTCCGATCTTTATTTTCTCTACTTTTTTCGTAATATTTGGCCACTCAATTACAACAATTCACTATTTTTTCAGCGTTCTTTCAACAATAGATACAAAATCTCCGGTGCCCGTTTCGGTTCGCTGTAGAGGAACCCCTGCATCTCTTTACAGCCCAAAAGGCGGAGCGTCTGTCGCTGATCATCGGTTTCGATGCCGATGGCCACGGTTTTGAGATCCATGGCATCGGCCAAAGCGATGGAAGCTTTGACGACAGACTGATCTCTGCCGTCAAGGGAGATTTCGTCGATGAAAGACTTGTCGATTTTAAGCTTGTCGACTTTGTATCTCTTGAATGTCGCCAAGGAGGTATAGCCGGTTCCGAAATCATCGATTGAAATTTTACAGCCGATATTTTGAAGTTTTTTAATCGTATGTTCACTTGCTTTCTGCGACTGGACAAAAGCCGTTTCCCCGATTTCAAATTCGATAATTGTAGGATCGAGTCCGTATTTTCTCAGTACGCGCTCTACAAAATCGGCGAAATTTCCATCCATCAATTGCCGTGGAGAGAGATTGATCGAGATCTCTATATTGTTGACTTGATACTCCTGCTTCCATTGCGCCATTGTCTGGCAACATCGTTCAAAGACCCATTGGCCGATTTTGAGTATCAGGTCGCTTCCCTCGGCGATGGGGATAAACTCCTGGGGGTGCAACGGTCCCGCGATCTTTTCGTCGATGCGTATCAGAGCCTCCAATCCTGTCAGCATATTGGTATTGAGATCGACTTTGGGTTGATAGACCAGATAGAACCCGTCGTTTTCTAAAGCATAACGAAGGATATTCTCTATCATCGAATGGCGTTTGAGTTTTTGATCCAGCGTATTGGAATAGAAACGGTAACGGTTCTTCCCCTGTTCTTTGGCCTGATACATCGCCATATCAGCGTAGCGAAGCAACTCCTCCCGATTCGTTGAATCATTGGGAAAGGTCGCCACACCGATACTGACGCCGATATGGTATTGAAATCCGCCGACATCAAATGGTTGATTGACCACATTGATGATTTTATGCGCCAAATGCATCAAATCATCGGGAGATTTGATCTCTTCGACAATCAGCAAAAACTCGTCGCCGCCAAGCCGACCGAAAATATCGCTTTTGCGAATGGCGGATCGAATCCTTTTGGCACACTCTGTCAGCACTGTATCCCCGGCACTATGTCCCAGGGTATCGTTGACCTGTTTGAAGTCATCCAAATCGATAAAAAAGAGTGCGCCGGAACGGTGATTTCGCACACAGCGTTGAATCGCCTGTTCGAGATGGTTCATAAGCAGACGACGGTTGGGCAGTCCTGTCAGCACATCATGTGTTGCGGAAAAATGCAATTCTTCCTGAAATTCCTGCAACTCCGAGATATCGGTCAGTATGGCGATTTCGTAGGTCCCATCGCCATCGGATTCAACCTTTTGCAGACGGTCGTAATTGAGCCAGACGCTGATTCGGCTGCCGTCGGGGCGTATCAGGGTCGCTTCGCCGTGATAGGATCCGTGCTTACGAATCGATTCTCTGATCATCGCAAACTGTTCCGCTTTGAAAAATCGTTCAAAATCTTCGATCCGTTTTCCCGGATTTTCATCAAGTTTCAACCCGAACATTCGAAAGAAGGCTTCATTGAAAAAGACCTTGTTGCTTCGGGGAGAAAATATCATCATCCCCTCTGTGGACTCTTCAAAGATTTTTTTAATGAGATTGAAATACTCCCGGGAATTGACATCGGCCGTGATATCCCGCAGGATCACTATGGCGCTTTTACGGTGTGCGTTTTTTCCGCCTGTGGGGATAATCCGACCTTCGAAATTTTTCTCCTTTCCCCGCTGCTTGACAGAGAATCTCACAACCTGGAGTTTCCCCTGACGCTGCGCCTCGGTAAAGGCATTGTCAAGATGGTGGGTCACGGAAACAGGAAAAACCTCTTTCAGCTCCCGTCCGATCACGTCTTCTTTATGGAGATCAAAAGGATTCTCCTCGCCTTCTGAGTAGAGGTACGTGATGCAACCTTGATCATCCAGCTGAAAAACGATATCGGAGAGGGCATCTATCAATTCGGAAAAATGGTCAGGTAAACGTCTCTTTTTCAAAAGATCTTTCTGATTATTCACTTGCATATTCACTCCCCCCTCCTTTTTATTATATGATAATTATATTAGTCAATATTGATTTGCTTGAAATTTTCTGAAAAAAACGAGCAACATAGAACCTGAGTAAACAGAATGGGAACAACATCGTATTGAAACACTTCGACATTCTCTTGACAACGGATCATTGCTTTTTGATCAATACCGAAGCGGTCATCCCCACACGCAGTTTCACCTCCGGCGGCAGCTTCTCCAACGCAATGCGTACAGGAATCCGCTGGGCCAGGCGGATCCACTGAAAGACCGGTTTGACCTTGGGCAGCAGATTGGGGCCGGGGTTGCCGTCGGGCGGGGTGATGCCCCAAGCGATGGACTCCACCCTCCCCTTCAGCGGCGTGTCGGGATAGGCCATCAGGGTCACTCTCGCCTCGTCGCCCACCTTGATATCGGAGACAGCATCTTCCCGGAAAAAGCCGAAGACCCAGAAGGTGTGCCGGTCCACCAGGGCCAGGATCGGTTTGTTGGCCACCGCCTGGGAGCCGACCTGGAAGTTGATGTTGCTCACCCAGCCGTCCACTTCGGCGTAGACCTTGGTGCGGGCCAG